>CAYTRL010000506.1:0-3988 GCA_964439795.1 uncultured Thermodesulfobacteriota bacterium
CCGGAATCTGGGCGGGGCGGGTGTTCCATGATTGCCTGATCAGGCGGGGCTTACCAGGGAGGTGTCTTCCTCATCACACAGGGGGATCCAGGCGGTGAACCGGCTCCCGTCTCCCGCACTGCTCTCCACATCGATCTTGCCCCCGTTTGCCTCGATGAACTTCCGGGCGATGGCCAGTCCGAGCCCCACGCCCCGCATCCCGGTCTTGGTGGTGTAGAACGGTTCGAAGATCCGCTCCAGCTCATTCTTCTCGATGCCCACGCCCGTGTCCCGGACGATCACCCGGGCCCATTCGAAACCGGACCGCTTCACCGTGACCTCCAGCATCCCCTCCCGGCTGATGGAATCGATGCCGTTCCGCACCAGGTTCGAAAAAGCCTTGGTCAACTGGTCCACGTCCACCTGAACCCAGAGTTCCTGCTCGCTGAACTGCTTGACCAGGCGGATCGATTTCTGCGGGCAGGTCTTGAACACATCGCTGACAACCACCTCCACCAGGTCCTGCAAACACGCCCGGATACGGTGTTGCCGTTCTTCCCGGCCCAAGGCCGTGACCTCCCGGATGAAACGGCCGATCCGTTCGATCTGAGAGCGGATGTCCTTCTTGGTGCTCTCGGGTAGATCCGAGCTGTGAGTGACCCCTTCGATGACCTGAAGGGGGGTCCGGATCTCGTGCGCCAGCTCCGTGGAGAACCGTCCCAGGTCCGCCAGTCGCTGGTACCTCATCAACATCTCGATAAAGTTGTTGGCGATGAACCCGGTGAGAAGGATCAGGGACACGGCACTGAGCCAGCAGGTCAGATCCATCTTGGGACTCACCGGTATCTGAAAGATGTTGTGACGGACCAGGACCCCGCGGTGCTCGAAAAAGCAGAGAAGGCTGTAGGTGACCACCACGTAGGCGATCATGATCAAGCGCTCTTTCTTGTTGAGAAAGAGGCTGTAAACGGCCACCAGGAGCATGTAGTCCGCCACCCAGATCAGGGCGTAGATCCCGCCGAAGTAGTGCAAGGCCACGGTGACGGCAAACACATCCAGGAAGATGCTCATCTTGTTGTAAGGGACGATCCATTCCGCTTTGCGGGCCCGGACAGCGAAAAAAGTGGCAAAGACGGCGAGCTCGAAAAGAAGCAGGAAGGCGACGGGGAGGATTTGGATCTGGAAGATGTGAAAGTAGTGGAAGAAGATCACAAGGACCAGCAGCGCCAGCGCAAGGATCACCTTGACCTTGAAAAGGTAATCGATCAGTTTCCGTTGGGATTCGGTCCTCAGGTATTCGTCTTTCATCGTGCTCCGGTGCGGCCTTAAGGAAGCATATCCACGATTCGACGGGTTGCGTTTCTTCGGGTCTTGATGTATTTTGTATTTCAAAATATGAATCTGTAAAAATATAATATCCCGAACTGATAATTGCAAGGGCGCCATCGTGGTGGAAATCGGAAAACCGGTGACACAGCCAGGATGCTGAAGCGCCCGGCCGGCCGGAACGGTCCTTGTGTGGGAGGAACAGGGTGGATGCCATAACGCGCTTCGTGCTCCGGAGGAGGGGCCTGATCCTGATCAGCGTGGGCATCGTAACCGTGGTGCTCATCTGCTTCGCCTCTCAGGTGCAGATCAACCAGGAGCCCGAGGAGCTCATCTTCAAGGACGACCCGCAGTACCCGGTGTTGAAGGCGTTCTTTGAGGAGTTCGGGTACGACGAAATCGTGGTGGTCGCCTACTCCGCGGAGAACGTCCTGGAGAAACAGGAGGTGGAAACCCTCGGTCGGATCGGGGATCAGCTTCTGGAGGTGCCCGGGGTGGATCGGGTGCTGAGCTTCACGCACGCGCAGGACGTGGTGGTCCGGGACGGCGGCCTGCAGGTGGTCCCCCTGGTGGAATCCCTTCCGGAAAACCCTGCTCAGGAGCGGGCCCTGTGGGAGCGGATCCAGGAGAACCCGGTGTACCGGGATCTGCTGGTGTCCCGGGACGCGGGGACCGCGCTGTTCGACATCACCCTGGAGAGCGGGCTCGACAGCCGGGAACGGGAGGCGGCCCTGGAACATGTGTGGGGGATCTTTTCCCAACACACCGACCGGTTCTACCTGAGCGGGTCTCCGGTGGCCAGGGCGGAGATCTACAAGTTCATCAAAAGAGACTTCAGCACCCTGCTTCCTTTGGGCGTGTTGCTGCTGGTTGTCTCCATGTACCTGGTCTTCCGGAACTTCCTCTGCATCCTCCTGCCCATGCTGGCCATCGGGCTGAGCACCCTGTGGACGATCGGGTTCATCTATCTGGTGGGGTCCGAGTTGAACTTATTTTCCGTGATTATCCCCACGATCATCTTCATCATCGGCACCTCGGACTGCATCCACATCCTGAGCCAGTACCAGGACTGCCGCCACTCCTGCGCGACCAAGGGTCAGGCCCTGCGGGAGACCCTGTCCCTGATGGTCCAGCCGTGCCTGCTCACCAGTATCACAACCATGGCCTGCCTGGCTTCCCTGCACTTCGGGAACCTGCAGCCGATCCGGCACTTCGGGGTGTTCGCTGCGGTGGGGATCGGGTTCGCCTTCATGCTCTCCATCACCCTGCTTCCCATCGGCCTCTCCCTGGCCGACACCCGGGCCCTGACCCGGGACAGGCCCCGCACCGATTTTCTGATCGGCTTCCTCGCGCGGCTGGAACGGATGGACCGGCGGCGCCGCGGAACGGTCCTGGTGGCTTCCCTGCTGGTCTTTGCTTTGGGGATCTGGGGAGCAACTTTATTACATGTGGAAACGGACGCTATTAAATTTGGAAGCAAGAATGTAAAAACCGTTTCCGACACCCTGTTCATCGAAGAGGAACTGGGCGGCGTGATCCCGCTGTACGTGGTGGTGGATGCCGGACGGGAGGACGGGCTCAAGGACCCGGAGCTGTTGAACAAGATCGAAAACCTGGCCGGGTTTCTGCGAAGCCTGGACGGTGTGGACAAGGTGGTTGCCCTTTCGGACGTGGTCCAGTACATCAACTACCGGGTGAACGGAAACGAGCAGGCGTTCTACACCGTCCCCCCGGAGGCCGGGCAGGTGTCGGAGCTGTTCCTCATGGCCTCCCTTTCCGGGGACGAGGACCTGCTCTCCCGGTTTGTGGACCACGGGTACCAGAAGACCTCATTGGGTGTGCGGTTCCGTTACCATGACTTCTACCGGATCGAGGCGTGGAACCAGGCGGTACGGGCCTACCTGGCAGAGGCGTTTCCCCACGACGGCCCCGTGCAAGCGTACACCACCGGAACGGCCCTGTTGTGCGCCAACATCATGACGCCGATCCTGACCGGGCTGGAGCAGAGCCTGTTCGTGGCCGGGGCGGTCCTGTTCGTGATCATGACCCTGCTCTTCCGTTCCGCCAAGATCGCACTCCTGAGCATGGTGCCGAACTTCATTCCCCTGGTGATGACCCTGGGCACCATGGGCCTGCTGGGCATCTCCCTGAACCTGGGCACGGCCCCCCTGGCCGCCATCGCCCTGGGTGTGGGCATCGACGACACCATCCACTTTCTGGCCCGGTTCCGGAAGGAAGTCCGTATGGACGGGGACCACGAGGCCGCGGTGTGGCGGACCATGCGGTCCGTAGGCAAGCCGATCCTGATCACCTCCCTGGTGCTCAGTGCGGGCTTCGTGATCTTTCTCTTCTCCAACTTCCAGTACACCCGCAGCATGGGCATGCTCATCAGCTTCACCGTGGTGAGCGCGGTGTTCGCGGACCTGGTCCTCCTGCCGGCCCTGCTGCTGGTGTTCAAGCCGTTGAAGAAGGCTGCAGTGCCCCGGGAAGTGCAGCCCGGGTAGCGGAAATAAGGTCTTCCGCACCAGCTTTCGACCCTCCATCGACATGCCCTGGCTAACCGGAACAAGGATATAAGCCCCTTCAACAGCTACGTTTTTACCCATCCAGCCCCTTTTTTCGCACCGCCCCGCAAAAAAATTTCAAAAAAAGAAACATTTTTAGAGAAGAACCCTCCCGGAAT
>CAYTRL010000507.1:0-3984 GCA_964439795.1 uncultured Thermodesulfobacteriota bacterium
CGGAGCGAGGATCCCCTGAGCATCGAGAAGGCCAGCCAGAACATCGGCGAACTCGTGAAACAGGGTGTGGTCCTGTCCTCCAGGGGCGGCCGGGACAGCGGGCCCACCTTCCTGTTCACCCGCCTGAGCGACCTGAAGCCGGAGATGATCGCAGAGGCCACCGCAAAGGCCCGCAACGCGGCCGAGCAGTTCGCCAAGGACTCCGGCAGTGCAACCGGCAGGATCCGCCGGGCCAACCAGGGGGTGTTCCAGATCCTGCCGCGGGACCGGGCCCCGGGTATCTCCGAGGGGAGCCAGATCGACAAGACCCTGCGGGTGGTGTCCACCATCCAGTACTACCTGAAGTGACAAGGAAGCCTCATGCTCGTACCGCTTCGGATGACCGCGTCGAGGGGCAGGCGGCCGAAAACAGTTCCCCCATGGTTTGCCTGCATCGTCCTGATCCTGTTTCTTCTGGCCGGCGCCCAGGACCCGGGCCGGTGTGAAGCCCCGGCCGGTCCCGGAACCGAAGAAACGGAAGCCCCGGCCGGTCCCGCAACCGGGGAAACAGCAACCAGGCCGGAACCCGCCCCGGACGCCCCCGTAACAAGCAAACAACGCCCCCCGAACATCGTCCTCATCGTGGCCGACGACCTGGGCTACGGGGACCTGGGCTGCTACGGGGGCCGTGCGATCCGGACGCCGAACCTCGACCGTCTGGCCCAGGGGGGCGTCCGGTTCACCGACTACTACTCCAGCAGCGCGGTGTGCGCCCCCTCCCGTTCCGGAATGCTCACCGGCCGGTATCCGTTCCGGACGGGCATCATCGGCAACCCCTTTCCCAAGGACGAGCCGGTCTCGCGCTGGCTGCCGCGCAAGGTCGGCCACTGGCTGTACGGGCTGGGGGTGATCGACCTCCGGGAGGACGACGTCCCGCCGGGCATTCCGGACAGGGAGATCACCCTGGCAGAGGCCCTGAAGGCGAAAGGGTACCGCACCGGCATGGTGGGCAAGTGGCACCTGGGGGACTACAGCGTGGAGCCCGGGTTCAACCCTCTCCGGCACGGGTTCGACTCCTACCTGGGGGTGCCGCACAGCAACGACATGCTGCCCTGCCCGCTGTACAAGAACGAAAAACAGCTGGAGGCCGACATCGGGACCGAGCAGGCCCGGCTCACCGGCATGTACACCCGGGAGGCCGTCCGTTTCATCGAGGCCGCCGGGGACCAGCCGTTCTTCCTGTACATGGCCCACACCTTTCCGCACCAGCCCCTGTACGCTTCCAAGGGTTTCGCGGGGAAATCCCGGGCCGGCAAGTTCGGGGACGCGGTGGAGGAGATCGACTGGAGCGTGGGGGAGATCGAGAAGTGCCTGAAGAAGAACGGCCTGGACAAGAACACCATCGTGCTCTTTTCCAGCGACAACGGGCCCTGGTTCGAGGGGAGCCCGGGCGGGCTGCGGGGGCGCAAGGGGCAGAGCTACGAGGGGGGCTTCCGGGTCCCCATGATCGTCCGCTGGCCCGGTCACACTCCCCCGGAAGGGGTGTGCAGCCAGCCCGCCATGAACATCGACCTGTACCCCACCCTGCTGGCAGTGGCCGGCGCGGACCTTCCCGAGGACCGGGTCATCGACGGCCGGGACATCTACGCGCTGCTCACCGACCCGGAGATCCCCTCGCCGCACGAGGCCCTCTTCTTCTACCACTACGATCTGCTGGAAGGGGTGCGCTCGGGCCGGTGGAAATACTTTCGCAAGCTCAACCGTTACGTGTGGCCCGTGCCCCTGGACACGGCCCGCCTTCCGGACAAGATGGGCAAGGACCAGCTGGGCGACCGCTGGCCGCTCCTCTACGACATGGAGACCGACCCCGGGGAAGCCTACAACGTGATCCACACCCACCCCGAGGTGGCCGAACGGTTGGAAGAACTGATGACCCAGTGGGAGAAGGACGCCGCGGCAAACCCCTGGGGGTGGACGAATATCCCGTAGTGTGCCGGATTTTTCGTCATTCCGGACTTGATCCTTTGACCCCCCTGATCCGGAATCCGGTATTTTGCTGGCCGTTGAAAAAGTGGGATTCTGTGTTTTCCGTCATTCCGGACTTGATCCGGAATCCAGGAGAGGGGCAAAGGTGGATGTTTGGCATCCCCCAACAGACTCCCCCTGGATCCCGGCCTTCGCCGGGATGACGGCAGATGGGACCTTTTCAAAGACTGTTAGGATATTCACTCCGGCCGAAGTCGGCCTCGGAGGAATATGTCGATAAAAATGAAAAATATCGACACGTTTTTGGGATATGTCGATGCTGTAAAGACCTGGGCACGTAGGAACCGCCTCATCATGTCGAGGCGGGATCCGGCCATGAAAAGGAGGAGGGCGCCATGAAAAGCCTTCGAAACCCGCTCCACGGTATCCTTGCCGCCTCGGCCCTGGCTATCCTGATGCTTCTTTCGGCATGTTCCTCCTCGGATTCTCCGTCCCCGGAGTCCGGTCAATACGACCTGGCCATCGTCAACGGCCGTGTCATGGATCCCTTCACAGGAAGGGACGAAACCGCCGCTGTGGCCCTTTCAGAGGGGAAGATCGTCCTGGTCTCCTCGGACCCGGATGCCGCGTCCACCATTGCAGCCCGGGCCGGCCGGGTCATCGATGCCGGCGGGCTGGTGGTCTCCCCGGGTTTCATCAACACCCACACCCACGAGGGGGACATTCAGGAATCCATGAAGGCGTACGTCAAGGACGGCATCACCACCTGGATCGGCGGAAACTGCGGCTCCTCTCCCGGGTACCCGATCCGCGGGTACTTCCAGGATCTCGAACAGGAAGGTCTCTACAACAACTTCGCCGGCCTCACCGGCCTGAATTCCCTCCGGACCCAGCTCGGCCTGGACTACAAGACCGAAGCCAGCGGGCCGCAGGTCACCGAGATGGTGAGCATGCTGGCCGAAGACCTGGCCGGCGGCAGCATGGGGATCTCCTTCGGCGCCTACTACCATCCCGGGTGCACCTTCGAGGAGATGCTGGCCACGGCCACCGAGGCTGCGGCCCAGGGCGGGATGGCGGCAAGCCACATGCGGGACAACCTGTTCCACATCCTGGGCGACGTCATCCTCAACACCGGGGTGCTCGAGGAGGCCATCGAGACCGCGGAGAAGGCGCGTGTGCCCTACATCGTTTCCCACATCACGGACATCACCTACGGCCTCCCGTCCACCCAGCTCGTGCTGGACAAGGTGTCCGAGGCGATCTACGAGAAGAAGCTTCCCATGGCCGCGGACGTGATCGGGGCCAACTCGTTTCCCAACGATTTCTTCACCATCGCCCGGTACGGCGATATCCCGCTCGGGATCCTGTTGGCCGTGGCCGGTGCGGAACCCGCGGATTTTCAGGTGACCGAGGACGTGTACATCGACGGGGAACTGTTTCTGGAGGCTTACGACTCGCCCGAGAGCGTTGAGCAGATCCAGTCCCTCATGGACGCCATCCTCGACGACCGGGCGGAAAGCCCCGGCGTGCTCTGCCACATCGTCCGCCCGGAAAACACCATGCTGGCCCTGTCCAAGCCGTTCGTCTTCGTGGGCAACGACGGCTATGTCTACAAGGACCCGGCAACGGGCGCGCTCGACGGCCACCCCCGCGCGGCGGGCTCCTTTGCCAGGTTCATCGGCCACTGGGCCCGCGACATGGGCGGCATGGACCTCATGCAGGCCCTGCGCAAGGCCACCGCGGCCCCGGCCGCCTGGTTCGGCCTGGAGCAGAAGGGCAGGCTCACCGCGGGTTTTGACGCCGACATCGTGGTCTTCAACCCGGACAACATCATCGACACCGCCGTCTGCGAACCCGGCAACACCGACCCCGCCACCTTTCTCGATCCCCCGGCGGGCATCCGCTGTGTCATCGTCAACGGCAGGGTGGTGGTGGAGAACGGGGAGCTGACCGGCGAGAAGAGCGGCCGGGTCATCCGCCGGACCTGGACCATCCCGGGCACGGTCCCGTCCGCCCTGT
>CAYTRL010000508.1:0-3980 GCA_964439795.1 uncultured Thermodesulfobacteriota bacterium
CCTCATCGTTGGATCCGGCATGGGCTTCACGGCGGACCGTCCCCGATGGATGGAGCGGCCGGAGCCGTTTTCTCTTCCATCTTTCTTTTCTTGATGCACTCGCTCATGACGTTCGACAAATTTCCGCTGGACATGAACAGAACAACATCTCCTTCTCGACAGGCCTCCACAACGTTCCGTTCCAGGTCTTCGGGGCCCGTCACCGCCCGGGCGTCTCCCCCCCGTTCCCGGATATTCCGGCTCCATAGGTCCGGGTCGAACCGCTCCGCATCTTCGAGGGTTTCTGCACGAAAAACCGGAAGGCAGAAAGACAGGTCCGCCTGCAGGAAGGCATCCTCGTATTCCCTCTGGAATATCTTTCTCCGGCTGGTATGAGTCTTGGGCTCGAACACGGCCAGGACCCGCCTCCCGGGATATTGCATCCGAACCGCGCTCAGGGTCTCCCTCACCGCGGTGGGGTGATGCGCAAAATCATCCAGGAACAGTACACCGCCGGCTTCCCCCACCGGTTCCTGCCGGCGGCGAACCCCCAGAAACCCTGCCAACCCCTGGCGGATGAGGTCCGAGGAAATCCCGGCATGGCGAAGAATGCCCACACACCCCATCACGTTCAACCCGTTGTGACGGCCGGAAAGGGGTAAGGGAAAAGAGCCCAGGGGCTTCCCTCTGTGAACGATGTCCATGACCTGCCTTCCGCTTTCCCCAGGCTGGAGAACCCCGTGCAGGTCAGCGCCGTCGCCGTACCCGTAGGTCTCCACCCGGCAGGCAGCCTCCCGTGCCACATCCAGTGCCTTCTCGTACTGGTCGCATACCATCAGCAGGCCGTGAGGGGGAAGCAGTCGGACAAACCGGACGAACTCTCGTCGGAGAGACTCGAAATCGGGATAGATGTCCGCGTGGTCGAACTCCAGCGAGGTGAACAGGGCCATTTCGGGCCGGTAATGAAGAAACTTCGGTTTCTTGTTGAAAAAGGCGGAGTCGTACTCATCTCCCTCTGTCACGAAAAACGGCCCGGTTCCCACGCGGCTGCTGGAACCGAAGTTTCGTGGCTCCCCCCCCACAAGAAAACCGGGTGCCAGACCCGCAGCCTCCAGGAGCCATGCCAGGATGGCGGTGGAAGTGGTCTTGCCATGAGTCCCCACGACCACGATGGAGCGACGGCGCTGGAGAAAAAAACCGGCGAGGGCCTCGGGAAAGGAAGCGCAGGGAACCCCGGTCCGCATGGCTGCACTCACCTCGGGGTTGTCCCGAGAAACGGCGTTGCCCACCACCACGTAGTCCGCATCCTCCGGCACATGTTCTTCGGAATACCCGGATCGGATTTCAACCCCCGCCCGCCGGAGCAGGTCCCCCATGGGAGGGTAGGCCTGCAGGTCGGATCCGGTGACCCGGACACCCGCCTCCCGGAACAGAAGGGCCAGTGCCCCCATTCCGGTACCACAAACCGCGATCATGTGAACCCGCTCGGGCAGGACGGGTTTCCGTTCCTTCTTCACCGTTTTTTCGCCTCCTTTCCGGAAGAGCGTTCATCGTTCCCCCGGGATCTCGACCCAAGCAACTCCTCCATGACCAGATCGTGCACCTTGGGGCGAAACGCCCGGATCGCGTTATTATCACGTGACGGGTGGATGCGGTTGGTGAGCAGGATCACGGCGATATCCCGGGCGAGATCGATCCAGAGCGAGGTTCCGGTGAAACCGGTATGGCCGAAGCTGTCGTTGGAAAAATACCGCCCCGACGTGGACGACCCCACGGTGGGGGTATCCCACCCCAAGGCCCATGATCCCCCGGAGGATGGAGAAGGCCTCCGAAAAAAGGTACGAAGCCCTTCTGCGGGAAAGGTTCCCGACCGCGCCTTTTTTCCTCGAAAGATCTCCTCCACGACCCGGTCCAGGTCCCCTGCCGTGGAAAAAAGACCGGCATGGCCGGCCGCTCCCCCCAGCAGGTAGCAGTTTTCGTCGTGCACCTCCCCCTGAAGCACCCGTCCTCGCCAGGGACACTCTTCCGTGGCGGCCACGGGGAACACTTCCTCCCCCGGGGAGAATGCATCGCTGCCGATCCCCCGGAAAGCAGCGGACGAAAGTCCCAGGGGCTTCGCGATCTTCTCCCGAAAGAGAGGTTGCAGGGCCTTTCCCGCCTGTTTTTCCAGAATCCACCCGAGCAGCATGAAGCCCAGGTCCGAGTAGGTTTCCCGGGTCCCCGGCGGGGCCTCCAACGGTTCGGCCAGAACCCTGCGCCGGACTTCCTCGCGAGGAACCGGGCAGTCACACGCGTTCACCCCCTGATAAAAAGGGCGCCATGCAGGCAATCCGGACCGGTTGCACAGAAGTTCCCGAAGGGTGATGCGCTCTTTCACAGGGTCTTCCAGAGACGGGAACCATGCCGAAAGGGGCTGTTCCAGGGCCAGGGTCCCTTCCTGCCAAAACTTCATCAACAAGAGTCCGGTGCATACCGGCTTTGTGAGAGAGGCGAGGTCGAACAGCGTATCCCGGGTCATGCGCTGTGTGCGGGGGACGGTCCGGGCAAAACCGTAGGCCTCGTGAAAGACTCTCCGGTCTCCCAGCCGCACGAGGATCACCGCGCCGGGCACTCCGGCTTCCAGCCCTGTGGATTCCCGGAGACAGGCGTCGAGCCTGGAAAAACTCATGCCGCCGTCTCCCGCGGAGACAGGGCGGCTTCCAGCAGGGAGAATTCAGCCCCCCCCCGACCGATGGCGGCCCGCACCCCCATGGGCAGAGTCAGGTTCTCCCGGCCGTGCCCGGCAGGCAACCCGCACAGGACAGGCACACCCAGATCCCGCGTGTTCTCCGAAAGGACCTCTAAGACCGCCTTCCCGTTCTCGGGGGACGCGCCCTCCCCCCTTTCCGTGACCACATCCCCGAAAACGATACCGGCCACACCGGAAAGTTTTCCTGCCTGCTTCATCTGCACCAGCATCCGGTCGATCCGGTACGGCTTCTCTCCGCTGTCCTCCAGAAACAGGATCCTTCCTTCGGTCCGAACCTCCCAGGGGGTTCCCAGCGTGGCGCACAGGATGGAAAGGTTCCCCCCCACCAGGGGCCCCTCGGCCTCCCCTGTGCGGATCCAGCACACCTCGTTCATGGGATAGCTTCCCATGGGCCCGGGCTCCGTAAGAGCCTGGAGCAGGAAGCGCTCGGTCAACGGGGCAAGGGAGCCCATCTCGGTGGCCAGGGGCCCGTGAAAACACACGAGTCCACATCGATCCAGGAGGAAATTGATCAGAATGGTGGAGTCGCTGTATCCGAGAAAGATCTTGGGGTTTCGGGCGATCCGTTCCGGGTCCAGGCGGTCCATCATCCGTTGCGCACCGTAACCGCCCCTCACCGCAAACAGGGCATCCACCCCGGGATCCTCGAACATGCACATCAGTTCATCCGCCCGACGCTGATCTTCTCCTGCAAGAAACCCATGCTTTCTTGCATTCATCCCGGGCAGGTGACAAACTCGAAAGCCGTGCCCTTCCAGGAACTCGATTCCCCTGCGCAGGAACCCCTCGGAAAACGGGCTGGAGGGAGCCACCAGACCGATCCGGGCTCCCCTGTCCAGCATCGTGGGTTTTATCAGCGTCCGACTCCGCTCGAGCGGCATGAGCGATGTTTTCCTATGCGTGTGGCCCCATGACGGGTTTCACGTTTTCCGGATCATGGGAGATAGGGTTTCTTCAGGTTACACTCCCATTCCATGCGTGGGATCTCCTGGTCGAGTTTCTCCTGGTTCCGCTGGATCCTCTCCTTCACCTCCACACGCGTTCTCTGCATCTTGTTCTTGTGCCGCGACGTGGTGGAACGGTGGATCGCCTGGGTCAGCTGCTCCAGGAGGGCCCGGGCCTTGACCAGGGCCTTTTGCAGGCCTTCCTTCGTCTTCTTCAGAGTCGCCGAGCAGGCTTTGTAGGCCACCAGCTCCGGGTTTTCTTCCGGCTCCTCCGCAGCATCGGTCTGCGGGGGGGAGGTGACGTGTGC
>CAYTRL010000509.1:0-3938 GCA_964439795.1 uncultured Thermodesulfobacteriota bacterium
CTTCGTCCCCCCGGCCGAGCCGGAGACGGCAGGTACCGATAAAGTAATGAGCCTCGCTCAGGAAGGGATCGATGGCCGTGGCCTGTTCCAGCAGCGGCAGGGCCTCCTCGCACTCCCCCTTCTCAGCCAGGGCCGTGCCGCGGGCACGCAGCGCCTCCGCCTTCCCGGCGAGTTCGTCGGGAGGATCAGAGGCGATGGGGAGGTTGACCGGCATCTTGATGAAGATCGTCCTGGCGCCCCGGCCGGCCGTGGATTCCACGATCTCCCCCAGGTTGGCCCGGTAGTCTTCCGGGGGAACCCGAACGCTCATGGGCCGGTAGATTTCCACCGGCCGCCCCTGGACCGCGCCCCGGCCGCCGAGGATTCTTCCAAGCAGGTTCCCGTAGAGCCTTGCAAAGCTGCTTCGATCCACCAGGTTCAGCAGGCCGGTCAGAGCAGCGTTTTCCGGAGCCAGGTCCCGGTCCGGAAGTCCGTTGCTCCGGTAAAACCGGTACCTGTCCACGTCGTTGATCACATACGCCACGAAGATCAGGTCCGGATCCAGATCCAGCAGTTCGTTCTTCAGCAGCTGCTTTCCCTGGTGGGACGAGTAGCCGATCATTCCCGCGTTGATCACCTCCGCTTGCAGGCCGTCCGCCCGCAGCATGGTTTCCAGCCGGCCGGAGTAGGACTTTTCGTACGGTTCTCCCCAGCCGAAGGTGGGCGACCCGCCCAGGCAGAGGATACGGAAAACGCCCCGGGGCTTCGGGATGGAAATCTCCTCTCCCTCCCCGGCCACGCGCAGCCCCCGCTGCTCGGTGACAATCCCGGCCCCGGCAAAGGTGGTGGCCTGGTCCGGCCGGTTTCGCCAGAACAGGACGGGGTCGCGTTTCAGCACATCCAGTATTTTGTCGAGCTGGCCCTCCCCCACCGCTACCCGCAGGACCAGTTCCACCACCACGAGGAGCAGCAGGCCGAATAACAGGCCGACGATCTTTCCCAGCAAAGGGCTGGGTGCCTTGCGGGGAGACTCCGTTTTCTCCATGAGTCCCTCTCAGAATTCATGCAGGAGCATGGGTGTTCGAAAGAAAACCGTCAGACGACGGCCCGGGCAAAACGGGATCTTCGCTCCCCGTCCAGGTACCGCCGGGCTTCGGCACTGAAATGTTCGACCTTCTCCCGGTAGAAGTTCAAGGTGATATCCTGGTAGGCTTCGGCCCCGTGACGCGGGATAAACCAGCCCAAGGCAAAGGCGTTGAGGAGCGTGAGCTGGAAACAGCGTGCCTGCATCCGACGATCCAGATCACTCCCCTTGACGTTGGCTTCCGGCAGGATCCCCTTTTCGAAAGCCACCCGCCCGGTGGTCATGGCTTCCGTTTTGTCCGGGTCCGGGGAAGCCTTTCCGGTCAGGGAGGTAACACCGAGCTTGGTAAGCCAGTCGAGGTCGTCTGGAAACTCCAGGTCGTAGACGGGCTGGGTGAACGTGATGCCGAACCCCTGGTACATCTTTCTCAGCTCCACGAGCACAGGCTCCATCTGTGCCGGGAAATGGGTCATATTCTTGTTAGACCCGTCGATGACTTCGGGAATCCGGTTTTGCGCCGCGTAGATCAATGTCCGCAGGTGCATGGCCAGCTTGCAGAGCCCGCAGGATCCCAGGTTGAAGAGGCCGTACCTGCGCAGGTTCCGCAGGTAGTTCGCATAGGTGGTCAGCTTGAACAGCCGGTCCACATCCAGGATCCTGTGCAGGAAGTCTGTCTCCGGGAAGGCCTCCGCCAGCCGGGGAATGTTGTGCGCGCTGTTCTCCACAAACGCCAGGCCGGAATGCCTGTACGTGACAAGGTGCATCCGGTCGAAACGGCCGGCGGTGAGAACCACGGCGGCGGTGGAGTCGGTGCCCCCGGAGTACATGACCACGGCTTCCCTCATGACTCCGGGCCTCCTTTCCCCTTCTGAAGGTTATCCACCAGGATCTTCATCACGGCCTGGTAAACCCGGTACGCACCCTGGGTAATCCACCCCAGCAGGTTCGCGTACCACACACGCAGGCGCCAGGGCAGGGCGAGGCCGATCAGGCAGATGAGTAGGGAAAACCAGGATCTCATGACCGGGCCTCCGGCGGTTTCCCGAGTTGTTTGATGAGATAGAGCTGGAGGAGAACGGAAAACACGGCAAACAGATTCCGGAAGAATTCCGTTTTCCGGCTGGATTTCCGGAAATTCCTCCACAGGCGCCTCCAGCGCAGGTAGAACCTTCTCTGAGCAAGCAGGAGCAGGTCGTTTAGTTCCGCTGCTTCCAGCCCTCCGTGCGAACGCGCCGTGGAGTAGAAGTGATAGTCGTCGTATCGAACCGGTTGCGGGGTCTCCGATCCCTCCTGTACGGCACGGTGGAAACGGCTGCCCGGGAAAGGGGTGGCTTTGAAAAAATAGGCCGCGTCCAGGTCCGAGTCGGCGGCGAACGCGATGTCGTCCAGGATCTCCTGCCGGGTCTGGGTGGGAAACCCGAACATGAAGTAGGCCCCGGTGAGAATCCCCGATGCGGACGTCCTCCGGAACGTATCTACCGCCCGGGGGATATCGAGATTTTTGCCGATCATCTTCTGGAGCCGCAGGGAAGCGGTTTCGAACCCATAGTGGATCCGGTAGGTTCCGGCCCTGCGCAGCAGGCGGATCAACTCCCCGGTCATGATGTCCGCCCGCAGGCCGTTGGGAAAGGAAAGGTGGAACCGGAGCCCGGACTCGATGATGCGTTCGCAGATCTTCGATGCGCGCGGGATGTCGAAGTTGAAGACATCGTCCACGATGTGGATTTCCCGGATCCCGAACTCCTGGTGGAGCTGGATCATCTCGGCCAGCACGTTCTCCGGCGAGCGCGCCCGGATCCTCTTGCCGAAGAGGTGATGGCAGAAATAGCATCCGTACGGGCAGCCGCGGGAGGAACACAGCGGGGCGTGCCGTTTTTCGCGCTGAACCCCGCTCCAGTTTGGAAACTTCGCATATGCGGAGAAGTCCACCAGATCCCAGGCGGGAAAGGGGAGCGTGTCCAGATCCTCCACAAAGGGGGCCGGGTCGGCTGCCGCCGGCCCGCCGTTGCGTCGCAGGGCCACACCCGGGACCCACGACGGGTCTCCGCCGTTTTCCAGCTCGCCCAGCAGGTGCAGCAGCGACGTGTCCGCTTCCCCCACCACCACATAGTCGATGTGGGGATCGTCGAGAAGCCGTTCCCGGGCCACCATGGTATGGGGCCCACCGGCAATCACGCACGCTTCCGGCCGCACCGCCCGGGCGAGTTCGGCAAACCGGTGCAGCAGGTCGTCCTCGCAGCTCAGGCTGCTCAACCCCACGTAATCCGGCTGGAAAGCGCGCATCTCCTCGGCGATCCGGTCGAAGCTCACAAGTCCGGCATCCACAAGACGCACGGAGAAACGCCTGCCGAACCTCTTGCGGATCGCCGAGGCCAGATAGAGGGGACCCAGCGGAGGGGTGGGACCGCCGCCGGCCAGAGGCTTGAACGTGCGCAGGAACAGGAACCGGCGCGCGTCGGCGTCGGCCGATGGAAGACGGGGTGGGTTCATCAGAACAGCGCGTAGATTGCAGGAAGCAGGGAGGCATTGCCGGTCAGGCTCATGAAAAGCCCCAGGACCGCCAGGACCAGCAGCATGGGGATCAACCACCACTTCCGGTTCTCCCGGATCATGATAAAGAGGAACACGAGCAAGTCCCGGTTGTTCTTGAACTCGGGCAGGTCCCTGGATCCCGCCTCCGGCGTTTCAGCTGTTTCTTGTTTTCTGGGTTCTTCTTTCATGGGTGCAGCACACCTTGATCGAGTAAGGTTCGATACACGTTTTCGGCCATAATCTTGTGCCCCTCCGGGGTGCAGTGTTCATCGTCGAGAATGTACCTGTCTCGCGGGACGAGTGGTTCAAAGGCTGTGAGGTTGTTCACAAAAGGCAGTTGGTG
>CAYTRL010000510.1:0-3935 GCA_964439795.1 uncultured Thermodesulfobacteriota bacterium
GCAGCGAACCTTTCCGCCCGCTTCCTTGAGGAGGACCAGGGTTTTGTGGGTGCACGAAGACATAGTCTGGAAGTATAGAGAGGCGGATATCCAGTGTCAAAAATTGTCACTCCCCGGGCTTGTAAAGCGGCCACGAAATTTCTGCTAAGGATAAAGTGAAACATTTCCGATAGGAATGATGTAGCACATAGAGCATGTACTTTTTTCCATTGATGGACAAATTTTGGCAAACAATCCTCGAAGAGCGGTAACCACATTTTGAATCCCCGGGGGAGGGATGGGATTTTTCGGTCCGGAACAAATAACTTTTTAACATTAAATGTGTTGAGTTCATTTATGATCCAATGTTATAGATCCAACATTTCCAACAGGTACATTTTCACAAACATTTTTTTGTCGGCCCCGTTCAGGGCAGATTGGCAATTGAGTTTCGTTTCTTGGAAGCCCAAACCGGTGGTTCCACATCGGTTCGGGCGGTGTGCAAGGAAAGGGTAGAGAACACCAACGAAGGGGGAGCATGTCATGAAGAAACTCAGCTTTGTTTTCACCGCAGTGGTTGTGTCTCTCGTCCTGGGAATGTCCTCAGCGTGGGGTGAGTGGGAGGACCTCAACGGACCGCTCAACGACAACTCCGCCTATGCCGCATCCATCGCCATGGATACGGGGGTTCCCATCGTGACCCTGTCGGACCCTGACGGTACGGGCAACGGGGGGATCTACGTAAAGAGTTTTGACGGCATGGACTGGAACGAGGTGGGCACCAATCCGATCAACACCACGGGTGAGTATGAGAGCGCCAACGCCCCGAGCATCGCCCTGGACGGGAGCGGCAACCCGTACGTGGCCTGGCACGAGGACAACGGGTCCGGGGTCACGCAGATCTTCGTGAAGAAGTACAACGGCTCCGACTGGGAGCTGGTGGGGACCAACCCGATCAACCAGGATACGGCGCACAATGCACGGCTTGCCGCCCTCGCCCTGGACGGGAGCGGCAACCCGTACGTGACCTGGTACGAGGAAGACGGATCGGACCCGCCGGTGACGCAGATCTTCGTGAAGAATTTCACCCCGGCAAAATCGGGGTGGGCCCTGGTGGGAACCGACAACCCCCTGAACAAGAGCGTCGCCCACAACGCGTACGCTCCCCGCATCGCCTTCAACGGCGCGGTCCCTTACGTGACCTGGAACGAGCAGGACCCGGCCAACGATCTGAAGACCCAGATCTACGTGAAGAGCTATGACAGCGGGCTGGACCAGTGGGACTTCGTAGGCGGAAGCGCCTCGCTCAACATCGCGGCGGACCAGGGCGCCTTTGACCCGGTCATCGCCTTTGATGGAAGCGGAAACCCGTTCGTGGTGTGGACCGAGGGAACCGAGTCGTTCGAGGATGTGGTTTTTGCCAAGAAGTTCTACGGCACCAGCTGGGGCCTGGTGGCCCGGTTGAACATGGGAGACACCTATCTGGCCGAGGCGCCGGAGATCGTGTTCGACGATGTGGACGGGCGCCCGTACATCAACTGGCTGGAGGAGGACGCGAGCTATGATTACAAGGTGTATGCGGCCAAGTCCACGGCCACCTTCACGGTCCTGAAATCGTTGACCGCCACCCCGTGCGCTTCCGAGGTCTGCATCACCGTGGCCTGGGAAACCGACATGGAGCCGGAGAACGCGGGCTTTCACGTGTGGAGGCTCACCGACCTGCCCGGGGAAGAATACGTGAGGATCACCGAGACCCTGATCCCGGCCGAGGGGACCGACTCCACGGGCGCCGTGTATGAACTGGTGGACAGCGATGTGATCCCGGGACAGACCTACTACTATATATTGGCAGACTTCAATGTCACCAGCGACAGCACCCTGCACGGCCCCGTGTCCGCCGTTGCCCAGTCGGGGTGCACCGACACGGACGAGGACGGGTACGGGGATCCGGCCAGCGTCCATTGCACCTACCCTGAATTGGACTGTGACGACACGGATGCGGACATCAACCCAGGGGCCGCGGAAATCTGCGACGGCCTGGGCATCGACGAGGATTGCGACGGGCTCATCGACGACGACGACGATGACTGCAACTCCTACACCGCCGTGGCCAACGCCGAGGCCTCCACCTACGGGTCCGGCTCCCTCGCAGGGTCCGGGGCGTTCAACGAACTGGCGCTTCTCGCCCTGCCCATCGGCGCGGTGGCGGTGCTGCGGTTGATCCGGCGCAGAAAGCGGTAGATAATCGTCGAAACGGAAATACGAACTGAATACGGGCGGCGGCACAACCCCCCCGGGACGCCGCCGCCCGATTTTCATGAAGGTCGTATCGATCCCTTGATAAAAAGGCGGGGGACCATGTTCGGACTCAAGGAAAAACGTCGCGAAAAGCTCCGCAACCAGCCGTTCCCCGCTGAATGGCTGGAAATCATCCATAAAAACGTCCCCTATTTCCGCCGCCTGCCCCCGGAGGACCGGGAGGAGTTGCAGGGCCACATCCAGGTCTTTCTCCATGAAAAGAACTTCGAGGGGTGCGGGGGTCTGGATCTCACCGACGAGATCCGGGTCACCGTGGCCGCGCAGGCCTCGATCCTGCTCCTGCACCGGAAGGCCGACTACTACCCCCGCTTGAAATCCGTTCTGATCTACCCGCACGCCTACGTGGCACGTGGTGTACGCAGAAACCAGGACGGCATGCTCTTCGTGCAGGACGAGGCCCGGGCCGGGGAGTCCTGGGGTCTTGGCACGCTGGTGCTTTCATGGGAAGATGTAAAGAAAAGCGCGGCGGACGTTCACGACGGACACAACGTGGTGCTTCACGAGTTCGCCCATCAGCTGGACGCGGAGGACGGCGCCTCGGACGGGGCGCCACACCTGCCCAAGCGGTCCATGTACGTGGCCTGGGCGCGGGTTCTTGGCCATGAATACGAACAACTGCTCTCCGACCTGGAACATCACCGCCGTAACTGCATCGACTCGTACGGGGCGACCAATCCGGCGGAGTTCTTTGCCGTGGTCACCGAGTGCTTCTTCGACAAGCCGGTGCAGCTTAGGAAGAAGCACCCGGAGCTGTACGAACAGCTCAAGCTCTTCTACCGGCAGGATCCCGTTGTTCTGGAGGAAAAGCAGAGAGCGGCATCGAAGAAAAAATGAGGAGCAAGCAAACCCGGCGTCCTGGGGAATAAGCAGGGAACGGCTTCGAAAAAAAAGCACAGGATAAGCGAGGTGCTCCATTGATCGTTCGCATGATGGTGGGCCCCATTCAGGCCAACTGCTACATCGTGGGATGTAAGAAGACGCTGGATGCCGTGGTGATCGATCCCGGTGGGGACGTGCCGCGGATCGTGTCCGAGCTCGTGAAACGGAAGCTCACGGTGAAGACCATCCTGAACACACACGGCCACTGGGACCATACCGGCGGCAACGAAGAACTCAAACAGATCACAAAGGCCCCGCTCATGATCCACAGGGGGGACGCCCCGCAGCTGAACCAGGCCCCGGATTCCTTTCTGGAAGAGGGCCAGGAAATCCGCTTCGGCAGCTATGATCTGAAGGTCCTTCACACGCCGGGCCACTCGCCCGGAGGGATCTGCCTGTCCGGTGCCGGCGTGGTCTTCACCGGGGACACCCTGTTCGCAGGCTCCATAGGCAGGACCGATCTCCCCGGTGGAGATTACGATACCCTGATCCAGGGGGTCCGCCAGAAGCTCTTCTGCCTGGAGGACGACGTGCGCGTCTACCCGGGACACGGCCCCGCCAGCACCATCGGGCAGGAAAAGGCCCACAACCCCTTCTTCCGGCAGTAATCCCAGTTTCCTGGAACCGGCAACCCTGAAATATCCCTAAACCCGGAAACAACTCCCCTTCTCTTCCTGTCAAACCATCCAGACGGGTGAGTGCGTTCATCTGTGTAAAAACTGCATTGAATGTAATATAATAATGGATGGAACCACGGG
>CAYTRL010000511.1:0-2324 GCA_964439795.1 uncultured Thermodesulfobacteriota bacterium
CCGCAGCACGTACACGAACTCTTCCCCCTCGTGCTTGTACTCAACCATCTTGTGATCCTGTCCGGGGTCGATCGTGATCTGAAATGCGCGAAGGTGCTTCTGTTCGGCCCCGGGGGGCAAGGTACGGTACGAGTAGCTCTGAGTCCTCTTGCTGAAACTCTCCATACGCTTCCGGTCGGACCGGGCGCCCTCGGCCTGGGTCAGAAAGGGGGCCGGATCCACCCGAAAAAGCCGCGCAACCCCCAGGAGAAAGGAAACAGAAGGGGTCACCTGATTGCTTTCAATCTTTTCCAGTTCCCCGGGATCCACCTCCAGCGCCCGGGCCGTCTCCCCGACCGGGTATCCACGCCGTTCCCGCAGCTCACGCAGCAGGGTGCCCAGGTCGCTTCGCACGATGACTCCGGCCCGGGCAAACACCTCCTCCGGGGACTTGCCGAACTGATCGATCAGCGCCTTCTGCACCTTCTGGAGGAGGGTGGGAAGGATCTGCTTCACATCCCCGACAACGCCCAGGTCCGCCAGGGGGAAGATGGCGGCGTTCGGGTCCCGGTTCACGGCCACGATGGTTTTTGCCTGCTGGATGGACGCCGTGAACTGCGCGGCCCCGGAGATACCGAACAGGAGCAGGACCTCCGGCGCAACCTCCCTTCCTGTCTGACCCACCATGCAGCTTTCGTCGATCCACTGCGCATGTACCGCCGGCCGGGTGGCGCCCACCTCTCCGCCCAATAGAGAGGCCAGATCCCAGAGGGACTGGAAACGCTTCTTGGTTCCCATCCCCCTGCCCCCGCAGATGACGGTCCGGGCCTCCTCCAGCGCCTTCCCGGCGCTTGCTTCCTTTTCCGCACCCAGCCGGCGGATCCGGTCCGGGGGAAGGCCTCCGGGCAGAGGGACCCGGATCACCTCGGGGGATGCATTCCACCCGGGGGGGGTGTCTTCCGACTCCGCCAGGGCCCCGGGCCGCACGGTGCACATCTGGGGGCGCTGGTGCGGCGTTACGATGTTCGCGTACACGTGGTCCCCGAAGGCGGGAACGGTCTGTACGAGCAGCCCGGTGTCCTCTTCGATCTCCAGGCGGATACAATCCGCGCAGAGCCCGGTTTCCAGACGGGCGGCCACCCGCGGGGCCAGTTCCCGGCCGCAGTCGTTGGCCGGAAGCAGGAAGATTTCCGGACGGTACCGGCGCACCAGGTGCACCAGGACACCGGTATAGGTCTCCTGGCGGTAGGCCTGCAGCCGGGGATGGTCCACGAGGAACACCCGGTCCGGTCCCGCGGCGAGAAGGGTCTCCAGGGGATCGTTCAGGTGCCTTCCCAGCAGCACCAGGGAAAGGCTCTGTGCCCGCCGGGCGGCCAGTTGCCTCGCACGGTTCAGGAGCCGGAGCGTCACCTTGAGCTGGGCCCCGGACCGGGCGTCACCCAGGACCCAGACCCCCTCCCAGGCAGGCGCGGAGGGGCCCTTCGGCACCGGCGGCTTCCGTTTCTTCTTCTGTTTTCCGGTTCGGGGTTTCATCATGTTCCGCAATCACAAATCGCCAAGCGTGTTTCGCTCCAGAAGGATGGAAAGGATGCGGTCCGCGGCCTCTTCCACGTCGCCCTCCAGTTTCTCCCCGGAGCGTTTCTTCTTCCAGTAAGCAAAATCCCTGGCCCAGGTGGCGGAACCCTCCCACCCCACCTCGGCGGGTTCCAGGCCCAGGTCCTCCAGGGTCCAGCGGTCCACCAGGAGATCGCCGAAGGACTGCTCCAGGGCTTGCAGGGAGGTGGCCGCCGGGTTTTTCTGATGTTGATCCACGGTGATCAGCGCCGGAAACGGGATCTCGAGCCGCTCCCGGAGTCCGTCCAGGCGCCTCTCCACGCGCAGGCAGCTCTTCCGGCAGGACACCCGGTCCACGTTGGATGCCATGGGGATGCCGAGCATCTCGGCCAGTTGAGGTCCCACCTGGCCGGTGTCCGAATCCAGGGTCCGGGAGCCGCACAGCACCAGGGAAACCTTTCCGATTTTTCGGACCGCCGCGGCCAGGGTCCTTGCCGTGGCCAGGGTATCGGCGCCGGCAAAGGCGGGATCGGTGAGCAGTACGGCCCGGTCCGCGCCGCACGCCAGGGCTTCCCGCAGCACCTCGTCCGCCTGGGGGGGGCCCATGGAGATCGCCACGATGCGGCCGCCGGCCTTCTCTTTCAACTCCATGGCCACGTCCAGGGCTTCCCGGTCGGCGGGGTTCAGGATCCCCTCGGTCCGGTCCCGGTCCACCTTGAAGTAGGTGTCCACCCTCTTGAACACAGGCTCGCGGGGTACCTGTTTGATGCAGACGACCCAGCGGTGTTTGT
>CAYTRL010000511.1:2424-3919 GCA_964439795.1 uncultured Thermodesulfobacteriota bacterium
CGGGCGATCACCATGCGCTGCATTTCCGAGGTGCCCTCGTAAATCTCGGTGATCCGCGCGTCCCGCCAGAACCGCTCGATGGGGTAGCTCTTGGAGTACCCGTACCCGCCGTGGATCTGAACGCCCCGGGACGCAGCGCGGGTGGCCAGTTCGCTGGCGTACAGCTTGGCCTTGGCCGAGGCGTCGGAAAACGCCGCGCCGCTGTCCCGCTGCCAGGCGGCCCGGTACACCAGCAACCGGGCCGCGTCCAGCTCCGTGGCCGTGTCCGCCAGCATGTTCTGCACCGATTGAAACTGGAGCAGGGGCGAACGGAACTGAGCACGCTGAGCAGCGTACTCCACGGAGGCGTCCAGGCTTCCCTGGGCGATCCCCAGCGCCTGCGCCGCGATTCCGATCCGGCCCACATCCAGGGTCTGGAGCGCCATCCGGACCCCGTCCCCGGAACTTCCCAGGAGGTTTTCACGGGGAACCAGGCATTCACTCATAATCAGGGAGGCTACGGGGTTCGGGCGCATGCCGCACATGTCCTCCAACGGCCCCACGGAAAACCCTTTCATCCCCCGCTCCACCACAAGGAGGCCGAACCCCCGTTTCCGGTCCTCGGGATCCGTGCGCGCCAGCACCACGGCCAGGTCGGCCACGGCCCCGTTGGTCACGAAAATTTTGTTGGCATTCAGCCGATAGTGCCCGTCTTTCTCCAGGACAGCCGAGGCCTCGATGGAGGAGATATCCGATCCGGCATTGGGCTCGGTGAGACAGAAGGCGCCGATCCGGTCGCCGGAACACATGCCCGGCAGGAGACGACCCTTCTGCTCCGGATTGCCGAAGGTTTCGATGGGGAACAGGGAAACACTGTTGTGCACCGTGACGGCCAGTGCCACGCCGGCACAGACACGGCTGAGCTCCTCGATGACGATCACGTAGCTCACCGTGTCCAGGCCCGCACCTCCCCATTTCGGGGAGGCCTGCAGACCGAACAGGTTCATGGCCTTCATCGGCTCCATGAGTTCCCAGGGGAAACGGGCCTGCTGGTCCAGTTCGTGGGCCACGGGTGCGAGCCGGTTCTCGGCAAAATCCCGGACCGTCCGGCGGATCACTTTCTGTTTGCTGCTGATTTGAAAATCCAAGACCGTCCCCGTGAAAACTGCTACAGTCTTTTTCCGAAATCGTCCTCAAACGCCACCACCAGCGGGCGGATGCAGTCCTGGAACGTGATCGGCACCCCCTGGAAGTCATCGAACATGTAGTTGAAAAAATCAACCCGGTAAGGGGGTTGCCGGTAGTCGAAATCCGAGGTCACGCGCGCGATCTGTTCCCGGCTGAAAAACCGGTCCACCGGATTTTCCTTGGACAGGATGCGCTGGGGCAGGGTGAGCATGCCCACAACCCGGCGAAAATTCTTCACCAGGGAAACCTGCGAGGGATAGCACTCCGCCATCCTGTTCTTGACCTCCAGCTCCGCATCTGTCAGCTCCACCCACTGCTTCTCCCCGGG
>CAYTRL010000512.1:0-3918 GCA_964439795.1 uncultured Thermodesulfobacteriota bacterium
TTCCTGGACGTGGCCGGGCTGGTGGAAGGGGCCAGTCGGGGGGAGGGGCTGGGCAACGCGTTTCTCGGGCACCTGCGGACCGTTGACGCCCTCGTTCACGTGGTCCGGCTGTTCCGTCAGGAAGATGTGGCCCACATGGCCGGGGACTGCGACCCGCTCCGTGATGTGGAACTCATCCAGACCGAACTGGTGCTCGCGGACCTGGATGTGGTGGAACGGCGACTGGAGAAGGTGGAACGGGTGGCCCGCACCGGCGAGAAGGAGGCCCGGGAGGAACGGGAAACGCTGATCGGTTTTCAGCGGCTGTTGAGCCGGGGCATCCCTCTTCGACGGTTCGAGCAGGGGGATCGGCCCGAGGGCTCCGGGGAGGTGGAACGGATCCGGGAGTGGGGCCTGCTGACCGGAAAACCCGTGCTGTACGTCCTGAACCTGGACGAAGAACAGATCTCCGATCCGGAACCGATCATCGAACCGATCCGGAACCGTTTCCAGGAGGAGGACGCCGGTTTTCTCGCCCTCTGTGCCAAGGGGGAGAGCGAGATCATGGATCTGGACCCAAAGGAACGGGAGGACTTTCGGCGGGAAATGAAGTGGGGCGAGTCGGGGCTGCAACGACTGGTCCGGGAAGGGTTCCGGCTGCTCGGGCTGATCCGTTTCTACACCATTGTGGGAACCGAGGTTCGTGCCTGGACCCTGCCGAAAGGAGAAAGCGTTCTGCGGGCTGCGGGAAAGATTCATTCGGATATGCAGACGGGTTTCATCAAAGCGGAGGTTGTTCACTTCGAGGATTTTCGGACGGCCGGCGGGGAGGATGCCGCTCGCTCGCAGGGCCTCGTGCATGTAGAAGGTAAGGAGTACCCCGTGCGGGACCGGGACATTCTACGGATCCGGTTCCGTTGACCGGGGCAGACCCGGTTTCCGGGGGGACACGGGCCCCCGTACGCTTCCGGAGAGTCCTTGTCCGTTCCGGTGGTGGTTATCGAGGACAATCTTGTAAAAACACGGAAAGGTTGCTACATTTTTTCCAGCGGGAAACAGTGGATTCATCCGGCCCGCAAGACAAATACCCCTTGCTCCAACGCCCGGATGCCGTTGGGGCCTATTGCCCACAAGGAGGTGAAAATGCGTATCCGTCGTTACGAAACCGTTTTTATGGTTCCAGCAGACCTGGATGAGGCAAAGATCCAGGATATCTTGAACCGGCTCGATGCCGTGCTCGAGCGTACCAGCGGGGTGCTGGTGCGCCGGGAGGACTGGGGCGTTCGAAAGCTGGCCTACGAGATCAATCGCCATACAAAAGGCCGGTATTTCCTCATGGATTTCGTGGGGGAACCTAAGATCATCTTGGAGCTGGAGCGCAACATCAAGATGATCGAAAGCATTCTTCGCTTCCTCACGGTGAAGAAGGCGGATGAAGTGGACATGGAGGGGATCCGCAAGGAGCAGGAGGAGGAGAAGGAGAAGGAAGAGGCCCGCAAGGCCAGCGCCCTCCAGCGGGCGGAAGAAGCCGAGAAGAAGGCACAGGAAGAGGCGGCCAGGAAAGAGGCCGAGGCGGCCGCCAGGAAAGAGGCCGAGGCGGCCGAGAAAGAGGCCGCTGCTCAGGAGAAGGCAGAGGCGGCTGAGGAAGAGCCCGCTGCTCAGGAGGAGGCCGAGGCGGTCGAGGAAGAGGCCGCTGCTCAGGAGAAGGCAGAGGCGGCTGAGGAAGAGCCCGCTGCTCAGGAGGAGGCCGAGGCGGTCGAGGAAGAGCCCGCTCCCTCGGAAGAGGCCGAGGCGGTCGAGAAAGAGGCCGCTGCTCAGGAGGAGACCGACGGGGCTCCGGAACAGGCGCCGGAAACGGAAAAACAGCCGGAGGCGGACGCCACGGAACCGGAAGAAGCCCCAGAGGACGAGCAGGAAAAAACCTGAGCATCCTTCGGAAGAAAGCGAACTGCCCGTAACGAACAGGGAGAGAAGAGGATGAGAGGCCGAGAAAAGAAAACCAGAAGGAAGGTCTACTTTCGAAAAAAGGTTTGCCGGTTCTGCGCGGACAGCAACCTGCAGATTGACTATAAGGATTCCAGGACCCTGCGCTACTTCATCACGGAAAGAGGGAAGATCATCCCCCGAAGGATTTCCGGCAACTGTGCCAAGCACCAGCGGAAGATTACCATGGCCGTGAAGCGCGCCCGGCACCTGGCCCTGATGCCCTACACGAACCTGGAGATCTAACCGGAGGGACCTACCGGAGACGCGGCCTGAACCAGGCCCCCGGCGGACGGCGCCGTTTCGGTTTTCTTTTCCAGCGTGCCGTGCCGGTTCCCCCACAGGAGGGTGTGCCATTGAAGGTGATATTGAGAGAAGATGTTTCCAACCTGGGAAAAACCGGAGATACCGTTGACGTAGCGAACGGGTACGGAAGGAATTTCCTGCTGCCCCGGGGACTTGCGGTCCAGGCTTCCAGCAAGAACGTAAAGATGCTGGAGCATCAGAAGAAGCTGATCCAGGCCCGTCAGGCGAAGCTGAAACATGAATCACAGGACCTGGCCAAGCGTCTGGAAGGCGTGTCCTGTACCATCACCCGCAAAGCGGGTGAGGAAGACAAGCTGTACGGGTCGGTGTCCTCGCGGGACATTGCGGAAGCTTTGCAGGAAGAGGGCATTGCGGTGGAACGGAAACGGATCCTTATGGAGGAGCCCATCAAGAAGCTGGGGGTGTTCTCCGTATCCATTCAGCTTCACCCCGACGTCACTGGAAACGTCAAGGTCTGGGTCGTCAAGCAGTGATGCTACTCGTCTCGCAAAAGGTGAGGGATGGGATTTCTGGAACGGGTACCCCCCCAAAATCTCGACGCGGAAAGATCGGTCCTGGGCGGTGTCCTGCTGGAAAACCAGGCCATCCAGAAGATATCGGAAGTTATCCAGGAAGATGATTTTTACCGGGACGCCCACCGGAAGCTCTATCAGGCGATGATCGAACTTCACGAGCGGGGCGAACCGGTGGATCTCATCACGCTCACCGAGGACGTCACCCGGAGGGGGTGGCTGGAGGAAACCGGCGGGGCCGTCTATCTCGCCTCTCTGGCGGACGAAGTTCCCACCGCCGCCAACATTCTCTACTACGCCAAAATTGTCAAAGAAAAATCGGTCTTGCGACAGGTGATCGAAGCGGCCACCCGTATAGCCCGTGAAGGGTACGAACAGCCTGAGAACGCCGTAGACTACCTGGACAAAGCCGAGCAAACCATCCTGGAAATCTCCCGTCGGCAGCAACGGAAGGGGTTCATCCCCATCCGAGACGTGATGCAGGAAACCTTTCAGAACATTGAAGACCTCTACAAGAAGCAGGGGATGGTCACCGGTGTTGCTACGGGGTTTGTGGACTTCGATCATCTCACGTCAGGCCTGCAGCGTTCGGACCTCATCATCCTGGCGGGTCGTCCCAGCATGGGGAAGACGGCCCTGGCCCTGAACATCGCCCGGAACGCGGCGGTGAAGGATGGAATCCCCGTTGCGGTGTTCTCCCTGGAGATGTCCAAGGAGCAGCTGGGTGTCCGTCTGCTGTGTGCCGAGGCCGAGGTGGACGGCCAGAAACTCAGGGCCGGCTACATCAAGAAGACGGACTGGAAGAAACTCACCTCGGCGGCGGACGTCCTGTCCCGGAGTCCCCTCTTTATCGATGATTCGCCCGGCGTCACCGTGCGCGAGATGCGGGGCAAAGCCCGGCAGATGAAGATGGAGTTGGATATCGGGCTGGTGGTCGTCGATTATCTCCAGCTCATGCAGGGCTCTCACCGTGTGGAGAGCCGCGTTCAGGAAATCTCAGAGATCTCCCGGTCCCTGAAACAGCTGGCCAAGGAGCTGGAACTCCCTGTTCTCGCCCTGTCCCAGATGAACAGGGGTGTGGAAAACCGTCCCGACAAGCCTCCCCTCCTCGCGGACC
>CAYTRL010000513.1:0-3880 GCA_964439795.1 uncultured Thermodesulfobacteriota bacterium
GCTGCTTCATGGTGCGGTGGAGTTCCGTGCCCGGGAAGGGCGTGGCGATGGCCACCGCTATGAAATCCGGATCGACCCGGCGGATGAGTTCCCAGGTGAGCCGGATGTCGTCGTCGGTCTCATCGGGGTGGGTCCCCACCTGGAAGAACCCCGTGCGGAGCAGACCGGCGGCTCGTGCGTTGTGAAAGGCCTCCGCCACCCGGTCGAGGGAAATCCCTTTCTTGATCTTCCGGAGAATCCGGGGCGATCCCGACTCCACCCCGAAGGAGACCTTTCGGCAGCCGGCTTCCACCATGGCCCGGAGGATCTCGGGCGTGGCCAGGTTCACCCGGGTCTCGCAGGACCAGGTGACGGCCAGGGGCCGGACGGTCCTGCAGAAGCCGTGTACCCTTTCCTCTTCCGCGATGAAGTTGTCGTCGTTCAGCGTGAAATGCTCGATGCCGTGGTTTGCCATGCACTGGGCCATCTCGGCGGCCACGTTTTCCACCGACCGGAAGCGGACGCGTTTGCCGGAGAGCAGGGGGGCCGCGCAGAAGGTGCAGCTGCACGGGCATCCCCGGGAGGTGAACAGTTCGGTGATGCGCAGATCTTCCCGGCTGAACCCCGGGGAGGAGGGCCGCCGGTACAGCTCCATCCGGATCCTGCCGCGGTCCGGGAAAGGCAGCGCGTCCAGGTCCTCGATGAAATCCGCCGGCGGGATCACGCGGAACCGGGAGTCTTCTCTCCAGGCCAGGCCGTCCAGCCCCTCCAGCGGTGCGCCCGCCCCGATCCGTTCCAGGAGCCCGGGAAGATGCCTCTCTCCCTCCCCCAGGACCAGCGCGTCCACGCTGCCGTCGGCCCTGCGAAGGGTTTCCTCCGGGAGCAGGGTGGCGTGGACCCCCCCCAGCAGCACGGGAAGACCGGGCCGGACGCGCTTGATCCGGCGGCCTATTTCGAAGGCCCGGTCCACCGTGGGCGTCATGGCCGTGAGCCCCACCACATCCGGGTCTTCCCGCAGCACGAGGTCCGGGTCGTAGGGCATGACCTCGTAGTCCACGATGGATGCACGGTGGCCGGCCTGACCGGCCACCGCGCAGAGCAGGGCCAGGCCGATGGGGTGGTGGGTGCTGACCACGCTTCCCATTGCCTGCTGCGATGAAGGAGGGCGTACGAAAACGACCTTCAATCTCTGTTCCTTCATTGTGGGGATCCGGGGGCCGCCAGGCGGCCCGGCCGGCGGGGAAGCATTTCCCGGATCATGTTCCATGTATTGACCCAGAGCTTTTTCACGATCATTCGGGGGTTGACTACCTGGAAGATGTACGGGATGTTCCGGGGCTGGCTCAGGGCCAGGACCAGGAATTCCCTGAGCACGAACAGGGGGAAGTTGAAGCCCCGGAGCCCCTCGGGCGTGTAGGCCCGGTCGCCGTCCGAGTAGTTGCCGGGAATGAGCCCTTCCTGGATCTCGCCCGACCGGACGAGCTCTTCGTAGACCGGGGTCCCGGGTAAGGGCTGGAAGTTGCTTATGAAGAGCAGGTTGAACCGGCACTTCCGGATAAACCGCGAGGTCTCCGCCATATCCTGCCGTGTTTCTCCCGGGTACCCCACGATGAAGAACCCGTGCACCTTGAGCCCGGCGGCCCGGATCCGGGCGACGGTTTCCGGGAACGCGTCAAGGTCCAGGTCCTTTCTCATCCGTTCCAGGGTCCGTTTCGAACCGCTCTCGGGCGCCACGCACACGAACTCCCACCCCGCCCGCTTCATCAGACCGAGCAGCTCGGCGTCGGTTCGCTGGGCGCGGATACCGGTGGGCGTGGAAAAGCCCAGGCCCGGCAGGTTCAGGCCGATCATGGTCCGGCAGAACTCCTTGGCCCAGTCCAGGTCCGTGGTGAAGCCGTCGTCGATGATGCTGAACAGGCGGATGTCA
Organism: uncultured Thermodesulfobacteriota bacterium; assembly: GCA_964439795.1. Lineage (GTDB taxonomy): Bacteria > Desulfobacterota > DSWW01 > DSWW01 > DSWW01 > CAYTRL01. Next base: position 1,907 of record CAYTRL010000513.1, read on the forward strand.
TGTTCCCGGTAAAGGCGGGTCACCCAGTCCACCATGTACGGTACGGAATGGGCACGGACCTTCCGGCCGTTCATCTTTGCCACCGAGCAGAAGCGGCACTGGTACGGACAGCCCCGGGTGGCCCAGACCGGCGCGTTCCGTTTGCGCCGTGTGTTGTATCGGTACCCATGCCGGAGGTACTCGTCCAGCCGGATGGCCCGGTAGTCCGGGGTGCGGATCCGGTCGAGATCGGGCTCCAGGTGGATGGGGTTCCGGACAAGGGCCCCATCGGGGCCGTGGTATGCAAGCCCGGGGACCCGGGAGAGGTCCGGGGCCGGCTTGCCGACCTGTTCCAGGAGTGCAGGGAAGGAGATCTCCGCCTCCCCGGTCAGCAGGAAATCGATCTCCCGGTTTCCCAGTGTTGCCTCCGGGTAGCACGTGGCGTGGGCGCCGCCCATTACGGTGACCGCCCGGGGAAGGGCGGCCTTTGCCTGACCAAGGACGCGCGCTCCCTCTCCGTGGTTGAACGACAGGCACGAGACGCCCACCACATCCGGGGTGAAATCGCGCAGGAAGTTCAAGAGCTCAGGCGAGCCGGCGTCGATCTTGTCCAGGGCACAGTCGACCAGGCGTACCTCGTGGCCGTGGGGTTCCAGGTTGCTCTTCAGGTATCCCAGCGAGATGGGCAGGATGTAGATCGGGTCGAAACCCCTGGGCCAGATGAGCGCAATCTTCATGTTTTCTCCGGGGACGATACCGGATGCATCCCTGGGAAATATTATAAAATTGTTCCATTATTAGGAGAAGGCTTGGAGTCTCTCCATTTCTAAAGATATTTTTATAGTATGTTCTGCGAGTTTTCGGGTCAAGCTTGAATTCGATATGGTATTTCAAATATAATATTATAGCGTGTTTTCGGGCTTTTCTGGTCAGTTTTCCCCGTGTGCAGGCGCTAGGGGCTTCACGAATGCCGTTATATTTTCTGGAAACCAGATGAGAAAAAAAGCCAGGGTGCTGATCGCGGACAACCTCCGGACGGGGAATGTCGCGTTCTTCACCACCTTGTCGAAGAAGTACCTTCTCACCTCACTCTCCATCATCAGGAACCGGCCGTTAACAGGACCCGTGCTGGGTATCATCAGCCCGACCTATCGGTGCAATCTCCGGTGCGGGATGTGTGATTTCTGGAGGAGGAAGAACGGCAGGGAACTTGAAACCGAAGAGATCTTCCGGGTGATCGACGGCTTTATCCGGATGCGGACTCCCATGATATCGTTCACGGGCGGTGAACCTCTCCTTCGCAAAGACCTCTTCGAAATGGTGGAATACGCCAAACGAGGCACCACCGTACACATCGCAACCAACGGGACCCTGATCACGAGGGAGATCGCCAGAAAGATCTGCGGAATGGGGGTGGATGGGGTGTCCGTATCCCTGGACGCCTCCAACCCGGAGGGGCACGACCGGATCCGGGGGGCTGAAAACGCCTTTCAGAGGACGCTGACCGGCCTGGAGAACCTCGCAAAAGAATCCAGAGGTTCCCGGCCCCGGGTCGACGTGGTTTCCCTGATCAATGAGAAGACGGTTCAAGAACTGCCCCGGATCCTGGACCTGGCGGAGCAGGTCGGTATCGAAACGGTGGGTATCATCCCCGAACATCGTTTCGATCAGGGCCCGCATCCGGAGGCTGGAACTACAGAACAGGTGGGCGAAATCGAGGCGGTCATCGACAGGCTGATCGCCGTGAGGAAGCGGGAGGGGTCCGTCGACAACTCCGTTTCGTATCTGGAGGCGGTCAAGGGATATTTTCAGGGAAAGGAAAAGGTCTCTTCCTGCAGCGCGGGCTGGACAACGAGCGTGGTGGACTCCGCCGGGGACGTGTACCCCTGTTACGCCTTCTACGTCATGGGGACGGGAACCATCGGGAACATCAGGGACCGGGGGATCCGGGAGATCTGGTTCTCCGACCACTACAATCAGGTCCGGAAAGGCCTG
>CAYTRL010000514.1:0-3874 GCA_964439795.1 uncultured Thermodesulfobacteriota bacterium
CCCCCCCCCCCCCCCCCCCCCCCCCCCCCCCCCCCCCCCCCCCCCCCCCCAATAAGGGTCAAGCCCGGAATGACAATAACATAACTCCTTCGGCACCCCTTGCCCTCCTTCCGAGGGATAAGGTAGGACAGGGCCCTACCCTACGAAACAGGATTTATTTTCAGCATCCTCTATGAGATCAATACATCTCAATAGGATGAAGTAGCGGCCGGAAGGAGATTTTCGGCAAGTTCTTAGGCCTTTCCCTTTGCGGCCTGTTCTACGGCTACGGCCACGGAGACGGATGCCCCCACCATGGGGTTGTTCCCCATGCCGATGAGGCCCATCATGTCCACATGGGCAGGCACCGACGAGGACCCGGCAAACTGGGCGTCCGCGTGCATCCGGCCCAGGGTGTCCGTCATACCATAGGAGGCCGGCCCAGCGGCCATGTTGTCCGGGTGCAGGGTCCTGCCGGTCCCCCCTCCGGAGGCTACCGAGAAGTACCGCTTCCCCTGCTCCACACACTCCCGCTTGTAGGTCCCGGCCACGGGATGCTGAAACCGGGTGGGGTTCGTGGAGTTGCCCGTGATGGAAACATCCACCCCCTCCCGATGCATGATGGCCACGCCCTCCCGCACATCGTCTGTTCCGTAACAGCGTACGGCCCCCCGGACCCCCTGGGAAAACGACCGCTCCTCCTCCACGTCCAGCCGGTTCGTCCGATAGTCGAAAAGGGTCTTTACGTAGGTGAATCCGTTGATTCTGGAAATGATATACGCCGCATCCTTGCCCAGCCCGTTCAGCACGACGCGCAGCGGCACGCTCCGAACATCGTTGGCTGAACGTGCGATACCGATGGCCCCTTCCGCGGCAGCGAACGACTCGTGCCCGGCCAGAAAACAGAAGCACTTCGTTTCTTCCCGTAGCAGCATGGCCGCCAGGTTTCCATGCCCCAACCCCACCTTGCGGTGGTCCGCCACCGACCCGGGGACACAGAACGCCTGCAACCCCTCTCCAAGGGCCTCCGCCGCGGCCGCGGCTTTTCGGCAACCCTTGCGGATGGCGATGGCCGCACCCACGGTGTAGGCCCAGCAGGCGTTCTCGTAGCAGATCGGCTGGATCTGGCGCACCATGGCGTGCACGTCGAGCCCCTGTTCTTCGCAGACCGCCCGGGCCCCCTCCAGCCCCTGGATTTTGTGTGTTTCCAGGGCGCCGTTCACCTGGTCGATCCTTTTTTCATACCCCTCGAAACGTATCATCTGGTACTCTCCTTTGTTTTTCCGGAATACAAGTTCCGATGAATACCGAAACCGTTTTTCACTCCTTCCGCGGGTTGATGACCCGGACCGCTTCGTCGAACCTCCCGTAGCTGCTCGAGGCTTTTTCCAGGGCCTGGCCCGCGTCCTCGCCCTGCTCGACCGCATCCAGCATCTTGCCCACGTTCACGAACTGGTAGCCCACGATCTCACCGTTCTCATCCAGGCCCAGCTTGCGCACATATCCTTCCGTGATCTCCAGGTAGCGAGGCCCTTTGGCCAGACTTCCGTACATGGTGCCCACCTGGCTGCGAAGGCTCCTGCCCAGGTCGTCCAGGGCCGCTCCCACGGGAAGCCCCCCATCGGAAAAAGCGGTCTGCGACCGTCCGTAGGCAATCTGCAGAAAGAGCTCCCGCATGGCCGTGTTGATCGCGTCACAGACCAGGTCCGTGTTCAGCACCTCCAGGATCGTCTTTCCGGGCAGGATCTCCGAGGCCATGGCCGCGGAATGCGTCATCCCGGAACACCCCAGGGTCTCCACGAGCGCCTCCTGGATGATGCCGCTCTTCACGTTCAGCGTCAGCTTGCAGGCCCCCTGCTGCGGGGCACACCACCCCACCCCGTGCGTCAGCCCGGAGATGTCCCGGATCCCCCGGGCCTGCACCCACTGCCCTTCCTGGGGGATCGGCGCCGGTCCATGGTCCGGCCCCCTGGACACACACACCATCTGCTCTACTTCTTCTGAATAGTTCATCCTCGGATCTCCCTTCTCCCGGTCATCTGCTTATAAAGAGGAATTGAAAAAGAACCATACCCTTTCCATCGTCAAAAGACCCCTTCGGCCTTTATTTTCCCTGGAAAGGTACCATAATGGTAAAAAATAGACTTCATGATTCGACTCAGACTGTTGAAGTGAACAACCTGCAGAGGAGGGACGATATGATGGCGAAGAGCGCATTCGTAGCCGGGGCCACAGGGTTTACCGGGCGGGAGGTGGTGCGCCTTCTGCGGGAAAAAGGGGTTTCGACCGTGGCTCACGTCCGTCCCGATTCCCCCCAACTCGACGAGTGGCGCAGCCGTTTCGAAGGCATGGGGGCTCAGGTGGACACAACCCCGTGGACGCGGGAAGCCATGGACGGGACCCTTCGGACCATGAGGCCGGACTGCGTGTTTGCCCTTCTTGGGACGATCCGCGCCCGGATGAAACGCGCCCGGGCGGAAGGGCGTGATCCGGCATCCGAGAGTTACGAGGCCGTGGACTACAGCCTGACCATGGCCCTGCTGGAGGCGGCCCGGGAGTGCGGGTCCTCACCCAGGTTCATCTATCTGTCCGCTGCCGGGGTGAAGAGCAACACCGGAAATCCATACTACCGGGCGCGGGCGCGGGTCGAGCAGGCCCTGGCGGAAAGCGATCTACCCTACTGCATCGCGCGTCCGTCCTTCATCACCGGACCGGACAGGGACGACGGCCGCCCAGGGGAAAGGGTCGGTGCGGCCGTGGTCGATGGACTGCTCCGAACGGCGGGCCTGGTGGGTGCCCGGAAGCTCAAGGCACGATATACGTCTACCACAAATATTATACTGGCGGAGGCCCTGGTGGCCATGGCCCTGGCCCCGGACGCCGGAAACAGGGTCTACGAGTCCGAGGAACTGCGCCGGGACAAGGGTCCCGTCCCCGGATAATCATGAACATGTCCCCGGATTGAAAAACCGCTTCCAGAGAAGATCCCGGTCCAACCCGGATAAAGGATGTTCGAAAGGCTCGCAGAAATCCGGGATCGAAAATCAACGGCCTGTAGCGGCCGCCATGCTCCCCGCAGGAAGGTCCCACGATTCCCCGGGCTGCAGAACGGTCACCTGACGCGACAACCCCCGCTTAGAGGCGGCCTCTTCCAGCAACCGCACCGGCTCGTCCATGGGTTCCATGGAGAGCTTGAAGGTTCCCCAGTGGATGGGGATCATGAAATCGGCCCCCAACGCCTGGAATGCGTCCAGGGCTTCCGAAGGGTTCTGGTGGGACCAGCGCATGATCCACCTGGGGCGGTACGCGCCGATGGGAAGCAGAGCCAGGTCAAGGTCGTACCGGGCACCGATCTTGTCGAACGGGTTCAAGGGGCCGGTGTCCCCCGCGAAATATACGGCGACCCCGCCGCTTTCGATCACGTAACCGTTGGCCGCACGGAAGAAGCTGTCCAGCATGATCCTTCCCCCATAATGGTTCGCGGGCACGGCCGTAACCCTCACGCCGGGGGACTCCCAGGACTTCCAGGTCGCGAGTTCCACGAAGCGCCGTTCCCCCAGGGGGGCCGCCAGCCCCCGGGTACCCGAAGGGAGGACAATGGGCACATCTGCGGGCAGCCGCTCCAGGGAGGCCAGGTCCATGTGGTCATAGTGAGCGTGAGAAATCAGCACGGCAGTGAGCGGGGGAAGCTCCTCCATGCCGATCCCCGGCGGGACCTCCCTTTTCACCGCCGGAATCCGCGGGCTGAACACCGGGTCCGTGAGGAAGAAACGTCCGTTCAACTCCACGAGCACCGTGGCATGACCGATGAATGTGACCTTGAGTCCCTTCACTGCCTGTTCCCCGTCTTTTGCATGGCCTTCGGACGGCGCGCTTCCGATCAGGACGAATGCCG
>CAYTRL010000515.1:0-3422 GCA_964439795.1 uncultured Thermodesulfobacteriota bacterium
CCCGCCAGTAGCCCTCGAAGGGGTGGACGAAGATCCGGTCCGAGCGCTCCAGGAGGCCCGGGATCAGGTGCCCTCCGAAGTCGTTGCCCCCGGACTCGTGGGTCCGGATCAGCTCCTCGACGAGCACGTCCGCATCGAAGACGTAGATCCCCATGGAGGCCAGGTTCGAGAACGCGTCGGTCTTCGGCTTCTCCTGGAACCGCACCAGCCGCCCGTCGTCGTCGAGGTCGAGGATGCCGAACCGGTGGGTCTCCTCCCAGGGGACCGGCATGGCTGCGATGGTGGCCACCGCGTCGTTGCGGTCGTGGAAGTCCAGCATCTCCCGGTAGATCATGTTGTAGATGTGATCCCCGGAGACGATCAGCACCCGCATCGGCATGTACCAGCGCTTCCTCGGGAACAAACGTGGGGAGGTATCCCCCCAGCACCACGGGAAGGCCCCGGTCTCGATACCCGTCTGCCAGCCGGTATGCGCGTCGAGCGGAAAAGGTGTGCACGGAAAGGGCCACAAGGTCCGTATCCAGGTCCCGGGGAATGTCCTCGATGCACTCATCGAAGAATTCGGTCTCCACATCTTCCGGGGTGTGGGCGGAGAGGGCGGCAAACGCAAGGGGCGGCATGGCGTCCGCGGAACGGCCTTGCACCATGTTGGGGCGGACAAAGGTCACTTTCATCGGTTCATGATCCGACGGCTCAGGGTGTTCGGAACAGGGTGAAGTAGCGTCCCGCCTTGCTGCAATATTCGGTGTACTTAGCACCGTGCTGTTGGGAGAGAAACGCTTCTTCCTTAAGAATCTGATAATGAACGGTCCCGACGACGAAGCAGAGTATCCCCAGCAGGAGAAGGTTGCTGTAGGTCAGCCACACGGACAGGGCGTACAGGATCAGGCCCAGCAGGATCGGGTTCCGGGAGAAGGCATAGATGCCGTGCGTGACCAGGTCTCCGGGGTGATCCCCGCTCGTTCCGACCCGCCAGTTGGGCCCCAGGGCGTGGAGCCCCAGAACGTGAAGAGCCAGGGAGAGGACGAGAAGAGGGAGGGCGAGGATCTTCAAGGCCGTGCTGCGGAAAAAGGGGCTTCGTAAAAATCCGGGCAGACCACCCGCATGGTCCGTTGCCAGGAGGAAGATCAGGACGATCCAGGCGACCAGCCCGACGAGGTAGAAGATCTCGAGGGCCTTCCGGGCCGGACTCCCGGTCCCCCGGGCAAGGACCCAGACGGAAACGTTCCGCTTCTTCAACCTCCAGGTGCGTCCCAGGGAGATCGAGATAGAGAGCACCAGAAAAGCGATTTGTGCACCATCGAAGATTGTCATTGGGTTTCCGGTGTCTCTGTGTCCTGGTTGGGGACGGCCCCCGGCGGCCCGTGGTCAACGTGGCGGGAAAACAGGCACGTTTCAGAGTATGTTCTGTACGGTTCCAAGTCAACCGGAGCGTGGGGCGCCTGGGGCGAGGTTCGGGACCTCATCGATGTCCGTATCGGCGGCGTTGACAGTTCGGGAGCACGGTCCTTATACTGATTTTTGTGGGCCGGAAACGGTGTGTGTTGCGAGGCGGTGCCGGTGAAATCCATGGTGGCCGGTCCCGGTTCGGGCGCGCCGCTCGTGCAGGCTTTCCCTGGTGGAACCTACCGTTGTCGGACCCCCTTCCCTGGTTTTCCCCGCGAGGTTGCAGCGTGAATTCTCACCCGGAACCCCGGCGTTCTCTCAGTGTCCTGGAACGATCCTGCTGGCATGTCAACCGGATGGCCAGCCACAACCTGGTGGCCGTGGCGGAGGTTGAGGGGCCCCTGTGCCGCGAGGACCTGTGCAAGGCACTGGATGCCCTGCAGGAGCGGACACCCATGCTCGGGGTCCGCATCCGGCGGGAGGCGAACCGGCTGGTGTTCTGCGGGGATCAAGTTCCTGCAGTTCCGCTGCAGATCAAGGATGCGCCGAAAGCGTCATGGTGCGCCCATGCGGAGCGGGAGTTGAACACAGGGGTTTCCGTGGAAACCGGGCCGCTGGCCCGGTGTACTGTTCTGCGGCACGGAGGTTCCCGGAGCACGATCCTGTTCACCTTTCTTCATGCCATCTGTGACGGGCAGGCAGCTTTCTTTGTCGTACGGGATTTCGTTCGATTGCTGGCCGGGTTTGCCGGCAGCGATCCCACGCGGGAAGGGAAGGGGGGGGAGCCGTTTTGCCCCTCTCTTTATGCAGCTCTTCCCGGGGAGGTCAAGGGGTTGCGGGGGTCCCTGCGTCTCGGAATGATGATGGGACGGGAGATGATCGGATACCTGCGGGAGGGGGGGGTCCCGAAAAGGCTCCCGCTGGACTCCCGTCCCCCCTGCTTTCTCCGCTGGACGCGAATCGTTCCCGTCCGCCTGAACCTGGAGGAGACGGAACGGCTGGTCCGCCGTGCAAAAAGGGAGTCTGCGAGCGTGCACAGTGCTGTGTGTGCCGCGGGCCTGCTTGCCGTCTGCAGCGAGGTGACCGATGGCCGCCCCCGCGTTCTGGCATGCACGTCGGCTGTGGACATGCGCACACGGGTCGCTCCCCCCCTCGGCGAGCAGCTGGGGATGTTCGTTTCCGTGTTGTGGGTGGGGCAGCGGGTCTGGCAGGGCCAGCCGTTCTGGGATCTGGCCCGGCAGGTCCGGGAGAAGTTCGCCGGGAGGATCGCGCGGGGTGATCCCGCCGTCGTGGCGGGCGGAGGGAGCCTGCTGCTTCCGCTAATGGAGAGGTTGCCCGGAAAGAACCGGTCCCGACGGATCGTGATGACAGCGGAGAAGATGATGTACAATTTCAAGGGGACCGGTGTTTCCAGCGTGGGGAAGCTGGAGATCCCGGCGGGGGAGGGAACCCTATCTCTTCGGTCGCTTTCCTTTGCCGGATCCCTCGTGAACCTTGGTTATTTTCTCGCAGTGGTGAACACCTTCAACGGGCGGCTGCATATCAACTACCTGGTAAACGACCCGCTGCTCACCCGATCGCGTGCATCCGGGCTGCTGCAGACGGCCGAGCGCCTGCTCCGTGCTTCCGTAGAGTGAAAGGTTCCAGGGATCAAGGCGTCGGTTCCGTATGTTTTTCTCCGTCTTTTCTCCATATTGTGTTGGCTCCCTTGCTCCCGGGAAAAAGCTGAATCAATGACATACTAAATCAAACGCAGCCTTGGCAGTCGTCACCTGCTTCCCTCGAATACCGTCCCTACAGCCGTCGCAGGCGGGCCCGTCCTGGAAGCCTTTTTTAACGGGTCAAGCGGCAGAGTTTTTTTCTTCCTGGCGCGATTACAAAGTGAAGACAACAGGATCAAAAGTCGGTTTGTATTGAAAAGAGAGAAAAATATTCGGAAGAATAGGAAATAGTTTTCTTTTTCCCGCATCCCTCCTCCTTTCCCACCCCCTCCCCCATGCGTTTTATGGGTGGTTTCCGGTTATTATGGGATAAGT
>CAYTRL010000515.1:3432-3870 GCA_964439795.1 uncultured Thermodesulfobacteriota bacterium
CTCCCCAATCCTTTTCATGGGTCTTAACCGATAATAATCGAAGATGAATTTAACATTAAAAAAGCTTATTATTGAGTAAAAATTTCTGGCATGCTTATTGCTATTTAATAATTCGGATTTGTCTATGAAATTCCTGTGCGCTTTAATCTTAGAAAAACCTTATGTTTCATATAATTATTTGTGTCTAAAAATCAGCCATGGTTTGAAATCAAAGGAGCACGCAATGACCGCTTCCCGCCCGGGAAACATTGACAGCCGAGCCCTTCTCCACAGGAAACATTCCCATACCTGGCCCCTGGCGATTCTGGGGGCCATTTTTCTGCTCATGGCCCACCCGGCCGGGGGCCTTGCCTTCGATTACGGTGGTACCTCCGGGGGCCCGCTTGCGGGCAGCCTGACCGTGAGCGTGGTGGACGGGCTGGACGGCACGCCGGTGCC
>CAYTRL010000516.1:0-3847 GCA_964439795.1 uncultured Thermodesulfobacteriota bacterium
CCCCCCCCCCCCCCCCCCCCCCCCCCCCCCCCCCCCCCCCCCCCCCATGCAGGTCTGGGTTCTGAACCGGCAGCGGAAGTTCCCCCTGGACCGTGACCGTATGGCGCGCGTGGCGGGTTTCGTTCTCGAGGCCCTGGGGCAGACAGGGACCGAACTGTCCATCGTTTTTGTCAGCGATCGAAAGATCACCCAGCTCAACCGGATGTATCTTTCCAGGAACCATCCGACCGATGTGATGGCGTTCTCGCAGCGTGAAGGGGAGGGGGGAACGATGCATCCCCATGTTCTCGGGGATGTGATCATCAGCACCGAAACCGCTGCAGCCCAGGCCCGGGAAAGGGGAACCTCCCTGGAGGAAGAACTGGATCTCCTGCTGGTGCACGGGATCCTCCACCTGCTTGGATATGAACATACTCTGGGCAAAAACGAGGCACAGAGAATGACCCGGCGACAGAAACGGCTTTGTCAAGAGATCAGGAAACGGTTTTCAACGGGGAGGAAAAACATCAAGTAAATTAGAGTAAACCTATCTAACATATTTAAATAACAGCAAATAACTACATCTTTAAATCGAAGGTCATCCTAGGAGGAGTTGTGATGGACTTGAGAGAATTGACGATCGAAAGCGAAAAAATCTTCGAGCGGATCCGAGGTTGTCTTTGACTTGGAAAACATGAAGAAATCCCTGGATTCAATGGAAAAGGATATCTGCCGTTCGGATTTCTGGAACCAGCCGGCAGAAGCCCAGCAAGTACTGAAAAAACGGAACGACATCCAGCGTCAGATGGATCAGTATACCTCGCTGATGAACGACTTCGAAGAAGCGGAAACGTACCGGGAACTGGGCGAGGAAGACAGTGACGAGGAGTTGATGTCCGAAGCGCTGCGGTCCATGGAGAAGGTACACGAGCGGTTGCTTTCCTTCGAGTTCGAAATCACCCTGAACGGTCCGGATGACGAGCGGAACGCCTTCCTGGTGATTCATGCCGGTGCCGGAGGGACCGAGGCCATGGACTGGGCGGAGATGCTTTTTCGGATGTTCACCCGTTGGGGGGAGCGGAAAGGGCACACAACAGAGATCTACGACCTGCAACCCGGGGATGAAGCAGGCATCAAGAGCGCCACCCTGTTGATTCGGGGGCCGTATGCATACGGTTACCTGAAGGCAGAGATCGGCATCCACCGGCTGGTGCGTATCAGCCCGTTCGATGCCGGAGGTCGCCGGCACACCTCCTTTGCAGCGGTTTTCGTCTATCCGGAACCCGAGGAGGAAGAGGAGGTCGACATTCGGGATGATGAACTGAAAATCGAGACATTTCGCGCCGGGGGGGCCGGAGGACAGCATGTGAACAAGACGGATTCCGCGGTCCGGCTCACGCACCTGCCCACCGGAATCGTGGTCCAGTGCCAGAACGAGAGGTCGCAGCACAAGAACCGGAGCCGGGCCCTGAAGATCCTGCGTGCACGACTCCTGGAAATGCGCCGGGCGGAAGAAGACAAAAAGCTCAGTGACATCTACCAGGAGCAGAAGGAAATCGCCTGGGGGAGCCAGATCCGGTCCTACGTTCTGCAGCCCTACCGTATGGTGAAAGATCACAGAACGCAGCACGAATCCGGAAACGTGGACGCAGTACTCGACGGGAACCTGGATCCTTTCATGGAGGCTTTTCTGCGCTCGAATTGACACTCCCCGCCATGGAAACGCCTCGACCTGACCGAAGGCCGCTCGCGTGTCTTCGTGAGGCGCACGGTCAGGACCGCCCCTTTCCTTGAAAAAGGTTCCCATTTCCTATATGTTTTCTACTTTTACCCTGCACCGGTTTACCGGAGACGTAAAACCCATCTCGTTTTCGGTTTGGGGTGCAGCAGGCAGAGCGGGGAGTTGAATCCATCCGGGCTCAGACCGGGTTCCACAGGTGAAGAAACATGAGCGCTGAAGAAGACCTGAAAGACGTTCGCAGGGAAAAAATCCAACAGATGCGGAAGGCGGGCACCTCCCCGTACCCCAACCGGTTCCAGCGTGACCGGCTCGCAGGGGAGTTGTTTGCAGCCTTCGGGGACGCATCAGGCGAGGATCTGGAAAAAAACGGGGAACGTTTCTCTCTGGCGGGACGGATCGTTTCCATGAGGGATTTCGGGAAAAGCTGTTTTGCCCACCTGCAGGACCGTACCGGAAGGTTGCAGCTCTATTTCCAGAAAAACACCCTGGGGGAACAAGCCTACGGGTCGTTTCAGGACTGGGTGGACATCGGTGACATCCTGGGAGTGACGGGGGTCTTGTTCCGTACCCGTACGGATGAGCTGACCCTGAAGGTCGACAGCTGGCGGATGCTCTCCAAGGCGGTCCGGACCCTGCCCGAGAAGTTCCACGGACTGAAGGACGTGGAACTTCGGTACCGGAAGCGTTACCTGGATCTCATTACGAATCCGGGTGTGCAGGAGGTGTTCCGGACGCGGGCGATGGTCCTCCGGCTGATCCGAAAGTTCTTTGATGACAGGGGGTTTCTGGAGGTGGAAACCCCCATGATGCATCCCATTCCCGGGGGGGCGGCTGCTAAGCCGTTCACCACGCATCATAACGCGCTGGATCAGACCCTCTACCTGCGTATCGCTCCGGAGCTCTATCTGAAAAGGCTCCTGGTGGGGGGGATGGGCAAGGTGTACGAGCTCAACAAGAACTTCCGGAACGAAGGCCTCTCCACACGTCACAACCCGGAATTCACCATGATCGAGTTTTACGAGGCCTATGCGGATTACGAGCAGTTCATCTCCCTGACCGAAGATCTCGTTTGCGGGCTCCTCCAGGAACTGAGAGGCTCATATATCATCCCGTACCAGGGCATGGAGTTGGATTTTACCCCTCCATGGAAGCGGCTGTCGGTGGAACAGGCACTCCTGGAGATCGCCGGTTTCTCCGCGTCGGACCTGGAAGAGGAGAGCCGATTGAAATCGCTCTGCCGCCAGGCCGGCGTTCACGATCCGGATCGGAAGACCCGGGGGGAACTGATCGTGGAGCTGTTCGAGGAGACGGTGGAGGAGAAGCTCCATCAACCCACGTTCATCACGCACTATCCCGTGGAGGTCTCTCCCCTGGCAAGATCCAGCGAGGACAGGGAGGGGTTTGTGGACCGCTTCGAACTCTTCGTGGGGGGGCGGGAGGTGGCCAACGGGTTTTCCGAGCTCAACGATCCGGAGGAGCAGCGGATCCGGTTTCAAAAACAGGTGGAAAAAAGGCAGCAAGGGGATGAGACGGCACAACTCATGGACGATGATTTCCTGGAAGCCCTGGAATTCGGCATGCCGCCGGCGGCGGGAGAGGGGATCGGCATCGACAGGCTGGTTATGATTCTGACGGACAGTCCCTCCATACGAGACGTGATCCTGTTTCCCCAGATGCGAACGGAAACACGTTTCCCCTGAACCTCCCTTGCATGGATCGCTATGGGATTTGAAAGACGACTGGCGCTTCGTTATCTGCGATCGAAAAGGCGCTACCGTTTCGTCTCGGCCATCACTGTGCTGGCGGGTATGGGGGTGGCCGTGGGTGTTATGGCCATGCTGGTTACCCTGGCGGTCATGGACGGTTTCGTGGAAGATCTGAAGCAGAAGCTGCTTGGAAACATGGCCCCGATCACGTTGACCGCCAGGGATCTGGACCTGCAGGACCTGGAACGGGTTCGCGAACAGCTGGTCGGGCTGAAGCGTATACGGGGTCTGTGCCCTTACATCCGGACGCAGGTTCTCTTGACGGCCGCCGGCAGGCCGTTCGGTGCCACCCTGATGGGCATGGACCCGGAAAAAATACCCTTGGTGAGCCGACTTCCGGAACAGATCCAGGTGGGAAGCC
>CAYTRL010000517.1:0-3842 GCA_964439795.1 uncultured Thermodesulfobacteriota bacterium
GTGGAAAGGTGCAGGTCCACCACAAGTGCTGTTTCCGAGGACAGGCGCATGTAACAGGTCTTGATGGTCCCTGGTTCAAGGATCAATGGATAGGCGTGTGTCCTGGCGATTAACACCTTCCCGGAAAGGGGTACGGCCTTTCCGCCCGGTAGAAGGTCGAACGTTCCCTCTTTGCCGGGGACATACAGATCCGCATGCTCGATGGAGGGAACATCCAATACCAGAATCCACTTTTCGGAAGACTCGGCACCTTTGTTCGCAACCGAAAAACGGATCCATACCGCTGCCCGGGTGAATCCCAGGCTCAGCCAGTTCTTTGTATTTGAAACAAAGTCACGATCGAGTGGGGCCGAAGAAACGTCTTCGATCGTCCAGTCCCTGTCCGGGTCGATCAACAGTTGGAGATGCGGAACAACATTGTATTCCCCGCTTCCCGCTCCCACGGTCAATATCTCCGATGCCTGGGCGGACAGGGCCGGAAAAACGAGGGAGGATGTAACGATGAAAAGGAACAAAAAGCTATTGGCGGGCAAAGCACGAATAAAGGGCAGCATGGATCCGTTTCCTTCAGAGGGCACGGAAAGAAACTTCTTCTGTTCATTGAAAACGAGGTGATTATAACACAATTTTCACAGAGTCAATATCAGCCCGCACGACCCATGACGCCATGCAGCGATATTCACGAACAACGCCAACCTCCATGCCGTCAACAAGAAACTGAGACTCGGTTTAAACGGCATCGAAGTGGCGGCTGTGTTGGATCGTGGAGAACAAGGTGGTGGGAGCTCTTCTACACGGGTCCGCAATTAGCGAATACTCATATCCGCTCGCCCTTCCTGTTCTTTTCCGGACGCTGCATTTGCGATCCGTAGGGAAACATGATGATGAGCCAGAGGGAGGTGATCATCGGGAGAGCGGACGAGGGGGTCCGCCCGTTCTCAGGCGTACTCGATGTCCGTGTTCTGCGCCACTTCGTTGCTGGTGGTGAAGAGATCGGACAGGTCCAGGTCATGGACGTCTTTCCGCCCGTTGATCCGGGCCAGTGTCTGCAGCTCGACCCGGGTCACGTTGCAGAAGTTCACGAAACGCTGCTTCGATGCGGGAATGGACAGCCCCCCCCGCGGACGCGGAAGGAAACCCTTCCTGCGTCGGGGGGGCTTCGTCCTCAGCTCATGGCGATATTCACAGAAGGGAAAGGGTCAGACATCCAGGTTGGCCGGTTCGTAATATTCTTTGGGATGCTTGCAGCCGGGACACTTCGGGGGCGGTTCCGTCCCATCTACCACATACCCGCATACGCTGCACTTCCACTTGATCGGCTGCTCCCGCTTGAACACCGTACCCGCCTCCACCATGGCCAGCAGTTTCTTGTACCGATCCCGGTGATGCGCTTCGATCTTTCCGATCTGGGCAAACAGGATGGCAGCGTCCTTGTTCCCTTCCGCCTCCGCATCCGCTGCAAAGTCGGGATACATCGTCTTGGTTTCGTAATCCTCCCCGTCGATGGCCGCCTTCAGGTTTGCCACGGTATCCCCTATACCGTTCAGCAGCTTGAACTCTTCTTTCGCGTGGACCTTTTCATTCTCAGCGGTTTCGCTGAAAATCCTCGCGATGTAGTGGTACCCCTCCTTCTTGGCAACCTCCGCAAAGTAGGTGTACTTGTTCCTTGCCTGTGATTCACCTGCGAACGCCGCCTTCAGGTTTTCTTCGGTCTTGCTCATGCTTTCTCCTCCTTTTTCGAACGGTTGCGGGTTGGCTTTGATGACGAATACAATATCCGGAACGGTTCCTGTTCACAGAAACTGCTATTTCAAGCAGTTCTCACAGACACCGTAGAGTTCAAAGCGGGACTGGAACACGTGGAACCGGGCCGTCTGCCTGATCTGTTCGGAGTCGAAGGTATGTGCCGTGGCGTAGTCGATAATCGTGCCGCACCGGATGCAAATCAGGTTGATGTGGGGCGAGAGGTTCCCCTCATAGCGGTTCTCCATCTCGTCAAACTCGATTTCCTTGATGATACCGGCATCTTTCAGCTCCGACAGCGTGCTGTATACGGTGGAAAGGCTGATGCTGGGCACCTGTTGCCGTACCGTCTCCCAGATCTTCCTGGCGGAAGGGTGCTCATCGGAAGAGAGAAGGTATTCCAGCATCGCTTTCCGCTGCCTGGTAACGCGGAGCCCGCGTTCCCGCATGGCGGAAATCACATCTTCCATGGAACGTTCGGCACGAATGGCAGCTCTCCTTTTCAGGAACCATTCCAGATAATATACCGCCTTCCCAGGGAAAGTCAACCGGAAATATTCGCACGCCAGGGAAAAGGGGAATAAGAACCCGGCCGTTGCCCCTCGACCGTCGTCCCTCGAAAACGAAACTCCTTTCCGGCACCGTTCAGAGGAAGAACCGGGTTTCCAGGGTCTCGTTGAACGCATCCCGCCGCTTGCGGATCTCGGGTTCGAGCATGGAGAGGACCGGGTTGGTGACGGCCCCGGGCTCGCACAGGCGGACACAGTTGAAGCAGAGGATGCAGCGGTCCCCGAACACGGGATCGGGAGAAAGGGAGATGTTCCCCACCGGGCAGGACTCTTCGCAGACACCGCACTGGGTGCAGGCTTCGGGATCCAGCGCCAGGGGCGGGAACATGGCCTTGAGCACGTGCAGCCCGCTCTCCGCCGCAGCCGCCTTTACCTTTTCTCCCTGATAATCCAGGGTCTCCGGAGGCAGGGGGCTTGCCTCCGGATCCTTTTTCAGAACCTCCCGGACGAACTCCCGGATCCTGCCGGTGTCCTCTTCGCCCGGATGTCCCGCGCCCAGGGGAGCCTCTGCCTGCCACAGCAGGGAGTGCAGGGCCGGCACCTTGATCCCTCCCAGGACCCCCAGCCCTCTCACGGCCAGTGCCCGGGCCATGTCCAGGAGCGCCACGCCGCTGGTCACCACGCCGTATGTGACGAACGGAACGGCGAACGCTCCGGGGACCGCCGGAAGTCCGGCAAGAAACTCCATCACGGAGGGAACGGGATGAAGCGCGTACGTGGGTGATCCCACGAAAAGAAGGTCTCCGGGAGCCAGGGCTTCATAGATCCCGCCCACGGACGGCTCCGGCCCCGCCAGGTCCTGCAGATCCGCTCGACGGCCCTGCCGCTCCACCTCATCCGCAATGGTTTCCGCCACGTTCCGGGTGCTTCCCGCGGGGGACAAGTAGGCCACACGAACCGTTCCGTCCTGCATGGGTTCTCTCCTTCTCTGCTCGGGTTCCGTCACTGCGAGGTCGTTCCGGGGGCTGGAACGATACAGCTATCACCCCGGCACAAGAATTTCAAACCCTCTCTCAGGAATCGGGAAATCAAGCCTGACAGTTGCCGCATGCAAGGGACGCTCTGGTTCCTCCTGTGAACGTATGATACCGTAATAGAGAAACGGCCCGCCAACAAGGAGGGGAACATGCGCATCCTGCACACCATGATCCGGGTGGGAAACATGGACGAATCGATCGCGTTTTACACGGACGTGCTCGGCATGAAACTGCTGCGCAGGAACGATTACCCGGAAGGAAAATTCACACTGGCCTTCGTGGGTTACGGAAAAGAGTCCGAGGAGGCGGTGGTGGAACTCACGTACAACTGGGGCGTGGAGGCCTATGAGATGGGGTTGGCGTTCGGGCACATCGCCATCGAAGTGGACGACGTATACGAAGCATGTGAAAGGATCCGCGCACGGGGGGGAAAGATCGTTCGGGAGGCAGGCCCCATGAAAGGGGGAACGACCATTCTGGCGTTCGTGGAAGACCCGGACGGGTACAGGATCGAACTGCTGGGCGGAAAGTGATCCTGCCCGGGAAAGGGGGG
>CAYTRL010000518.1:0-3831 GCA_964439795.1 uncultured Thermodesulfobacteriota bacterium
CCCAGGGCCGCACCGACGCGGACGACCTTGAGAATCTCCTCATACCGCAGGATGTCCGAAGACGGAATGCGGGATATGCCCTCAGGCGGCATACAGTAGACGCACCGCAGGTTGCAGCGGTCCGTCACCGATACTCTCAGCGTGTCAACCGCGTTCAATGTCGTCCCCCGTCCGTATGACGCCCCCGCGGATCACCTCGCAGAACAGGCCTTCCCGGGGCATGACACAATCCCCCACCAGGGTGAAGATGGCACACCGGGTATGGCATTCCTTTCCGATCCGGCTCACCCGAAGCAGCCCCCCCCGGCCCACATTCAGGAGATCCCCGACCTTCAGAGACAACAGGTCGATCCCCCGGGTGGTGAGGTTCTCCGCGTAAATCCCCGGAACCAGCTCTACGCCCTCCCGGGGCACTCCGTCCGTCGGCGCCGCCCCGTCCGAGAACCTTTTTTCCACGACCGCCCGCTGTCTCTCGATGGACTCCATCATGAGCAGGCTCAGCTGCCTGTCCCCCGGCGCGGCGTGCGCGTCCCCGGCAATACCCGTTCCCGGGACGAGTTCGGCCTCCTGTACCGGGCTCTTGGGAATACGCTTCCGGCTGCTTACGTTTATGGACACGATCTTTCCCATGACCTCACTCCCCGCCTTCCGTCCGGTCCGCATCCCCCGCCCGGCGGAAGTCGCCGGAGCGTCCCCCGGACTTGTCTTCCAGCCTCACGTCCGTGATCTCCATGCCCCGGTCCATGGCCTTGGCCATGTCGTAAATGGTGAGGGCGGCCACGGCGGCGGCGGTCAGGGCCTCCATCTCCACACCGGTCTTCGCCTCCACACAGGCTTCCGTCCGGATAAGCAGGGCGTCCGTTTGAAACTCGAACTCCACCCCCACGAATTCCAGCGGCAGCGGATGCGCCAGGGGAATGAGCCGGTCCACCTGCTTGGCGGCCAGGATCCCGGCCACGCGCGCCACGTTCAGAACGTCCCCTTTTCCCAGGGTGTTCTCACGGATCGCTTCCAGGGTGGCCCCGGACATGCGCACCCGTGCCGAGGCGGATGCGCGCCTCCGGCTGACGGCCTTCTCTCCCACATCCACCATCCGCGCCTTCCCGGCGCTGTTCACGTGCGTCAGTTTGCTCAAGGCGTTTCACTCCAGATAGAGGATGTCCACCAGGGACCCGGCGTGCACCCGCTCCACCTCCTCCCCGACTTCCACCAGGACATCGGACTCCACCATGCTCCGCAGGACGCCAGACTCCTGGTCGTTGTGCAGGCGTACGTAAGCATGGCCGTCTTTTTCGTGAACCCGGCCCCGGAGGAATTTCCTGCGGCCCGGCTTGAAACGCGCACCTTCGATGATGCGGGCGCGCCCCCGGCGGGCACCCACCTTTTTCTTTCCCAACAGGCGGTCCAGGAGCGGACGGACAAAGAGTTCGAACGTAACCATGCATGAAACCGGGTTACCAGGAAGACCCAGGAGGAACCGGTTCCCCATCATCCCGGCAAAGACGGGCTTGCCGGGCTTGATCCTCACCTTCCAGAAGAGGCGCTTGACCCCCATGCCCAGCAGGAGTTCCTGCACCAGGTCGTAATCCCCCACGCTGACACCCCCCGACAGGATCAGCACGTCCGCATCCCGGGCGCCCAGGACCTTCTTTTCGAGCACCCCTTTTTTGTCGGGAGCGATCCCCAGGAAACGTGCCTCGGCCCCCCGGGACTGGGCCAGGCCGGTCAGGGAGAACCCGTTGGCATCGTAAATCCGGCCGGGCTTGAGCTCCCTGCCGGGGGCCGTCACCTCGCTGCCCGTGGAGAGCACGGCCACCCGGGGCCGGATGCCCACCTTCACCCGGTTGCGACCCGTGGCGGCGATCATCCCCATCTCCGCGGGCCGGATAAGACAGCCCGGCTGCAGCACCCGCTGACCCTTCCGCACGTCCTCGCCCGCGGCGGCCACATGCGAACCCCGGGGGACATTCTTCCGGATACGGACTCCAGCTTCGGTCCGTTCGGTGTCCTCCACCATGACCACCGCGTCCGCGCCTGACGGGACCGGTGCCCCTGTCATGATCCGGGTGGCCGTCCCCTTTTTCAGGCGGTGTTTGCTCACCTTCCCGGCAGGAACGTCCTCCAGAACATGCAGCAGCACCGGCGATTCCCCGGAGGCCTCCTTCACGTCAACGGAGCGTACGGCATAACCGTCCATGGCCGACTTGGTGAACGGCGGGATGGCGAACGGACTCCGGATATCCTCCCGCAACACCCTCCCCAGGCTTCGGAGCACCGGTATCTCCTCCGCTTTCAACGGCTTCACCCCGGATAACAGCTTTCGAACGGCCTCTTCAACGGAAATCATATTACCCCTTCCTTTATGGGTCGAAACGGAATGTGTCATCATATCATCCGAAAGCCGTGTGCCCCTTCCTTAACGGGTCGAATCGGAATAGATCATCACAACATAGCCCGAAAGCCGTGTGCCCTTACATTAACGGGTCGAAACGGAATGGGTCATCATAGCACAGTCCGGAAAGTGCGCGAAAGTACTGGGTTCCTGATCAAGCCCGGAACGGCGGAAAAGAATATACGCCTGGTATTCCTACAGGCGCCCGGGGTATGGTAATCTGGAGACAGTAAAAACAGTCTAAAAAAAAGGAGTTCGCAATGAAGGGTGCACTCTCTTTATTCTTCGCTCTTCCCCTGATGTTTTTTCTGCTCCTGTTTTCTCATTGCGGCGGCGCTGACAACCCATCGAACAATGTCGTCCAGGTGGCCTGCAATGATTCCGCGGACTGTGATACCGGCAACCCGTGTGTGGATTTTTCGTGCGTGCAGGGTTTCTGTTCCTATGAAAACAATACGGACGCATGTGATGACGGGGATGCATGTACCACGGGGGATGCATGTTCCGGAGGCACGTGCGCGGGCACGCCTCAGGACCAGGATGGGGACGGGTACGGGAGTGACCAGTGCGGGGGGAATGATTGTGACGACTCGGATGCGGCCGTTCACCCGGGAGCCGCAGAAGGCCCGGCCGGTACCGCTGTGTGCAGCGATGACGCGGACAATGATTGCGACAGCCTTACGGATGCCCAGGATCCGGGCTGTTCGACCGCGGTTACGGACGGGGTAACGGCCGGGCACGGCGCTGCGGCAGGGTTTGATGCCGTTCCAGCCGTTTATATTACCCAGGCCAGAAACCGCTTCCGGATAGCCTATGGCCACACCTCCCACGGCAGCCAGGTGGTGACCGGGATGAGCATGCTCCAGTCAGAGTCCGATGTGTATCGTTATAACAGTGACGGCACCGGCGGAGCGCTGTCCCTGCACGACCGCATGCCTTCCGGTGACCTGGGCAACCCGGATCGGACCACCTGGGCGGAACGGACCCGGGAGCTTCTCGATGAAGCGGGCAACGACCGAAACATGATCATGTGGTCCTGGTGCGGCCAGGTTTCCGATGCCGGTGAGGGGGATATCGACACCTACCTGTCGTTGATGAACCAGCTGGAGGCAGACTACCCGGAGGTGACCTTCATCTACATGACCGGGCACCTGGACGGCTCCGGCGCACAGGGCAACCTGAAGGTCCGAAACGATCAAATCCGGGCCTACTGCCAGGCCAACAACAAGGTTCTGTTTGATTTCGCGGACATTGAAAGCTGGGACCCGGCCGGAAACAACTACCCGGACGAAACGGATGAGTGCGGGTGGTGCTCGACCTGGTGTGGGTCCCATTCCTGCCCGGGCTGTGAGCACTGTTCACATTCCCACTGCTACAACTGCTATCTCAAGGGAAAGGCGTTCTGGTGGATGCTGGCCCGGCTGGCAGGGTGGGAGGGG
>CAYTRL010000519.1:0-3828 GCA_964439795.1 uncultured Thermodesulfobacteriota bacterium
TCTCCTTTCCCCCGGGCTTCGGTATTCTGGACATCGAGCGGGCCACCCTTCGTGCCCGGTTCGAGCTGTTCGAGGGGATCGACTATCAGGATCACGACGTATCCCTGCAGATGAACGGCTGTCCGGTGGGTTCCATGGAGGGCGGCGTGCCCACCGGGGAGTATGCCTTCGAGATCCCGGCGGATTGTCTGTCCGCCTCCCTTACGCACCCTTCCGTCAACACACTGACCCTTGAGACCCTGGGGCTGAACCCCGGCCACTACCTGGCTGCCACCGGATTCGAGCTCGCCCTGGAACTGGCTTCCATGGAAGTTCAACTTTGCGTACCCGTGGGTGAGAACCATCCGCCGGTTCTGGACCCGGTCCGGGACGTGTGTGCCGTGGCGGGCACGGAGGTAGTGATCCCCGTATCGGCCTGGGATCACGACCGGTACGATGAAGTGTGTGTGGAGGGAGATGAGCTTCCTGTGGACGGTATCCTGGCCCCGGCGTGCGGGATTGGATCCGCCGTGTCCGAGTTCCGGTGGACACCGCAGAACGCCGGGCCCTACGTGGTGCGGTTCTCTGCTGTGGACGACGGAAATCCGCCTCTCTCGGATATGGAATCCGCCACGGTCACGGTGGTGACCGAGGAGAACACACCGCCCGTGCTGTCTCCGGTGGGAAACAAGGTGGTTCAGGCGGGCACCTGGCTGGAGTTTCCTGTTTCAGCGGATGACACGGACGGAGACCCCGTCACCTTTGTGCACCCGCCTCCGCTTCCCACAGGAGCGGACTTCACCGACCACGGGGACGGCATGGCGACCTTTTCCTGGTTGCCCGTGGCGGGCCAGGTGGGTGTGTACTCCCTCCTGATGGAGGTGTCCGACGGTTGCGGGAGCGACCTGGAGAACGTGCAGGTCACCGTGCTGCCGGAAAACAGGGCCCCCGTGATCGAGGCCCTGGGAGACCGGTGCGTGGCGGAGGAAACCCCGGTGAGCTTCTGGGTCCTTGCAGCCGATCCGAACGGTGATCCGGTCAACCTGGAAGCCGCCGGGCTTCCCGGCGGGGCCGAGTTCGAGGGCGGATGGTACGCCATCCCCGCTGCCGTAGAGTTCCGCTGGACGCCCGGCCCGGGAAGCGCGGGGGAGTATCCCTTACTGTTCTCGGCGACGGATGACGCATTGGCGCCGTTGACCGGCACCGAGTCAATGACCATTCGGGTCGCCGAATCGTGCCGGGATAACCTGCCTCCGGTGCTCGATCCCGTGGGCGACAAGATCGTGCCCTGGGGAGAAGTGCTGGAGTTTCTCGTAACCGCATCCGATCCCGACGGTGATGACCTTGCCTTCGAACATCCCCCGCCGGTGCCGAACGGAGCAAGCTTCATTGATCACGGCGACGGGACGGGCACCTTTCACTGGGTCCCGGCGGAAAGCGACCGGGGCCAGTACGAGGTCCTGTTCGAGGTCACCGACGGCATGGCAGGCGACGCTGAAAAGATCACAATCAGCGTGACCATACCCGGTGACAACCTGCCGGTGCTGATACCCATTGGAGACCAGACCGTATTCGTGGGCGAGGAACTTGTACTGCCGGTGGTGGCCTACGATCTGGACGGGGACAGGGTGTGCCTGGAGATCTACGGAAAACCTGAGGAGGCGGCCTTTCCCACACCCTGCGAACCCGCGTTCGTGGCCTCTGTTCTCCGGTGGACTCCGGGGGATGAGGATGTCCGCAGCCACCCCCTGACGATCCGGGCTTATGACCCCGGCGTGCCTGCCCTGCAGGCCTGGGAAAGCTTCTTCGTGCACGTGCGAAGGCCGGTGCCGCCTGTCCTTTGTCCGGTGGTCGAGGAGATTCGGACCACCCGTTTGGGTGCGGATCCGGAGAACGGCGGCAACGAGGTCATGCGTCCCGGAAACGTCGTGGAGATCAAGGCCCGGATCTTCAATTCGAGCACGGAACCGAGGGAAATCACCGCCGTTCCGTATCTGCAAAACAACGGATACGGCCAGCCGTCCCTGGGGGATCTCCCGGAAAAAACGATGTGGCTCGCGGGCCGGGCTACTCAGGAATTTGCCTGGTACCCCCGGGTGCCCGAGGAAGCGGACGACATGGAGGTTGAGTTCAATTTGGAGGTCTTCTCGGACGACCCGGCCTGTGGCGTGGTTCAGGCGGGGCCCGAGGAGTTCATCGTACGGACCCCGGTCATCATCGTGCCGGGTGTCATGGGCAGTACGATCATCCATCTCCTGGAACCAATCTACGTCAACCTGTGGCCGTATGGTGCTCTTGTTTCGGACCTTCTACTCAGCCCTCTGGAACTCCCGACGAACGGAGAGAATATCAATCCGTTAATTGTGCCCGGGCAAGTGATCAAGCACCCGGCCGGGGAGTTTCTTGGGGACGCGGCGGAATACTTTCTCGGGATGATGGGCA
Organism: uncultured Thermodesulfobacteriota bacterium; assembly: GCA_964439795.1. GTDB lineage: Bacteria > Desulfobacterota > DSWW01 > DSWW01 > DSWW01 > CAYTRL01. Next base: position 2,422 of record CAYTRL010000519.1, read on the forward strand.
CCTTCCTTGGATTGGAGGACTGGCTCCTGGCCAGCGATTATGGAAAGGATGAAGGCTCCTACATCTTCTTCCCATACGACTGGCGGCTGGACATCCGTGACAGCGCGGATGAACTGGGGCTGGAGATAGAACGGGTCCTGGCAAACACCGGCTCCAGCAGGGTATCGATCCTGGCGCACAGCATGGGCGGCATGGTCACCCGGCAGTACATCATGGACCATCCCACAGCCCATCATTTGAAGAACTTCGTGCAGATGGGAACTCCGAACCTGGGTTCGGCGAAGATTCTCCTGCCGCTTCGTTACGGGGAAACCGGGACCGGGCTGGACGGCAGTGTAAACCCTGAACTGATAGACGGGGACAATTGCCCGGACGAGCCCCAGCCCTGGGAACCGGAATGCGGTATCTCCAGGAACTTTCCGCCGGTGTATCAGATCCTGCCCATGCAGGGTTACTTCGACCTGTACGGAGGCTATTTCGAACAGGTGGACGCGTCCGGCTCCACTTCCTATGAAACCTACGACGACATGCTGGCGTTCCTCACCGGGCACTACAATCCCGGGCTTTCGGTGGAAGGCCAAAGCTTTCAGGAGGGCCTCGATTCCTGGGATCCGTCGGCATACTCCCTGGGTACGTACGTTATCGCCGGGTGCGGGCTTCCCACGATCCGCAAAGTGAAGGAAAACCCGGAAACGGGACAGCGCATCATCGACCGGAACACCACCGGGGACGGCACGGTGCCCCTGCTGAGCGTGGTGGGCGCCGACATGGACAGAAAGTTTCTGATCCGGCAGGCGGATCATAGTGAACTGCCCAGCCTGGAGACCAGCCTCGGCCTGATCGGGATGATCCTGCGGGGAAGTACGGATGGTTTTGTCCCCGACGGCGATGTCATGGAATACGGGACCGGGCAGGACTGGAACGAGTTCTGTGCCCTGAATGTGCTCGAGATCTGGTTCTCTCAGGTGGAGATTCTGGGTGGCGACTATTTCGTGTCCCCGGACCGGGCCTATGCCTACGTGCCCAACAACGGGCAGTACACCCTGCGGGTGACCGGATCCCCCGAGGGCTTCATCGATCTGAAGATCGCCCTGCTTCAGGAAGGGGGAGTCGTCTCCACGGTGGTCTTCTACAATGTGGAACTCCCTGAGGGCCTAGAGGGACAACTTTCCCTAGGCACGGACCTGACGAATCCGGTTCTCTATGTGGACACGGACGGAGACGGAACCTTTGAAACCCCCGTGCTCCCGGATGAAATCCTGGACCCGGGCGATAGCGAGGACATCATCGCCCCAACCACCACGGCCGAGATTACCGGCGTTCCGGGGGACGAAGGGGGCTACCGGCACGACCCGGGGGTGACCGTCACGCTCACGGCCGAGGACAACGAGGGCGGCAGCGGGGTGC
>CAYTRL010000520.1:0-3819 GCA_964439795.1 uncultured Thermodesulfobacteriota bacterium
CCCAGGCCCACGCCCCGGAGATCTCCATAGAAACCGACGGCATGGGAAACCGCATCACCAACATCCTGATGTTCGACAACGGTTCCTGCCGTCCCGCCGGTCCTTGCCCGCCGGACGAGGAACCCTGCCCTCCGGACATCGAACCTTACAGCCGGGCCCTGGAGATCCGGATCGAACACGAAGACGATCCCGCGGCCCGGACCGCTTCCATCGTCTGGAAGTGGCCGAGCCCCAACGCGCCCGACTTCCCGTCCAACCGTTTTTATTCGGAGGTCATGGGGGATGCCGACGAGCTGCCCAACGGCAACGTCCTGATCACCGTTTCCGCGGAGGAAGGCGCCTTTTTCGATCTGGACAACCCCTCCCGGGGCCGCCTGATCGAGGTCAAGCGCGAAGGTACCCTCACCGGCGGGGAAACGGTCTGGGAGGTGCGCACGAACCAGGGATACGGGATCTACCGTGCCCAGCGGATCGCCCTGGAGGACTGGCCGTATTAGCCGGCGCCGAAGGCTTGAAGGTTCCTCCGGGAAGCCCTTCTTCCCGTTTTGCGAGGCCCCCCCGGACGCCGTTATTCTCCGAAGCGCTTCATCATCGCCCGGGTGAGGAGGCGCTCCCACTCGAAGTCCACCCGTTCCTGGATGCGTGCGATCCGGTCGTCGTCGAGGTGGGAGAAACGCCCCTGGAATTTGATGTAGTCGCTCACGGGCAACCCTTCCGGTTCGATGTTGATCCGGTAGTGGTCTCCATCCTCGATTTCGTAAATCGGAAAAACCTTGGTGTGCGTGGCCAGGCGCGTCACCCGGACAGCCGTCTCCGAGGGGATGCGCCAGCCGGGCGGACAGGGGGACAGGATGTGGATGAACCGGGCCCCCCGGATCCCGGCCGCCTTGCGGAATTTACCCGTCAGGTCGTCCGGAAACGCCACGGAGGTGGTTGCCGCATAGGGGATCTTGTGGGCGGCCATGATCTCGATAATATTCTTCTTGGGAGTTTCCTTGGGATGACTTTCCGGCGTGGTGGTCGTCCAGGCGTATTGGGGCGTCGCTGAGGATCGCTGGATGCCGGTGTTCATGTACCCTTCGTTGTCATAACAAACGAAAATCACATCCTCGTTTCGTTCCACGGCGCCCGAAAGGCTCTGCAATCCGATGTCAAAGGTGCCGCCGTCCCCTGCCCAGCTGAGCACGTTCAGGCCCTTTCGCCCCGTTACATCCAGAGCCGCACGGATACCCGAGGAAACCGCCCCGGCCGTTTCAAAGGCCGTGTGGATCACCGGGACCCGCAGAGAGGTGTAGGGGAAAGGCCCGGCGATAACGGACCAGCAGCAGGCGGGGATCACCACCAGGGTCTGGTCCCCGAGCGCCTTGAGCGCCAGACGCATGGACAATGCGGCACCACAGCCCTGGCAGGCCGTGTGACCGGACGTGAGCAGTTCCGGTCCCTCTACTGTTTCCGGCGCGTGCCGGCTAGACATGGAGAACCTCCTCTTTCAACCCCAGGAACCGCGGTCCTCCGTCCCCGGGGTCCCGTTGTCGTGCATCCGAGAAGATGTCCATGAAATCAGCTACGGTGATCTCCCTGCCCCCGAGCCCTGCCACGTAACTGAACACCGCAGGCGGCTTCTCCGTAGGATAGAGCGCAGCGCGCACTTCCTGGGCAAAGATTCCGCCGCACCCGGGCGAAAGGTTCCGATCGACCACGGCCACCCGCTCAACCCCGGAAAGAACCGACCGCACCTCGTTCACGGGAAAAGGACGAAACAGGCGGATCTTGAGCAGGCCCACTTTCTCCCCCCGCGAACGAAGCTCTTCCACGGCGATCCGGGCGGTGGAAGTCGCAGCGCCCACGCTCACCATGATCCGCTCCGCGTCATCACAGGCAACCGGTTCGACGGCCTCGTACCGCCGGTGAAAACAACCTTCGAATTCGGCGCCGATTTCGGGCAGGAGCGTGAGCGCCTTTTCCTGGGCCCGGTGCATCATGGTCCGGAATTCGAAGTAATACTCCGGCGAGGTCAGGCCGCTGAACGCCACCGGGTTCCCGGGATCCAGCCTTGCCCAGGGATCCCGGGGGGGAAGGAAGGCATCCACCTCTTTCTGTTCCGGGATGCTCACCGGTTCGGAGGTGTGGGAAAGAACAAAGGCATCGTAAACAACCATGACCGGCATGGCGATGGTTTCCGCCAGGCGGAAGGCCAGGATCGTCAGGTCCAGAATCTCCTGGTTGGATTCGCAATAGAGCTGGAGCCATCCCGTGTCGCGCTGGGAAAGTGAATCGAGCTGATCGGACCAGATCGACCACCCGGGGGCCATGGCACGGTTTACGTTTGCCATCACCAGCGGGAGCCGGGCGCCGGCGGACCAGTGGATCAGTTCGTGCATGAGGGCGAGGCCCTGTGCGCTCGTGGCGGTGAACGACCGCACACCGACCGAAGAGGCCCCGATGAGGGCCGCCAACGCCGAGTGCTCGGATTCCACCTTCAGAAACCGGGCATCCAACTCGTGGTTCGCGCACATCTCGGACAGCATCTCCACGATCTGTGTCTGCGGGGTGATCGGGTAGGCGGAAACCACCTGAACGCGGGAAAGCTTCACCGCGTGGGAAACGGCGTGGTTGCCCATGATGACCTTGCGCACGCTCACGTCTCCTCCTCCATCTCCATCTCCATGGCCCCGTGCGGGCATTCGGCAACACAGATGCCGCACCCCTTGCAGTAATCGTACTGGATGCGGAAGGTCCCGCCGGGCTCACGGAGCACTGCGATGTCCGGACAAAATACGAAGCAGTTGTTACAGCCCGAGCATATCCCGCAATGGAGACACCGGCCCGCCTCGAGTCGTACCGCATCCGGTGAAAGTCCCTGGTTGACTTCGTGAAAATTCCCCGCACGTTCCGGAAGCGGCAATCGGGGCGTCCCCGCCCTTTCCCGTCGCTGGAAATAGTCCGTATTCATCCGGTCCAGCCCGATCTCTTCATTCCTGCCTTTCTCCGCCCCCCCCAGATACCTTGAAAAAGAGGGGCCGCCTCCGGCAACACGTATCTCTTCCCAGGCCAGCGGCCGTCCGCGAAGACCGCTGTCGATGGAAAGGGCGGCGGCCTTTCCCGAGGCAACGGCGGCTACCACGGTCCTGGACGCTCCCGCCAGGTCCCCGCCGGCAAGAATAGGAACCGATCCGGTTCCTGAAACCCGTGGGTAGCCCGCGTCCTCGACAATCAGGTCCACGTTCTCCGGAACAGAGGAATCATCGACCTCCTCGCCCACGGCCACGACCACCATGTCGCCCTCGACCAGAGTTTCGCTTCCCGGCAGGGGAACGGGTGGGCGCCGGCCGTTCCTGTCGGGCGGCCCGGGTTGCATTTTGACGATTTCCACGGCAACCACACACCCCTGCTGATCGGAGAAGAGGCGTGTCGGCAGGGTGAAAAAGTGCATCCGGACCCCTTCCCGCAAAGCCTCCTCAACCTCACCGGCCAGCGCGGGCATCTCTTGACGACCGCGGCGGTAGAACAGGTCGACGCCTTCATATCCGCACCGGACGGCCGTGCGCGCAGCATCGATGGCCGTGTTGCCCCCGCCCACGACCACAGCCCTCCTGCCGGGGGTTCCCTGAGCCCCCCTCTTGAAACGGCGCAGGAACTCCAGGCCCTTCATCACGTTGCCCGCATCCTCCCCCGGAATTTTAAGGGCCCTCGGTTTTCCCAGCCCGGGAGCCAGAAAACAGGCATCAAAGCGTTCCAGTTCCCGCCCGGGGAGGCCCCCCCCGCCGCGCCGCCCGCCGCGCGTTGGGCGGGGCCGCAGCCGGGGGCGGCGGTGCCCCG
>CAYTRL010000521.1:0-3812 GCA_964439795.1 uncultured Thermodesulfobacteriota bacterium
GCTCCCAATAGGGTCTTCAGCAACTCCTTCAGACTCAGGCCCGGTGCTGCAGTTCCACGGCGTCGTAGACCGGCATGGCCGGACCCGACGCCTCCCCCCCGTTTTCCTGCCGGGCCAGCTCCAGGGAGCCGTCCTGCAGGTTCCGCTCGCACCAGGGACAGCAGGAGACCATGGCCTCCGCACCCGTGGCCAGGGCCTCGGTCATCCGTTCCCGGGCCGTCCAGACGGCAAACTCCGGGAAGGCCGACTTCACGCCCGCCCCGGAGCCGCAGCACCAGCTGTACTCGCGCCGGCGCTCCATCTCCCGGAGCTCCACACCGGGAATGCTCTCCAGGATCCGCCGGGGCGGGTCGAAGATCCCGTTGAACCCCAGGGCCTTCTCCGGCTCCTTGATCACCAGGGTCCCCAGCATCTTCTCCTCTTTTCCGTGGGAAGGGATCTTCGGCTCGGAGAGCCGCCCCAGGTGGCAGGGGTCGTGATAGGTGACGTTCATGGGCTGCGGCTTTTCGGGCCGGAGCCTCCCCTCCTGCACCAGCCGGTCCAGCATTTCGATGGCGTGAACGACCTCGAAGTCCCCCGCCTCCCCGGTCTGGGGATAGTGCGCCTTGAACATGCCGTAGCAGCCCGCGCAGGAGGTGACCACCGTCTTCACCCCCAGGTCCCGGAAGGACGCCATGTTCTCCCGGGCGTACTCCTTATAGAGATTCATATCTCCGATGGTGTAGGCAGGGGACGCACAGCACTTCTCCTTGTCGCCCAGGATGCCGAAATCCACGCCGGCCTGCTGGAACAGCTCCGCGGTCTTCTGCACCACGCCCCGCAGCCCCGGCTCGTAGCTGTAGGTGCACCCCACGAAGTAGAGGACCTCGGCCGGCTCCTTGCTGATATCCTTCACACCCAGCTTCTTGGCCCATGCCCCGCGCCGGGCCCGCGGCTGCATCCACACATTGTCGTAGTTGCGGATCGATTCCAGGATGGGACGGTGCTCGGGCAGGGGCGCCTTGCCGTCCTCGAAGCACTTGACCCGGAGCTCGTGCAGGATCTCGTAGACCTCGATCTGGGTCCCAATGCGGCAGGACAGGTCGCAGGACCCGCACAGGGTGCAGTTGAAGATGATGTGCAGGAGCTTGTCGGTATAATCGATCCTCCCGTCGATCAGGGACAGGGCACAGATCACCTTGCCGCTGCCCGAGTAGCTGTGAAAGTTGTACCGGCTCACCGCGGGGCACCCGTAGGAAAACCGCTTGCTCTTGGTGATGGACAGAAGCGGGATGAACTTACAGGTGGAACAGCGGGTGCAGCGGAGCATGTCTTTTCGGTATTCGGCCAGCGCCATATCTCGATCCTCCCTCAGAAGCAGAGTTTTCCGGGGTTGAACACGTGGTTCGGGTCGAACACGTTCTTGATCTTGAGCAGGGTTTCCCGGTATGCGCCCTGGCGGTCGTAGACCTGGGCGGCCCAGGGGTAATAGGGACGCGAGAAAAAGGCGCCGGCCCGCAGCAGGTCGCCCACCGTACCCTGCATGGCGCCGGCCACCCGTTCCCGCGCGGACGGGTCGCCGGGGTCGTAGTACATGCAGACCTCCACGTGGCAGCTGGTTCCCTGCACCAGGGGCTGGATGTAGACCCCGGTGTCCTGCACCGCCACCCCCTGGCGCCGCAGGGACTCCCCGGCCACCTCCACCAGCCGGGGCGCCTCATCCAGGGTGGTCTGGAACAGAAGATCCTGGAAGGCACCCCGCGGGCGCAGCTTCCAGTAGGTTCCCTGGTTCGCCGAGGTGAGGACCTGATCGAGCCGTTCCTGGCGCAGCTCCCGGGTCCAGCCGGCCGTTGAGAACCCGCACTGCTGGGCCAGATCCATCATGTCCCGGGCCTGGTAGGCGATCCGTTCCTCGGGAAAATACTCGCCCCCGCTCAAGACCACCAGGAGGTTCCACGCGGGCAGGCTGCCCGCCAGGGCGGCGATCTTTTCCGGGGCCTCCTCCACCAGGCAGGCCAGGTGCAGGGCGTTCAGGAGCAGGATCTCGTCACCGATCTCCTGCCGGATCAGCCGGTACAAGAACGGCACGAGCTCCTCCGGCCGTTCCGCGCAGAAGCGGAAGAGCTTCCTCGCAGAGGGAAGCACCTCGCACTTCAGGGACGCCCAGGTCACGATCCCCATGGTCCCCTGGGCCCCCTGGAGCAGGCGGTGGTAATCCACCTGGTGCGGCCCCAAAGGAAACTTCTGCGCCCCCCCTTTATCCCACTGTTTCTCCAGGCTGCCCGGACCGGCGGCCTCCCCCGTCCAGAAGAGATCCCCGTTTCCGAAGATCACCTCCGTGCAGCACAGGGGGTCCGAAGCGTCCCACTGGTATTTGGGACAGAGAGGGGGCTCCCGTTCCAGCATGCCGGCCACCACGGACTTGTTGGCGCGGGGCGCCAGCGGCATGTTCAGCCGCAGCCCCTGTGCGGCAATCACCGGGATCAGCTCTTCGAAGGTCACGCCCGCCTCCACCAGGGCCACGCGGTTTTTCCGATCGATCCGGACGATCTTCTTCATCTCCTTCAGGTCCAGGATCACACCTCCCAGGACGGGCACGGTGTCCCCTCGGAAACGCGGAGGGCCCGAGCTCACGGGCACGATCGGCACCGTCCACTTGTTGGCCCACTGCACCACGGCCTGGATCTGGCCCGCGTCCCGGGGGAAAACAACGGCATCCGGCACGCAGGGCCTGGCGAGACTCTCGTCGCGCCCGTAGGCGTGCAGGAGTTCCTCCCCTGTGCTGACCTGGTCCGCACCCAGGAGAGAAGAGAGGTCTTGGAGCGGCTGCATGGTTCACCTCCTTGCAAGGGATAAGTGACCGGAGAGCCTGAAGGGGACACGGGTGCGCGCAATGGGGCTTGTTTCCTGGAGATGAACCCGGGTTCGGGCCTTCCGTGGTGCAAAAACCAGGGATATCTACCCGCATTGAGGGGGGAGAAAAAGACCAGAAACAACCTTGAGAAGATAGCCCTCGTTTAGTTATACCTCTATTAGAGGTATAATCTATTGAATAGTGCATTTGTCCCAGGATTGTCAACAGAAAATAAAACACAATAAAAACAGTGAGTTTCTTCTGAAATTTCCTCGATTTTAACGGGAAACTCTTGGGAGAGCGGAAAAAGGCCTGTATTCCAACTTGAACCGGACGGAATTCCATGGATGTCAGGGCTGCATGAGTTCTTTCCTGCGGGGAAAACACCCTCTATTGAGGGGTTGCTTCCGCTGTTTATTTTCTTTGGACAAGCCCATATAATGGATTTTCCCATAATGAATTATTAGCGCAGGATGGCGTGGCCCTAGAAGGATGGCGGGGTTTCAATCATGGCCGGCTTGACACGGAATCCAGCTTTTTCAGGCACTTATGAATACCAGCCTTCGTGGACATCGAAGAATGAGCATTACGATAAGCCACAGGCGATATGGCAACCAACCCCGGGATGAAGAACCTGACAGGGCCTAGGATTCCCCAGGGTTTTGAAATCTATTTCACAGAGAGGATGCTCACCCTGAAAAATCGGAATAGAACCTAGCAGCCTGAAAAATCAATTTAAGCAGGCCGTTCAAAAAGTGCCAGATGCAAGGCGCGCGATTTCTGAGGAATGAGGCGTACTTCCAGTACGTCGCACGCACTTCCAGTGCGTAGCAGTGACGTAGAAATCGTGGAACACAGCAGATGGTGCTTTTTCAACGGCCTGCACAGAGGGAGAAACCAGGTGACACAGTTCGCCCCCCTGCACGAGGCGGTGTACAACGGGGATGTGCAGAAGGTTGTGGAAATGACCGAAGCCTTC
>CAYTRL010000522.1:0-3792 GCA_964439795.1 uncultured Thermodesulfobacteriota bacterium
CAGTGAGGCTCAACTCCTTTGCAGCATAGTTGCTATCAAAAACGCGCCTCGAGTCCTCCCGCGGTCTTCAACAGATCCGATTCCGGTTCACACCCAACGAGAGCTGGCGGATCGTTTACGTCCTCTTCGACCTGGACGGCCCCGCATTGGAGGATACCTTCCACGCCCTGTCCCTCAGTTCCATCCCGGAGGTATCCAGCACCTTCCAAACCTTTGAAAATGGCAGGGTGGTCCACCAGACGGTGCTGGAGGAGATCCATTCCGCACCGGCCGGAAGCAACTTCTCCCTCCAGTTTCAACCCGGGCAGATGGAGGTCCAGCAGGACGGCGTCCCTTCCGCCCGGATCCCCTTTTCCCCGGAAGGCGGCCCGGTGCGCATGGCGTTCTGCCCCAACAAGCCGGTGGGGGACCAGCGCCGGGCCTACGGCGTCCTCTCCGGACTGGAGTTCGAGACCGCGAACGGGGAGGATCGAACCATCCTGCGTCCCTGGAGCCCCTGGGTGTACCAGTGGTGGGCACGCGGGCTCCTGTTCCTCCTCGTGGTTTGGCTGGTCTTCCAGACCCGGCACAGGTTCCCCCGCCTGAAGAACACATTTTACACCCTGGCGGGGTTGTTTCTGCTCTTCACCATGGGGTTCCTGATCTACCGGGCCCTGTTCTATCACATGCGGGACTGGACCGAACCCTACTTCACGGACAGGATCTTCGACATCAAGAAGTTCATGGCCGCCGATTCGATCTAGATCAAGTAGAGAAAGCTCAGGATCGACCCGGACCCCAACCGGCTCCTGTTCTACGAGTACGTGCACCTGACTTCCATCGGCTACCGTTTCATAGCCGAACGTCTTCTGGCGTGGCTGGAGGCCCACGCAGAGACCATCGTGCCGGCAACGTCCCGCCGGGGAGAGCCATCATGAGCAAGTTTCGTTTCTCGACTGTCATGGAAGTCCTGGAGTTCCTCAACCACACCAGGAAGTGGTGGCTGCTGCCCATCCTGATCGTGCTGGCCGGGGTGAGCCTCTTCATCGTCATGACCGAGGGGTCGGCGGTGTTGCCCTTTATTTATGCGTTATTTTAATACTTGTCAGAGAGGACGGGTGTGGACCACCACCCGGTCCACCGATTCGGGAATCTTGGGGTGCCGCTGGCATTTGTAGAACATCGTGTTCCCGTAAAGGAACAGCTTCCGCTTCACCTGACGGGCCTTGAGATCGAAGTGGTTGGACAGGCACTCCCGGTGGCACTCCTGGACCCGCTTGATCATGGCGACGCCGGTGGCTTCTGTTCGCAGAGCCTCCACCGTGGGACAGAACCGGGTGGAGGAGACGAACACGAACGGGCGGTGCAGTGTATACCGGAACTCCTTGTCCGGGGCGATCCGGATCCCCTGCGGGACGTTGTTCAACTCCACCCGCCGGACGCCCATCTCCCGGAGGAACGCCCGGCACCCCTCGGAATTGGTGATCACGGAGCGCAGCAGGTCCTTCCGCTGCTGTGCTTCCTCCCCCTCGAACATCGTCTCCAGAAACTCCATGTTGGTGGGATCGGAGCGCTGGTAGGAAAGAAGCCGGCCCAGGACCGGGGAAATCCAGGGGTACTCCCTGTGAAGAACGTTCAACAGGCCGAAGTCGTTCGCCACTACCTCACACCCTTCCCGCGATTGCAGGGGGCCGTCCAGACAACGCCGGACCATGGTCAACCCCAGGTCCGTCAGGGGCGGAGTGACGAAGTGGAACGAGAGCCCTTTTTCATCGGCACGCTTCACCAGGGGAGCCAGCGTCTCCGGAGAGGGGAGCAGGGTAACGCAGAACTCGGATCCCACGTAGACCCCTGTCACCGAATCCGGCAGGTCCTTCATCTCCTGGAGGGATCGTATGAACTGTTTTTCTTCCATGAAACCCGCCTCCGCACGTTTCCTCTCAGGACTCTGATCAGCTGTTCCAGGCCTTCCCAGGGACCGGGTCCGGGTAGTAACAGAACGCTTCCTCACACATCCCCGGATAGTGCCGCTCTCGGATTTTCCGGGTTTCCCGGCGGAACGTTTCCCGGTCCGGACCCTTTTTCAGCAGACCCAGGACCTCGTGAAGCAGGACCGTATCTTTTACTTTCTTGGCGGTGGGGTGGTTCCGCCCAACGATCTTCAATGTGCTCACGTTCTCCATCTCGTTCAGATCGTACACCGCGCACACGCCGCACGCATCTCGGAAGGCCTGGAACGGACCCTGCAGAAGAAACGGCTTCTTCACCCGAACGGGCCCATGCTCATCGTACAGTTCGGCCTCGTACTCCGCAAAGCAGGGAGGGCCGTATCTCCGTATCATCTGCTCCTGCACCAACCCGGTGAGCTTCCGGGTCATGGTTTGGTCGGCGGCGGGTTCCTCCAACGGCAGCCACCGTTTGACCCCCTGCCAGGCCCGGTGGACCGGCCCCTGTTGTGCCTCGTACTGGCTGTGCTCCCATTGGCAGTGGGCGTTGGTGAACAGACAACGCTCGGACAGGATGAAGATTTCGAACCGGATGCGGGAAAAGCCCTCCTGTAAGCGCCGGATCTCCGGTACGGTGAGGCCCCGGGGCAGAATGACCCGGTGGGCGCCCCGTTCCTCGAACAGCCGTGCGGTCTCGGCGTTCAGGGTGCCCGCGGTGGTGCTCGCGTGCAGGACCGCCTCCGGGAATTCGCGCCGCAGCGTGGTGAACAAGCCGATGTCCCCCACGATCAGCGCATCCACCTTCATGCGCAGCAGTCGCTCGATCTGCTCCAGTACCACAGGCACCTGATCGTCCAGGTAATGCGCGTTAAAAGCCGCGTGAAACGGCTTTCCCCGCTCGTGAGATACCTTCACGGCCTTTTCCATCTCCCGGTAGCTCTGGAAGTTGGCCGCGGCCACGTTCCGCAGGTTCAGGGAGAAGACGTTGGTGTACTTCTCGATCACGTCCTGTGTCATCAGGCCTGCATAGAACTCATCCGCGCCGGCCCGGGCCAGGGCCCGGATGTCCTCCAGGTTCGAAACCGGTGCCAGAATTTTCAGTGCCATGAAACCTCCGGGAAACGATCCGGAACCGGTGGGAAAGCGGGTGGGCGGCACTCGCTTGCAGAAAGCCCGCGATTTTTCGCATCCGCCGATTCCCGCCTGTTTATCAGGATAGCAAAGCGCGGGAAGCAAGGAAAGCGTGGGTGCCGGATTCCGGCCCGGCGTTTCAGAACCCGGTGCGTCCCCGGAACAGCCTGCGCAGGTTCAGGTCATGTCCATAAATTGCCCAGCGCAGATATCGAAATCCTGGGGTCGTAAATAGGATTTTCCGATGGAAAAGGGGGGGGAATCAACCCGATTCTGGTGGAGGCTGAAGGGAAGCAGCTGATCAATTCATGATCAGCACAGAAATAAATGTGCAAAAACCGCATTCTATGTTATGATCATCCGTCATGTGAATCGGTATTTGTCCAAAATCAGACAGGGAACGTCGAACAAAGAGAAAGGGAGGGTTTCAGTCAATGGCCAAGGAGACAGGTGTTGTAAAGTGGTTCAACGACAGCAAGGGGTTCGGATTTATCGCTCGTGATTCCGGTGAGGGTGATATTTTTGTACATCACACTTCTATCGTCGGAGAAGGGTTCAAAAGTCTGAGCGAAGGCGATAAGGTCGAATTTACGGCAGGACAGGGACAAAAGGGACCCGCCGCAACTGACGTAGTCAAGATCTAAAAAAATTTTTCTTTTGAATGCTGATTTTTTCACCATCCTTAATTGTTGGGGGGTACTCCTGCGACCAATGCAAACTGGATGCTGATTCTATT
>CAYTRL010000523.1:0-3781 GCA_964439795.1 uncultured Thermodesulfobacteriota bacterium
CACCCCGGCACCCGGGGAGGAAGAGACCCCGTAACCGGAACCACCGGATCGCTTTTCCGGCGGGATGCTCTCCTGCAGCGGGTCAGGGGCCGGGCTTTCCTTTCTCCGCCGATGCCTTCAAGTCTGAAAGTTCTTTTTCCAGGATCTCAACCGTCCGGGGTTGCTTCAGCCCCCGGTACAGGGGCAGCGCCTGCTCGTACAGGCGGATCGCCTCCGGGAGGTCTCCCTTTTTCCGGAGAATGTCCGCCATGTTGGTCAGCGTTACCGCCTGCCGGTCGGGGATGCCGAGCTTGTCCCAGATCTGCTTGGCAGCATGAAGGCGGCCCAGGGCCTCCTCCTCCTGGCCGAGGAGACGGTGTTGGGCGGCGATCCGGTCCAGGAAGGTGGCGGTTCCCAGGTTGTCCCCGTGCTGGATGCAGATTTCCAGGGCCTGTCGGTAGAAGGGAAGGGCCCCTCCGGACTCTTCCCGTGACCAGAGGATGTCTCCCCGGAGCAGGCAGGCTTGGACGAGACCCTTGGGATCCTCCTCTTTTTCATAGAACCCGTAAGCGGTCCGGGCGTAGGATTCGGCCTGTCCGTCATCTTTTTCCTGGAGGAACCCCGCGGCCAGGGAAAGGGCCACGACCGATGCGGCCTGGGGATTCTCGTGCTTTTCACACAGATCGAACGATTCCAGGAGAAGGGAGATCGCCAGGTCCCGTTTGCCCCGCTCCAGGTAGATGTCTCCCAGCTTGAACGTGAGGTTGGCCACCGATTTCTCATCTTCCCGTTCCCGGGCTTCGGCCAGCAGCTGTTTCAGGTCTTTGATCGATTCCATGGTTGATCCCTTTCTACTTCCATCGTATCGTAAAGCCAGGAGGAAAGCATTTCCGGCTGTCGGGATGCCCCTTCCGGAGGCATGCTCAACAACACTTTTTTTATCGACGCTTTCGCCGAGGCAGGGACGGATGGACCGTTCCCCGGCCTCCTTCCGTGCGTTTCAGGCAGGGTGTCAGCCGAAAGGATCCATCATGGGAAAATCCGGGGGAGATGCCGGCTCCGGGCCGGAACAGGCGCTGGCGGAGATCTGCCGGATCCTGCTGAAGAAGGGACTGGTGGAATCCCCGGAGGAATACACCGTCCCCATGCTGGAAGAGCTGGTTCACTACGCCTATTTTACCGGCTGCGTGAACCGGGGGGAAGTGCAGCGTCTGCTGGGCTTGAACAAGGAGGAGACCCGGAAACGGATCCGATCCTGGAAGCAGTGGCAGGACGGAAACCGAAGCTGCCAGATTCGGCAAAACCCGTTCTATGAGGACTGGCAAGCCGAGGATGCGGATCCCGGAACAAAGCGTTCCTGATCCGGTAAACCTTTGGAGGGTGAAGCTGCAAGCCTTTTCATTCATCATTCAGTTCCACCCCTGGTAAAAAGGTGACCCTCCGGAGCGATCTGCAAAGAAAACGTGGATCTTATCCTTTGAGAATAGCCCGCACGCGAGACCTTTTGAAAACCGGGCGGATCGTTGCTATACTGGAACGATCCGATTTCTGCTGCTGAGCCTTTTCAGCAGCTTTCCGGGAGAAGATGCTTTGCCTATTTATGAATTCGTTTGCCGGGACTGCCAGAACCTGGTGGAGTTCCTGGTTCGTAAGCCAGAGGACGAGATGGAAATGCGTTGTTCCTCCTGCGGATCCGGGGAACTCCAGCGGGTGATCAGCCGTGTCAATTCCGCGGTGCAGGAAGGGAGCGCCGGGGGAGGTGCCGCCGGGCATTCCCCCCTGGAGGAGCGACAGTGCCCCTCCGGGAACTGCTCCACGATCAATTTGCCGGGACACTCCCGTCAGGGGTGACGGCTCCGTTCCATGTTCAACTCCTTCTACACCCGGTCCCGATCAAGGGGTTTCACGCAAACGGTTTTCGTACGAACCGGGTCGGCGGTTTTCCCTTGCTTTTTCCCCCTCTCCGGGGCCCAAGGAAAGGAATAAAGATGACGGACGCATGGCAGGAAAAACAGGATAAAATGCATGAAATAGAGTTGGCGGAACGAAAAAAGAAAATCTGCTTTCAGTGCCGTCCCGGCCTCCCCTGCTTCACAAGCTGCTGTCAGGACGTAAACATCTTTCTCTCTCCCTACGATATCCTCCGGATGAAGAACTGTCTCGAAATCCCTTCCAGTGACTTTTTGGAAAGATATACTCGAACACTCCTCCCCGGCGCCGGGAAGATCCCGATCATCCTGATGACCATGCGAAGTGAAGACAAACGCTGTCATTTTGTCAACGAGCAGGGGTGTTCCATTTATGAGGACCGTCCCTGGGCCTGCCGCATGTACCCCCTGGACAAGTCCGACGAAACCGGTGAGTATTCGTTCATCGTAGACGCGGAGACCTGCCACGGGCAGAAAGAGGACGTCCCATGGGTGCTGGGGGAGTGGTTCCAGGACCAGGGGCTTCCGCCGTACGATGACATGGATATGCGCTTCCGGCTGGTGACACAGTACCCGCGCCTGTTGGAAGCCGGCATCGATCAGCCGCAGGTCCAGCAGATGTTCCGAATGGCCTGCTACGATCTGGATACCTTCCGCAGGTTTGTCCACCAAACGCGCTTTTTTGATCTGTTCGAGGTGGATGACGAGGTCAAGGAACAGATCAAGGACGATGATGTGGCACTCCTGGAACTGGCCGTCAACTGGCTCCGGTTCGGACTGGTCTGCGGGGATGTTCTTCCCATCAAGAAGGACCTGATGGACAAGGCGAACAAAGCCGGAGCCGATTCTCCCCCGGCCGATGAACCGAAGAAATAAACGGGAACTGATGCTCGGTTCCTGATCCCCTCGGGCTGCCCGGCGCAAGACCCCCTGTGGCGATCGTTACGCCGCTGTTCGTTTTTTCCCCCCGCTTAAAAAGGAGGCGTGGATGCAGCCCCCGCAGGATGTACTCGAACCCCTTGCTTCCGGGAAATGTTTCCGCTTTGCCTGCCACCCGGCTGTGCGCTGCTTTACGGACTGCTGCAGGGATCTGAACCTCATGCTCACCCCCTACGATGTGCTGCGACTGAAGCGGTGCCTGGGCATGGACTCCACCGACCTTCTCGACCGCTATACCCTGCGGATGACCGACCCGGACTGGAAGGTCCCGGTCCTCAAGCTGAAGATGGGGGAAGACAGTTCACGCACGTGTCCCTTCGTGGTCAAAGCCGGCTGCCGGGTTTACCCGGACCGACCCGGTGCCTGCCGCGCCTATCCGCTGGGAAGGGCGGCCCGCAGGACCCGGGAACAAGGGGGGGGCGCCGGTGTGCAGGAGAAGCATTTTCTGGTCAAAGAGCCTCACTGTCACGGATTCG
This sequence comes from uncultured Thermodesulfobacteriota bacterium, assembly GCA_964439795.1. Lineage (GTDB taxonomy): Bacteria > Desulfobacterota > DSWW01 > DSWW01 > DSWW01 > CAYTRL01. The sequence goes on from CAYTRL010000523.1 coordinate 3,323, forward strand.
AGGAATCCACGGAATGGACGGCGCAGGGGTGGATGGAGAACCAGGGGCTGGAGGCGTACAACGAGAAGAACGACCGCTGGATGGCTTTCCTCACCCGGTACCGGCCCGGTACCGGGCGGGAGCTCAGCCCCAAGCAGTGGCAGATGTTTTTCATGGCGTGCTACAGCCTGGATCGGTTCCGGGAGTTTGTTTTCGGAACGAAGTTTCTCTCCCTGTTCGAAATCTCCGAACAACGGCAGCAAGCTTTGCGGGAAAGAGAAGAAGCGCTTCTGGACTTTGCCCTGGAGTGGCTGGCCTTTTCGCTGTTCAACGATCCCGTCCTCACCCTGAAGCAAACACGGTAAACAGCGTTTTTCATCCCCTATGAAAAAGCAATGGGCCTCAGAAGAAGTAGCTTTTTCATATCATCCCCTATGAAAAAGCAATGGGCCTCAGAAGAAGTAGCTTTTTCATATCATC
>CAYTRL010000524.1:0-3767 GCA_964439795.1 uncultured Thermodesulfobacteriota bacterium
CGTTCATGGGCGTGCGGATCTCGTGGCTCATGTTGGCCAGGAAATCGCTCTTCGCGGCGGCGGCTTCTTCCGCTGCCAACCGGGCCCGGATCATCTCCTCTTCCAGCCGTTTCGCCTCGGTCATGTTCCGGATGACCCCGTTGATGCAGACCGCCTTTCCCTCCGGGGAGTATTCCAGGTGCATGTGATCGCTGACCCAGATCACCGGTCCCTTTTGGGTGACGATGCGATAGTCCGAGATCAACGGCCCGGCGTCCACCCCTTTTGCAAGATGGGCGCCGATCCTTTCCATGCACGGCTTCACATCGTCGGGATGCATGAGCTCCAAAAAGACGTGGAGCGGGTCGGTTTTCAACTCCTGCGGATCGTAGCCCGTATGTTGTTCTATGGAATCGGAAAGGAAGTCGAAGCGGTTCTTCTCCAGGTCGTAACGGTACACGATATCCGTGACCGAGGACGAAAAGCGCTGGAAACGTTCCTGGCTCTCCCGCAGTTCGCCCTCCACCCGCCGCCGCTCCGCGTTCTCCACGCTCAGGCGTTCCCGCTCGGACTCCAGGAGCCGTGCCTGCAGATATTCCCGGCGGGTGTACAGCTCCATGGAGTAGCAGGCCACCATACCCAGCAGGTTCGCGCTCAGAAAGAAAAAGTTGTTGTTGATGATCACCAGCAGGGGGGCCTTGCAGAGCCAGATGGCAACCACCTGGTACCCGGCCACCACGATCCAACCCGCCACCGTGGCCATCACAAACCGAAGCCGTATAAACGTATAATTATAGATCAGGATGAGGATCAACCCGGTATAGTACGAGAAGAGACCGCTGGACTGGGCGATGACGATCATGGCGAGGATCCCGAACCCGGCCGTGAGAACGGTAATGAAAATAGCCCGCTGCAGATATTTCCGGGAATAGCGGGAAAAGCTGAACAGGTAGGTGCAGATCAGCACGGGCATGAACACACCGTAGCGTATGATCCAGATTTTCTCTTTGACGTCGGGCAGGAGGTACAGGTCCAGCAGACCGAACAAACAGTAGAGGATCAGGCCCATGAGCAAGGCCACCCGAACCTGGTTCAGCGTGTTGGAATAATATTGGTCCTGGAAGGCTTCTTCGAGCTCCCCCTGGAAGGCCAGGGTGAAGAGGTTCATCTTTCCACCGGGATGTGTAAATCTCATCGTGAATTGTCCGGTGTGGTGGGACCCGGGGTCTCCACCGGAAATAGTACCGCAGAGCGGCGCGCATACCCCTCCCGTTTAAGGTACTGGCCGGCCGAGCGTTCAGCGCAGGGGAACTGTACCCACAGGAGACGGAACGGGAAAGGTCGGAAACGTTTTTCTACTTGTATCGGACAGTCGGCTGGATAAGATGAATGGAGGGGTCAGTTGTCCGGCGCGGCACCCACGAGAAAAATGTAGAATGAAGACCTGACCCCTGTTACCCCTTACGGGGTTCCGGACCAGTACCGGCGAAGCCCCCGGTCGAAGTCCAGTTCCAGCCTCTGGTCTCCGAACCGGATGTCGGTCACCCGAGTTCCGAACGTCTGCCGGCAGAAGGCGTTGTCCCACCGGAGATCCGAGCCGAGGTCCACGTCGATCCCGTCCACGGTGAGGGGGCCCTCCCAGCCCACCGTCATCTCCCCCCGGCTCGGCGACTGATAAGCGACGGTCTCCCCCACGATGACCTGCGCGGCCTCGATCCCGGCCACAAACGAGGAAAACGGTCCGTTGGAATCCAGGTCGCCCAACTCCACGATCCAGACGTTCTCCTTGGCGTCCGCGATGAGCTCGTATCCGTTTTCCGTGGACCAGGCCGTGGGATGTTCCGAGTAAAGGGCTACGTAGGCGTCCCCCTTGCGGCCGATCACCCAGGAGCCTGTTTCCACGAACTCGTCAAAAGAGTTCCTGGGAACATAGGCGTGGCTGTAGTCGGTAAAGAGGATTACATCCAACAAGGGGATCTGCGGACGGCGATACTGGATGATCCCCACGTTCTTGTACAGGGCGGCCCGGGGAACGAACCCGCCGGTCCAGGCCCCCCCGGCGTAATCTCCTGCCACGCCGCCGGGGTAGGTGGTGAAGACATAGGCCTCCTGGTCCAGGGTGGCCTGCCAGATGTGAACCTGCCCCGTCCAGGACCCGGGCTTGAAGTCCTGGGCACCCGAGAGCTGGTAGTGCGGGGTCCGGTACGTGTAGGTTTTGACGGACTCCAGGGTCACGCCCCGGGACATGGGTTCCAGCACCCAGGCGACCTCCTCCAGGAGGGGGGCCCCCACCAGGGGGCGCAGGAACTGCAGATCCTTCCAGAGGAACCCCTCCCACATGGTGAAATCGTCCAGCATCTGAAAGGTCCCGGCAATGACCTCCGGCGCCACGTACCCGGTGGCGCCCCACCAGAACATCACGTCCCGGGGATCTTCATACCCGATCCCGTACCGTGGACCGTCCCGTATATCGATGCTGTCCTGCTGTCGATGCTCCAGGGAAACGGCTGCTTCCAGCGCCAGGTCCTCCAGGACCGGGGGGGGGCGGTAACGGTCGCTGGTGGCGAGAAACGCCGCCGAGAAATTACTTGTAGAATTGTAATCGCCGAGCCCCAGCAGGACGTAGGCCGCCTCCCGGGTGGAGTCGACCAGCCCGTCCAGGAGCTTGGACGGATAAGTACGGCCGTGGGCCGTGGCGAACAGCCCCTTGTAGTAGTTGCAGGCCATGTCAAAGGCCAGGATGTCCAGTACCATGGCCGCCCGTGTTTGAATCTCCGGGTCCTCGGCATAATCCACCAGGTTCACCAGGGGAGGCATGTCCTCGTTGAAATAGACGTTGGAGTGAAACTCGCTGAAACCGAACCGACCCCGGAAATCCAGCCAGCGACGGATCAGCGGCAGCGCATGGGCCACGTGCTCCCGGCCGGTCATTCCCGAGTTGGGGAACACCGTGTCCGGGAAGAGCTGGCCGGCCAGGAGTTCGGCCGTGTGAAACAGGATCTGGTGGTTCTCCGACCACCAGCACATCTCGTCCGGGCCGGGCTCATCCAGCCAGTACTTGAAATTCAGCACGGCGGACTCCAACCGTTCGCGGAGGGCATCGCCCATAGTGGGATGCTCACGGTACAGGTACAGCATCCTCAGGAGCGAGTTCAGCTCGAAATCGGCCGTATCCTCCCGGGCGTTGATTTCGTCCAGGGCCTCGTCGATCTTCTCTTCGTTGAAGGTGTCCGCATCCCCGTAGATACGGCAGACCTGGCCATGAATCCCCCCCTGGCCCGGCCCGTTGTTCTCGAAGCAGTATTCGAAGTATTCGGCCTTTCGGGCGCTGTACCCTTCCGAGGGCACGATGGGATCCCCCGGGTCGATCTGGGAACTGGTCCCTTCCGAGGGGGGGGTGGAGTCCCCCGAGTCCACGCAACCCATGAACAGGCCCGGAAAGGCCGCAGCCGGAATCACAAGCAGCATCAACCAGAAAAAACGAGTCATGTCGGCTCCTTCGGATGAGAAAGGAGGGAAAAAACAAGAAAAGTTTCCTTCCTATTACTGTACATGAAACAAGCCTTTCCACCAATCCGTGTATCTCAATCTACCTTTTTTCCAATTCGGACCGTTGTTTCCGCATCCAGAAGGGTTCGAAAAGGCCGGGGCCGTTCGCTCAATGGCTGATGCGGATGGAGTTCGTACCCTCTTCGCCCCCCCCCGTCTCGAAAGGGGTCTCCGTAAACAACTGAAAAAACAAAGGAAAAAAACTTGTTGACAGATTATTCCTATTTGATTACTTTGAT
>CAYTRL010000525.1:0-3759 GCA_964439795.1 uncultured Thermodesulfobacteriota bacterium
ACGGACAACGTGACCCCCCCCGGGGATATCCGGTACCTGGTCTACGCGGCCGAGCCCCCGGGCGGGCAGAACTTCGGCACCCCGGATAAAATTGTCACCGGCGTCCTTTCCACGGACCTGCAGGGGCTCTCGCCAAACAGGACATACTACATCGTGGTTCGTGCCCGGGACCAGGCGGACAACACGGAGGACAACACCGTGGAGAGGTCCGCCACCACCGATCCGGACACGGACACGGAGCCGCCGGTGTTCGACGGGCTCCAGAACGCGGATGCCATGGACTCCTTCACCGCCTTCCTGGAATGGAACGAGGCCACGGACAACCTGACTCCCCCCGCACAGATCGATTACCTGATCTACTTTGCCGAGACCCCGGGCGGCCAGAACTTCGACACCCCTGCCAAGGTGGTCACCGGGGTGACCGACACGGACGTGCCCGGGCTCGTGCCGGAGCGTACCTACTATTTTGTTGTCCGCGCCCGGGACGAGGCCATGAACATCGAAGAGAACACCATCGAGCGATCCGCCGTCACGCCTCCTTACGACCAGTGGCTCACCACCACGGAACTGCCCTTGGAACGGCTGCTTTCCGTGGCGGCGGCCCCGGGCAACGGTTACGTGTACATCATCAACGGCTACCACAACGACGATGCCTGCACCTCAAACACAGCCGACGGCAGGACCTTCTTCGCCCCTCAGAATCCGGGCGGCACCCTGGGGGACTGGGTGGAGACCGCCACCGGGGAAGGAAACTTCCAGCGGGCGGCGGCCGGTGTGGCCCAGGAAAACGGCTTCATCTACGTGGGCGGCGGTGCGGTCAACGGTCCCGGCCCCTCCTGGGACGGAAACATCTGGTACGCTGCGCCGGATGAAATCGACGGGACCATTGCCTATTGGATACAGTCGCCCTATGCCATTACCGGGAACCCCAACTGGGTGGGGTCCTGGCCCTTCATGGAGGCGTACAACGGATTTCTCTACATCGGGGGGGGCAGGACCGATGTCGACACCTACTCCGACCGCCTGTATTACAACGCCCTGGACTCGAACGGGGAGCCCACCATGGACTGGTTCCAGACCACCCTCCCCGCGCCCAGCGCTCAGGGGCAGCTTCTCTTCCACCTGTCCAGGGCCTACCTGATCCTGGGCATCGATGGCTGCGACGGGTGCAACTCCAACAGGATGTTCATGGCGGATGTGTCCGGGGACGGCTCCCTGGGCGCCTGGCAGGAGACCACGCCCCTGCCGGTGGCGGCCAGTAACCCGTCCGCGGGGTTCGTGGGGAACCACCTCATTCTCATCCCGGGGGGAGGAACTCTCGTCTACATGAACGAGATCGATCCGGGGGACGGTTCCCTGGGGGACTGGACCGAAACCGACCCCCTTGCCGAGGCCGCCCGCCCCTTTGATCAGGGGCTCAATGCAGACGGTGATTACTATATCATCGGGAGTCAGATCTGCGGCGCCAGCCCCGAACGGCTCAGGAGGGTCCGTCACCAGCCGTTCTATTTTTAGTTTCGTGTCGAGCATCGAGGGCTTTCATGGACCCCCTTGACCGGCTTTCCCGGCCACCGGAAGGCGATCCGGGCAGGAAGCCCCGAAGGCTGCGGGATCCTGCCGTATCGGTCCCCCTGCTTCTGGTCGTGCTCACCACGGCCCTCACCCTGTTCAACCCGCCCGTGCTTGACGAGTCCGTGGAGACCCTCCTTCTGGACCTGCGGTTCAAGCTCCGCAACCTTGTTTTTGCCGCTCCCGCTCCCGAAAATATCGTGATCGTCGCTATCGACGAGAAGAGCCTTTCCGCGCACGGCCGCTGGCCCTGGAGCCGGACCCTGCAGGCCTCCCTGATGGAGAAGGTGCTCGCCTGCGAACCCGCGGCCCTGGCCGTGGATATCTTCTATCCCGAATCCGAATCACCGGAGGACGACCGGGCCCTGGCCCAAACCCTGGGCCGGTACCGTGAACGGGTCGTGGTGGCCCTGGGGTTCGACGTGGAGGACGGGAAGACCTTTACCGGCGAGATCCCGGACCCCCTCTACGACATGGCCATCCCCCGCATCGAGAACCTTCGCTTCCTTCGGCCCCTGGACGCGCACCGGGTGCTGCTCCCACCCGAACCCGTGGGGACCTCCGGACGGTTCGGACACGTCTATTCGCTGCCGGACCGGGACGGCAAGCTCCGCTGGGACGCCCTGTACCTTCGTATGGGGGATGAATACTTCCCTTCCCTGCCGCTGCAGACCGCACGCATCGCCCGGGGGCTCCCCCTGGACGAGATCCGGGTGGTGGGGGGTACGGGCGTCCGCCTGGGAGAGGTACAGATCCCAACCGACGCCTTCGGTCGCATGCACATCAACTACCGGGGCCGGGAAGGCACCTTTCCGTACGTATCCGCCAGGGAGGTTCTGGCCGGGAAAGTTCCCTGCGCAGCGCTGCACGACAAGATCGTGTTCATCGGCACCTCGGCCATCGCCACCTACGACCTGAAAACCACCCCGTTCTCGGCGAACATGCCGGGCGTGGAAAAGAACGCCACCGTGGTCTCCAACATCCTGGCCCAAGACCCGATCCGCCAGACGCCTCTCCTACTGAACCTGTCCGTGGTCCTGGTCTTCGGACTGCTTCTGGTCTGGCTTGGACAGGTCTCCTCCGCCCGGAACACCCTGCTCATCTACCTGTTTGCCGCATTCCTCTACACACTGGGAAACGTCCTTCTCTTTTCTCTCTGGGGGCTGCGGGTCAACCTGGCCTATCCCCTGTTCATGGTGGCCGCCATGAGCATGTTCGTGATCAGCTTTCGTTACCTGACCGAGGAACGCCGGGCCCGGGACATCCGGAAGATATTCTCCAGCTATGTGACCGAGCGGGTGGTGAACGAGCTGATCAAGCACCCGGAACTCACTCGTCTGGGCGGGGAGCGGCGGGAGATCACGGTCCTGTTCTCGGACATTCGGGACTTCACCGTTTTCTCGGAGGCGAATGAACCGGAGGAGGTGGTCACCCGGCTGAACGAGTTTCTCGGGGCTATGACCGAGGTCATCTTTCACTGGGAAGGCACCCTGGACAAGTTCGTGGGAGATGAAATCATGGCCTTCTGGGGTGCGCCCATTCTGCAGGAGAACCACGCGGAGACCGCGGTTCGTTGCGCGCTGCACATGGTCAAGCGGCTTGGAGAACTCCAGGAATCATGGAAATCAAGGGGCATGAAGCCCCTGGACATCGGCATCGGCATCAATACGGGCGAGGTGATCGTGGGGAACATCGGCGCCGAGGGAAAGAAGATGGAGTACACGGTGATCGGGGATGCCGTAAACCTGGGGGCCAGGACCGAGGCCCTTACCCGGCGGTACGACACTCACATCCTGGTTACCGAGTTCACGTACAAAAAGATCCGGGACCACGTGCACTCCAGGCGGATCGGCCACTGCCTGGTTCAGGGCCTGGAGATCGTTCGCGTCAAGGGCAAGGAACGTCCGGTCAAGATCTTCAAGATCGCGTCGCTGGAGCACGGTACGGAATCGGTGATCCGTGAGGAACCGGAACCACAGCCCCCCCCCGCCGGGGAACCGTGAACAAGCGGGAGCCTACCACGGCCGCAGGAAATCCAGCAGGAACCGGCCCGCCCGTCGGACGGGGTTCTTCCTGCGGGAACCGGCCTCCCGTTTTTCCGAGGGCAGTTCCTCCTTCCGGATATCGCGAAGCTCCCGGAACTCCTGCAGAAGATCCGGATAGGCCCGGAAGAGGATGTCCATGCAGTAC
>CAYTRL010000526.1:0-3751 GCA_964439795.1 uncultured Thermodesulfobacteriota bacterium
CCTGAAGGGAACTCAGAAAGTTGACCCGGTCCTTCATCCTCTCACCTCCCGAAGAGCCAGTCCCAGGGCCGTTCCAAGGTCCGATGGTGTCGTGGGCTGTCCGTAGCTCTTGAAGTCGTCGGATACGTTCAGCCCGAGAGCGGAAAAATCCGGCAGGGGATGGCAGGGAAGCTGTAAGGTTTCTTCCAGGGTCCGTGCCAGGCCCGGCATCCCGGCACCCCCTCCGGCCAGAATGATTTTCTGCACGGAAGGGGCGTTTACCAGTTGATCCTGAACGTATCCCAGGGAGTACCGGATCTCTGTGATGAAATCTTCCACGAGAGGCCGGAGGATGTCCGGGACTTCATTGCCCAGAAGGTTCGCATCCTCCTCCGGTTCCTCGAGCCCGATCCTGCGTTTCCAGGCTTCCGCCGTCTTTCCGTCCACATCCAGCGCTTCCTGGATACTGTCGGTGAGCTGTTTCCCGGAGAACGGGATCTCCCGGATGAACGCAGGGCGCCGGTTCTCCACGAGGGCCAGTCCCGTCCGGGAAAACCCCACATCCAGGAGAAGCACAACCCCCTCCCGGTCCAGGCCGGGACAGCTTTCGAACAGGTGGGAGAGGCCCGTGGACGGGGGCTCAACGCAAACCGGTTTGATCCCGGCGCCTTCCAGAAACCGCAGGTGAGCGTCCAGGGCCTTTCGGCTCACGGCGAACACCATGAGATCATGCAGTTCCCGGGACTGCGGTTCCGCATTGTCCAAGGGCAGGAAATCCACAACGATGTCGTCCGGACGGCCGTCCATCTCCTTGCGGACCTTGAATTTGAGCACGTCCTGCATGTCTTTGGCGGGCATGCCGGGCAGCGACATGCGCCGGATCAACAGGCTCGGGTCATCCAGGGAAGAGCACGCCACGCCTCGGGAGATGGTGCAGGCGTGCAGATGGCTCTTGAGTTCCTTGGGGGTCCCGTTCCGCTTCTTGTCCCTGGGAACCCAGGGAAAACAGGCGCTCTTCTCCAGAACGGCCCGGCCCTTCTTCGGAACACGAAACTGGATCACCTTCAATGCGTAGGCGCCCAGGTCGATGCCGATCACCTTCCTCTTATTCAAGAGATCTCCCCCGTGCTCTCCTGTGTTTCCCGCTCCCTAGTTCCAGGGACTTTCCTCTATACTTCGGACACTTCTCGTGATTTCTTGATAGGTCCCGAAGGCGGTGAGCGTGAGGCTCTTCCCCTCGCCCGTTGCCCGGACCCAGAGCGTTCCTCCCCCTAAAGGGCGGCGGACGCTTCCGTCCGGGGAGCCGATCTGGCCTGCCTTTCCATCGCCGTCCAGGTCCTTCTTTTCCATGAGTTCCATGCGGGCCCATTCCAGGCCCGAGCACGCCAGATAGTGGGCCTGCAGAGCATTGGCCCGGACCGTGGCCCCGGAGAGGAAGGTGTAGGTCCCGTTGAGGATCCACGTGCCCAGAAAAGCGAGCAGGAGAAAGGTCAGCACAACGGTGATCATCAGGGCCGCGCCGTGGTTGTCGCACAACGACCCCGCGATCCTGGAGCATATCCTGAACCTCTGTTTTTCGATCCGCACGGTTCTACATCTCCTTCGGCCGCGCTTGGTATATGCCGCCCACCTCCACTTCGTCCTCGGAAAGAAAGAGTTCGAAGCGCAGGGGGTCGCCGGTCTTCTTCCAGGACACGCTGAACCGGCTCACCGTGTCCACCAGGGGGAAGCCCTTCCCCAAGTCCTCCTGGTCCTCGTCATCTCCCTTCTTCTTCTTTCCATACGCCTTGCCCCCCTGCTTGCCGTGGCCCTTGCCCTTCTTCTTGCCCTTCGGAAGGCCCGGAACCGACCCGCTCTGGTCCGGGGATTCCCGGAGCACCCGATCTCCCGACCAGCGGAAGGTCACCGGTTCGCCCACGATCCAGAACCGGTCGCCCGCCTTGATCGAAGAAAGTCCGGGGGCCTTCTTCGGGTAATAAATCCGGCAGGGTATCCCCGGCTTCTTGGGATGTTCTACCTTGATGACCTTGGTCTCGTAGATCTTTTTTGCCTTCTTGCGCCGGACGAGCAGCCTGGCGCCCACCGGAATCTTCTCGGCATCCGCGGCCAGGGTGGAGAACCAGCTCTTCTTCTTGTTGGCCCCTTCAACGATTCCGCTCTGCTGAAGCTTGTTCAAGGAAAAACCGCGTCCGTCTTTATCCACCTCCAGGGAGTCCGGGTAGGCCTCCCGGACCTCCCGCACGATCCGGGAGGCGGCCAGCCATTCCTTCTGCGAGAGGTCCGAGACCGTGTGAGACATCTGGAAGACCTGGAGATAGGAAGATGCGCTGCGGGCCAGCACCAGGCTCATCAACCCCACCAGGACCAGGGAGAGTGCCAGTTCCACCAGGGTGAACCCTGCCCCGGAATGCACGGCTGGTCTTCGGTGGGATCTCTTCCCCCGCATGAGGGTTTCGGACCAGGTCATGCTGTTGTCATGCCCGCGAACGCGGGCATCCAGAAGACCATCCAAGAAATGGATTCCTGCTTTCACAGGAATGACAGAAAAGCCGGAATTCTTCATTAATTGACACTCATGCGGGACGGTTTTGTGTTCAAAGGGCATGACATTCCCTCTACGGTCTCCAGAACGGTCGTGCTCTACTTCTTTACGAACAACTGCACCCATCGAAACGGCTTCTTGTTTTCATCCTCGGGAGGAAACACGCTTACCGTGACCCTTCGATACCCACTTTTGGCTTTGGTGGGGAGAAACTCCTTGCCGGACCAATTCACGTTTTCCGCGCTCCGGACCACCCGGAACCCTTCCAGGTCTTCCTCGTGGGGCTTGGCGATCCACTTTCCGATCGTTTTCCAGTCCGTGGCCCGCACGTTCTCCATGCTGTTCTCCCCGAGCCGCGTGGCGTCGATCAGCTTGCGTCCGAACAGCATGTCCCGGCTGTTGTTCCAGAAGAGGGCGTTGGCCCCGGTCATGAGCAGGGAGAACAGCACCAGGACCATGACGATCTCCAGGAGCGTCTGGCCCCGCCGGTTTCTTGTTGCAATCCATGGATTCATTTTGCCAGCCTGACAAACCCGGTGTCCGGATAGACGAGGATTCGGACCTGGTGCTCGCCGTTCCGGAAGGTGATCGTGCGTACCTGACCCAGGGGCATCGGGGTCCCGGCCCCTTCTTCCGGTTCCCCCAGGTCCGGCTGAAACCAGAGAACCGCGCCTGCCAGGTCCATGGTCACTTCCTCCACATCCCGGGACAGGTCCCAGGGGAGGCGTCCCGGCCCGGTGGTTTTTCCCATGGACACTCCCGGCCGGTTTTCGGCTACGGCTTTCCCGTCCGCATCCCGGAGAAAAAAGGTCTTCAGTTCCTTTCCCGTAAACCCGGCGGAGACCGGGATCCCGGTCTGCATGGCATAAATCTGACCCTGGCGCAGAAAGGAGGTAACCGTCTGGCCGGCGTGGATGCACCGGACCGCGTCCAGGTCCAGCAGGCGGGGAACGGCCACTGCGGAAAGGATCCCCAGGAGCGCGATCACGCTGACCAGTTCCAGGAGGGTCACACCGCGGTTTTTAATCGTTCCCGTCCGGATCATTCTGCACCTGATAAGTTTTTCTAACTTTACTTGTTTGCCGGATGAGCAACGATGGCCGCCCCCCGTCATCCGGAAGGCGGCCACCGTGCTGTACATGAGAAACGGGTTCAGGATCGATGTCCCGCCGGCCTGTAGAGAAAGCCACAGGCGGCTGTTCCTACTTGCCTGAAAACGAGATCTTTGGG
>CAYTRL010000527.1:0-3751 GCA_964439795.1 uncultured Thermodesulfobacteriota bacterium
CCCGCTCCACACTTCCCTCGATGATTCCGAAGCCCCCGAACCTGGCCACCTTGAACAGCTGAGCCCTCAAGCGGTCACCGGCCCGGGCGGTTCCGGAAATGGTGAATTTCTTGATGCCCAGCATGTATCCCCGGGGATGGGCTTCTCTCTGGCGATTCATGAATCCGTTCCAGGCGGCGAGGGCCTGAGCCAGGATCTCGGGGTAGGCGGCCCGGTCGAGGAGACCGTCCCGGCCGACGAACAGGCCGTGGTCGGGGACGACCAGGTCCGCGGTCGCGGTGCGCTCTCCGATGGCGGTCAGGTCGTCGACGATGCGCATGGGCTTCTCGTGCGGGATCAGGCCCGCCACGGAGACAGGAAGACGCTCGATGCTGTCCTGCCGGTCGGTGTTGCGCCAGCACGTGGGGTCCGAGGCCAGATAATCCCCCGTCACCCTCCAGGCCGCTCCCCGGCAACCGTGGCAGACATCGTTCCGGTCACACGCCGAGCACGGCCCCTTGATGGCGGCCGGGTGATCCCTGAGGGCCTGGACCACCTCGCTGTCCTGGAGGATTTCCTTCAGGCGCTGCTCCCGGACGTTTCCCACCTTGATCGAAAGGCCCGGACACGACATCACGTTGCCGGAAACATCCACGAAGCAGGATACCCGGGGCCGGAGACAGGGCGTCCCGGCCAGAGGAGGCTGCGGCTCCCACTCGATTCCGTACCGCTCCCTGTCCATCTCCGAGAGATGCGAATAGAGCTCGTGAATCTTCTCGGATGAAAGAACCTTCCCGCTGTCCCCTTTCCCCGGGCCAGGTGGCTTCGGCATTTCGAGATGCGGTTCAATGTTCCGGCCGCGTAACCACCCCCAGAAGGAAACCAGCTCCTCCAGGTTCTCCGGCCCAGCAACCAAACTGACGCCCAGAACCGCACCCGGCCCCGGGTAACCGACCGCTCTCAGGTTCCGGAACGCTGTCCGGACACCCGGTTCCCCGGAGAGCTGGTTCCTGAGTCCTTGCTGCCTGGATGCCATCCGGATGACGACCTCGACTCCGTTCTCGAACAGGAACCTTGCGGTATCCTCGCTCACCCGTGTGCCGTCCGTGAGCAGGGCGACGTCCATCTCCATGTCCCTGATCCACGAGATCGTCTCCTGGAGCCTCGGGTTCGTCATAGGCTCCCCCCCGGCCAGAGCGATGTTCCGGGCCCCCAGGGCCCTTGCCTGGCGGAAGACTTCCTGGATCTCCTGAGCGGTCAGCGCCTCCGGGTGCAACGTGTCGAGGTCCCGGCTCACATCCATCTCCAGGGCAAGCAGCCCCTTCCGGGCGACCGTCTCGTCGATGTCACCCGCCTCGAACGTGAAACCTCTGCCGCATCTGTAGTCGCTGGACATGACCGCATCCATCATTCCGGTCCGTGGGCCGACCTGGCGCCCTCTGCCCCCTCTTCCTGCTGGATATTCAAAATGAACTCGTAGATGTCCCCCAGGGTTCGAATGCTCCTCACGCGCTCGTCTTCCCGGATCCTGATGCTGAACTTTTTCTGCAGGGCCACGACCAGGTCCACGGTATCCAGGCTGTCGAGTCCCAGGTCTTCGAAGATGTTCTTCTCGGGGAGGAGGCGTTCTTTTTCGATCTCGAATGATTCCTCGAACACCTCATTGGTGAGTTCGATCACTTTTTCTTCAGTCATTGTACTTCTCAGGGCAAGTTCGGTTCAGGCGGCCCGGCACACGAGTACCGTGTTGATGCCGCCGAAAGCGAAGCTGTTCTTCAAAAAAATACGGACCTTTCGTTCGAGTGGTTCCACCACATGCCGGATCCCGTCACAATCGGGAGCGATGTTCTCGAGATTCCGGGTTGGGTACACCAAGCCCCTGTCCAACATCCCCAGCGAGGCGATCAGCTCGATGGCTCCGGATGCACCCAGGGTGTGGCCGAGGTTCCCCTTGAGGCTGCTGACGGGCACGGACCCGCAGAATACTTCCTTGATGGCCACCGCCTCCTCCATGTCGCCGTGGTCCGTGGCCGTGGCGTGCGCATTGATGTAATCCACCTCTCCGGGCGACACTCCGGCCTCCCTGAGGGCTTCCCACATGCACGAAACCATGGCGGGATGGTTGGACTGGCTCACGTGGGATCCGCTTCCGCACGTATGATAGCCGATGATCTCGGCGTGGACACGGGCGTTCCTTCTTTTCGCGTGGTCGTACTCCTCGAGGACGACGATTCCGCCCCCCTCCCCGCACACCAGTCCGTCCCGGTCCCGGTCGAAGGGCCGAGGCGTTTTCTCCGGCGTCTCGTTGTACTTCACCGAGGTTGCAAAGAGGATATCAAAGGACCCCGTGACCGTCGGATGGATCTCCTCGGCCCCCCCGCACAGGGCGACATCCTGTTTTCCCATGCGGATCAGGTCGTACCCGGCGCCGATGGCCTGCAGCCCCGACGCACACGCGGCCGAGGTCGCCATGACCACGCCCGAGATGTTCAGGAACTGCGCCACGTTCATGGCGGCCGAATGGGAGACACACTTGAAGAACTGCATCGCGGTCAGGTTGCCGAGATCGTGATCCGGGAGCATCTCCTCGAAGGCCTCGTTCATGCTGCAGGCGCTCCCCATGGTGGAGCCGATGATACATGCGGTGCGGCCGCCGGCCACCACCGACGGATCCAGTCCCGCGTCCTCGATCGCCTGACCGGACGCCTGGGCCGCGAAGATGCTCATGCGCCCCATGGAACGACGGTCCTTGCGGGGAATCCGGGTCTCGTTCCGCAGCTCGGCGGGAGCCGCAACGAGGCTGCGCAGCCCCCGGTACCGGTCCCATCCCTCCATGAACCTGACTGCACTCCTGCCCGCTTCCAGGCCATCCAGGAGGGCAGGGACATCCTGGCCGAGAGGAGTCACGGCTCCCATTCCGGTGATAACGACTCTTTTCAACTCTCCACCCGCCTGTGATTACGCCCGCCAATGATCTTGATGAAAGACGCCTTGCCCAGTATGGCCCGTACCACGTAAAAGGAGGAAATCATGGCGCCGACCACTCCCGGAAGGACGGAGCTCTGCCCGGCGGCGTACATGTTGCGCACGGGCAGCTTGCCCAGCAGATTCAACTGGCCTATCTTCTGTTTCACGCCGTATGCCGATCCGTCCGGGGTGTGCAGGTAATCCCTGAAGGTCAGGACCGAAGCCGAGCTCAGCAGGCGGAACCGTGCTGCGCCCTCCTTCAGTACGAGGCCCATTCGCTCCTGCATTCTTGCGGCCTTTGCACGCTTGTATTCCTGGTACGCGGGAGGGCGGTTGCCGGTTCGTGAATCCTTCCATTCCATCACGTCGTTCATGAATGAGGGTTCAAACGCACTCAACGTCTCGATGGTCTCTCCCTTGACGAGTTCCGGCGAGCGCATGACCACGAGAGCCGACTCCCCATCGTGGTCCGGATCCAGCATCTCGTTCACGTCCGTGGACGGGAAGAGGGAGCGAATCGTGTGTTCGGAGGAGCCTCCGGAACCGTCACCCTCCAGAACACCGAAGATGGAAAAGAACCCGGTCGAGGATTCAAGCCCGGAAATGCGGCTGATGAACGCGGGGGAGAGTATCCTCCGGGGCAGGATCTCGAGCACCGCCTTTGGATTGATGGTGAACACGCACCCCTCGAACGCCACTTCATCTCCGGTGTTCAGGATGAAACGGTGAGCCCCCTTCTCGTTCTCGCGGATATCCGCACATTCCACCACATGGCTGTTGCACCGGATCTCGATGTTCAGCCTTT
>CAYTRL010000528.1:0-3749 GCA_964439795.1 uncultured Thermodesulfobacteriota bacterium
CCCCCCCCCCCCCCCCCCCCCCCCCCCAAAGGATCAAGTCCGGAATGACGAAAAATACGGAATCCTTGTTTTTCACCAGGCTCTAAAACGCAGGAGAGAGAGGGCAGGTACATGGGACGAAAAGAAGCCTACAGGCAACTGGCCGAGGCCCAGTTGGAGGAGCAGAAGGCCCACCTGAACCTCCTCAAGGCACGGGCCAAGAAGCTGATCGCCAAGGGAAAGCTTGAATCGTACCGGCAGCTGGACGAGCTGGAGGATCAGATCGGGGCCCTGAAGGAGTCCCTGTCCGGTCTGGCCGAAGCCGGGGACGATGCCTGGGAAGAACTCAAGAACGGCTTCGAGCGCGTCCGGGATGATGTCTCCCGGTCCGTACAGAAGTTCTTGAAAGATTTGGACTGAACGCAGTTACTCCGCGGGATAGCCCACGGTCTGCGCCAGGATGATCTTGTGGTGGTCCTCGAGGCCCATGGCTTTTCGCATGGCGGACTTGTTGATCAACCCCCGCACCACGGTCCCCAGACCCTCCGCGGCGCAGTACAGGTAGACGTTCTGCACGATGCAGCCCACCGTGGCGGAAGAGTAGGTCAGCTTTTCTTCTTCGGACACGGCGATCTTGCCCGTCAGGTTCACCCGGGAAAAGTCCGCCACGTAGACCAGGTTCACCGGCGCCCCGGCCACGAACGGCTGGATGAACCGGCCCGTTTTTGCCCGCACGTCCTCCGCCAGCACCGGAAGAAGCTCGTTTCCCCGGGCATCGTAGAGGTAGAGGCCCTCTTCCAGGGCCACGTAGAGGTCGATCTCCTGCCAGTTGATCGCCGAGGGTGCCGTGCGTTTTCCCTTCTCCGGCCGGTTGATCCCCCAGGCCGCCCACAGCAGGTCGGACAGGACCTGCGGGGGCAGCTTTTTCTCTTCGTCAAAGGTCCGGATCGACTGTCTCTGCTCCAGGATACGCATCAGCGGGCCGCCGGTCTCGATCCGCGGTTCGGGGAGTTGGATGGCTTTCATGTCTCCGGGATGGGGGGAAACCCGTTCCCCGGAACCGGCGCAGGCGTGCAGCCACACCGCGAGAAAGCAGATAGAGAGAACCGCGAGGACCGTCCGGGAAACCGTGTGCGGGGATGTGTTCATCATTTTTCCTCCAATCGGCCGGGGAACCTGTCCGTTACGGGAGGAAGACGGGATCTTCTCCCTCCCCCAAGTTCAGGGACCTGCCGTCATGAGATGTGACAGGGTGCCGTTCCGTTTTCCGGACATGATTCTACCGTATCCGGAGATGCCGGCAAACCCTCCACGATTGCCAAAGGCTCCCCCCTCCCTTGATTCGTAAGGGTCTGCTCTATATACTCGTTTTTCCGGCGGATCAAGGCAAAGGGAACGCACGCCGGAGAACGGCAAGCCATCGGTTCCTGGAGGGGATTCATGCGTGTTTCCGGAAAGAAAGCCATCCTTGCGGTACTGGCCGTGTCTCTAGCTGTTCTGATCGGTACGGGTGGCCCGGGCTGCTCTTCCGACGACTCGGAGAACGGAGGGGAGGATACGGGATGTGTAATCTGTCCCAACCCCGACTGCCACATCCCTCATGAGTCCTTTGCCTCGTGCAACTTCCCGGCCAGCCGGGACGAGAATACGGGCAAGGACGCACTCACCATCGGCGGAAGCGTGGTGTTGGGGGCGGCATGCCTTGGAGGGGAGGGCGGTGCCCAGTGCGGCTTCATTCCCGCCCTTGAAAAGCTCACCGGTCTCGAGATCGCCAACTTCGGGCAGCAGTACTTCACCGCGGCCTCGGCGGTGGGGGGGCTCGTGCCCTACCAGAGGGTGGACACCTCCGCGCGGGTGAATCCGGATGCGGTGCGTGCGTACGTACTGCTGGGGGGCAACGACGTGATCCAGTACTTTCTGACCCACCTGGACCAGGCTCCCCTGCCGGAGGACGGCTGCCTCCTGAAACAGCCGGTCATCCAGGCGATGCAGAAGACCCTCGGCGATGTGCGGCTGGTGGTGGAGCGCTACCGGGTGCATCACGGCATCCCCGAGGTGGTGGTGGGTTCCCAGCCCCCGGTGGGGAGTCGTCCAACGCATGCAACTCCTGCAGTTTGTACGCGGAGTCGTTCTGCGGCGACTGCTCCCAGTGCCTGAACGAAATGCTGGGGGCCTGGTCGGAGATGGTGGCCGGGTTGGTGGTGGATATGGGCGGGCCGGCGGCCGGAATCTTCTATGCCGACCACTTCCACGGCTTCCCGGAGGATCCGGGTGAGTGCGAGCTGTACTGCGACTGTCCCCACCCGAATTGCATCGGTCACGGACTCATGGCGGAGATCTGGTACGAAGCGGCGAACTCCTGACGACATGGGCACGTGAAAAACCGTCATGATCATGCCCCGGAAAAAAGGAAGGCCGCGTACCGGCTCGAGGCGTACGCGGCCTTCTTCTGTTTCAGGTTTGGAGAAGGTGCCTACTTTTTCTTACGAAGACCCCTCAGGAAGAAAAACGCACCGATCGGCGCCAGGATGAGAACGATCTGGTTCAGCATGCCGGATCCCACCACCGATTCGGCTCCATAGACCGCGGCATGCGAGCTGGGAGGATAGTCCGCCACGCAGTCCGAGTCGGCGGAGTCGATCAATCCGTCGCAGTCGTTGTCCCGACCGTCCGTACAGGCGGGATCGCCGGGCGCCCCTTCCGTGGCGGGCGGGATGAACTCATCGGCCCCCATGTCCACCACGGCCGCAAGATCACAGTCCCCGTCGACAGTTCTGCTGTCTCCGTCGATGTCCAGACCGGTGGCTGATGCATTGTTCCCCACGTCGGTGCAGGGGGAGCCGTCCGCCAGGTGGTAGTCCCCGCTGGACGGATCCGCGAAGAGGGGGTCCAGATCGATGTTTCCGGTTCCCGGCCAGCCGCCCTCAACATCGGAATAGGAGACATCGATTGATCCGCTCGTGTCGTAAATGTTCGGATCGCTGAGCGCCGTGTTGCCCCATACGATGGTGTTGGTAACACGGGGAGAGCCTCCGGCCACCAGTACGACCCCGCCCCCCGTGTCCCCCGCGGAGTTTCCGGCGACGGTACTGCCCGTGATGTAAAGTTCCTCCCCCGCGATGCCCCCGGCGTAGTATTCCGCCGTGTTGTCCACGACCATGCAGTTGACGGCCTCTACATAGGATCCCGAGAGTCCGCCACCCATGAACGTCGCATGATTCCCGCTCACCGTGCTGTTCGTGATATTCACATCGCCAAGAACCCCTGCGCCGTTCGCGGCCGAATTCCCCGAAATGGTGCTGGAGTATATGACCGAACCGCTGAATATGGAAAACAGACTGTAGACCCCTCCCCCCTCATCAAGGGCCGTATTCCCCTCGATGGTACAGTACGAGATGTGGGCGGCCACATCCAGGCCGGTCAGTGCGATCCCCCCGCCGTTGACTGTGGCGGTATTGTTGCGGACGGTGCTGCTCGACAGGTACAGCTGGATCTGATTGCCGGCCGGCAGGGTGGTGGCGCAATAGATCGCCCCCCCGGTGCCTGCTTCGTTATCCTCGATGATGCAGTTGTGGACATAGACCTGGAAGATCCCTATCCCGGAGCAGGAAATCCCTCCGCCCCCGGCGGTAAGCCCGTTTCGGACCGTGAAGCCGTTGAGGTGGAACTCCTTGTAATCATCGCAGAGGATTGTCACCACCGGTCCCGCTGCAGATCCAAGGAAGCGCTCGCTGATGTAGCGGTGCGAGAGCACGGCGGCTTGCACCAGC
>CAYTRL010000529.1:0-3734 GCA_964439795.1 uncultured Thermodesulfobacteriota bacterium
GAACCATTTCTTGGTCATCATCTCGTAGGTCAGGTAGTAGGCCGGCATGTACTTGATCATCTTGGGGTTGCTGACGGTCATCTTGAGCATGCTCTTCCAGGACTGCATGTCGCTGTACAGGTAGCTCTGCATCCCTTCCTCGGACATGCTCTTCCAGTACTCGCAGTACTTGAGCCAGTTCTCCGCGTCTTCCGGCGAGTAGGATTTGATCAGCTCGTACATGGCCTGGATGCTCGTGGGGATCTCCATGTACTCCCCGTCCGGTGTCCGGAACGAGTACATGGGCTCGCAGGGCCTCAGGTCGATGTAGTCTTCCCGTTTTTTGCCCAGGCGCTCGAAGATGGCGTCGATGGCCGGCACGAACTCCACGATGGAGGCCCCGGTGTCGAAGGAGAACCCGTCCACCTCGAAGGTGGAGCAGCACCCCCCGATGGCGTTGTTCTGCTCCAGCAGGAGCGTCTTCATCCCCCGCTTGGCCAGGATGGAAGCGCAGGAGATCCCGCCGCATCCAGCTCCGATGACAATGGCATCATAATCGGTCTGTCCCATGGCATCAGTACCCCTCTCGAAAAAGTGTAGGTGGTTATGGATGACCCGCTTTCCCGTAATGCTTTATCCGGACCGTCTATCGATGGGCCCGGAGAATGCGTTTCAATAAAGAAGCTGACGCTTGAAACCGCTGTACATCCCCTTGGCCACGATCCGCCCGGACATAGCCGAGAAGACCACCCCGCCCGGCCACATGGCGTAGTGCCCCGCGGAGAAGAGGTTCTTGAAGGGCGTCCGGAAGCGGACGAACTTCCGGGCCATGTGGGATTCAAGGCAATCGTACGACCAGCCCATGATCGATCCCTCCGGGTTCAGGGTCCAGCGGGACATGGAGCGGGGCGTGGCCAGCTCCTTGTACACGATCTTCTCCGACAGCCCGGGGATTACGTATTCGGTCTCCCGGATGATGTCTTCAAGCACTTGTTTCTTGAGCTTCCGGTAGGCCGCGCTGCGGGCAAAGGGGTCTTCCGAGCCGGTTCCCCAGCCGTTCTGCCAGTGATAGGGGGTGAAGACCTGGACCACCAGCGAGCTCTTGCCCCTCGGGGCCATGCCGGGATGGTTGAGGGAGGTGGCGTTGATCATGGACCAGCCCTTGTTGTGGGCTTGCGGGTCGTATATCGCGTGGGTGGCCGTTTCGTAGGTGCGCCAGTACAGGGCGTGGTGCTCCCCCTTCATGTGCCGGCCCAGCTCTTCGTCGTCCATGTCCACGCCCAGGAAGGCGGAGCTTACGGCCACGGACACCGGCGCCGCGGTGATGATCTGCCGTTCCTTGTAGTCCCACTTGTTCACGTCGTCGAGCATGGTGTTGATCAGGCGCTTGGGGTTGCCGGTGTTGACCACGAAATCGCTCCGGATCCGCTCCCCCTCCGCCGTCTCCACCGCGGTGACCGTCTTCCCCGAGGTCAGGACCCGGTCCACGGTGGACCGGAAGCGGATCTCACCCCCGCGCTCCCGGTAAGCGTCGGCCATCTTGTCCAGAAACGCCTGGAGGCCCGCCTTGGGGTACCAGTAGTCGTGGGTGAAGGCGTACCAGAAGAACAGGTGCATCATCATCAGCATGTTCTTGGCCCCGCTCCTCCCGAACAGGAAGAGCAGGCGGGGGTCTTCACCGCCGAAGATCTCCAGGGCCTTCTCGTCCCCGGTCTTGCTCATCAGATCCACCGCCACCCGGGCCATGCTGCTCCCCTGCATGAGCATCCGGAAGTTGCTGCGCATCTTTTCCGCGCCGTCCACGGCGAAGGAGAACGGCCCGCCCCCCATCATCTTCATGAGGGCCTGGCACTGGGGGGTGATGTAGTCGAACCACCGGTCGATGGCCCCGGCGGCCTCGGGAAAGCCCTTCTTGAAATCCTCCCGCATCTGGTCGTACTCGTAGAACATCACGTCGCAGTCCGGGGTGATGTAGCGGAACCGCACCTGCTCCCACTCGTCCGGGTCGTAGAGGCCCAGCTCCTTCAGGATCGGAAAGAGCACGCCCACGTTCTCGGTGGACTGGTCCCCACAGTCGAAGTAGAACCCCTTGCGGCGGACGCCGGACATGTTGCCCCCCACCTGGTCCCCGTGCTCCAGGATGAGGGAACGCTTTCCCATCCGCTGCAGAAACAGGCCCGTGGTGAGACCGGCGATGCCGCCCCCGATGATGGAAACGTCGTATTTCGTATCCATGTTTCCTCCTTACAGGGTCTGGAACCGGGTTTCCGTTTTTCGTTCGGTCTTTTTCCGTCCCGGGCTCGGGGGGCTAGATGAACAGCTGGCGCCAGAACCCCCCCTTGTAGATGCCCCGGGCCACGACGCGTCCGGACATGGCCGAGAAGACCACCCCCGCGGGCCAGGTGGAATACTGTCCGGCCATGAACAGGTTCGGGATGGGCGTGCGAAAACGGGCGTATTTTCCGGCCATGTGACAGCGGAGGGAATCGTAGGTCCACCCCATGATCGATCCCTCCGGGTTCAGGGTCCACCGGGAAAACGACCGCGGCGTGGCCAGTTCCTTGTACACCACCTTCTCCCCGAGCCCGGGGATGATGTGCTCGGTCTCCCGGATGATGTCCTCCAGCACCTGTTTCTTGAGCTTCCGGTAGGCCGCGTTGCGGACGAACGGATCGGCCGAGCCCGTGCCCCATCCGTTGCGCCAGTGGTACGATGTGTTCACCTGGACGTTCAGAGAGGATTTTCCCGGGGGCGCCAGGTGCGGCAGGTGGAGGGAGGGGGCGCTGATCATGGACCAGCCCTTGTTGTGGGCCTCGGGGTCGTAGATCCGCAGGGAAGCGGTTTCATAGGTGCGCCAGTACAGGGTGTGCTGCCCCTTCATATGTTTCGCGAGCTCTTCCGGCGGCATGTCGAGCCCGAGGAAGGCGGAGCTTACGGACACGGAGACCGGCGCCGCGGTGATGATCTCCCGGTCCTTGTAGGGCCACAGGTTCCGGTCGTCCAGCATCTCGTTGATCAGGCGCTTGGGGTTTCCGGTGTTCACGAAATAGTCGGCCGTGTACCGCTCCCCCTCCGCCGTCTCCACCGCCGTGGCCCGGCCGCTGGAGGTGTGAATCCGGTCCACCGTGGAGGAGAGGAGGATTTCCGCGCCCCGCTCCCGGTAGGCATCGGCCAGCTTGTTCATCATCCCCTGCAAGCCGGCCCGCGGGTACCAGTAATCCTGGACATAGGTGTACCAGAAGGTCATGTGCATCATCAGGAGCATATTTTCCGCGCCGCCCACCCCGAACATGTAGGACAGGCGCGGTTCGTCCGGAAAGAACTCCCGGGCCTTCTCCTCCCCGGTCATGGACATCATCTTCAGGCTCATGGGGCCCATGGATGCCGAGTTGCGCAGCATCCTCAGGTTGGCCTGAATCTTCTTCCGCCCGTCCAGCAGGAGGCTGAAGGGCCCCTGTCCCATCATCTCCTTGAAGGCCCCGCACTGGGGGGTGATGTAATCGAACCATGCGTCCAGTTCCCGGGTGGACCCCGGAAAGGCCTTCTTGAACCCCTCCCGCATCTGGTCGTAGTTGTCCATCGGCACGTCGCAGTCCGGGGAGGCGAACCGGAACCGTGCCCGGACCCAGTCGTCCGGGTCGTAGAGGCCCAGTTCCTCCAGGAGGGGAAAGAGGACCCCCACATCCTCGGTGGACTGGTCCCCGCAGTCGAAATAGAAGCCCTTGCGCCAGATGCCGGACATGTTGCCGCCCACC
>CAYTRL010000530.1:0-3726 GCA_964439795.1 uncultured Thermodesulfobacteriota bacterium
GCCCGGCCGGAACCGGAGGGCATGTGTTCAGCGGCTGTCCAGCCTCTATTTTTTTTCAGCCCCCTGATTACCACGCTGAAGAAAATGGAGTCAACCCGGGAGGCCCTTTTTTTTCCTGCTGATTTTTTTTCAGACATCCGCTACACTGACCCGGTCATGGGATGTCGGGGTCGGGGGTTGTACGGTTTCGTTTCGCAAGCCTGCCGGAGGTGTTTATGGGACCTGTTCGATTGAGAGTGGTTGTGTTCTCCCTTGTCTGCGCCCTGGCGGGTTTCCATTGTTCCGCGCACAGGGATCTGCCGCCCGGGCCGGATCTGGAAGCCGTCGCAGGGGACGCCACAGGGAAACGGGCCGGGACCGACCTTGCCATGAGCCATGCCTGCAGGGAAAACCTGATTCCGAACAGCGACCTGATCCGGGACGAGAACGAGGACGGGAATCCGGACCCGTGGGTCCCCGGGAGTTCGCCCTCCCTGATTCGGGACAGCTCCGTGGGGTGCCAGTCCGTAGGGAAGGACAAGGGCAAGGCGAAGGCCCTTTGGATCACCGGGGGGCGGGACATGGCCGGGGAATGGGGGGTTCCCCTCTCCGGTGTCCAGCCGGGGCAGACCTACCTGCTCTCCTTCTTCCTGTACCGCAAGGATTTCCACAACGGTTGGTATCCGGAGGTGGAAATCTTCGGCCAAAGGCACTACCTGAACCATCACACCAGCTACCGGACCTGGCAGCGCGTGGAACTGCTGGTCACGGCGCCGGAAGACCAGACGGGAACGGTCTGGTTCCGGTTTTTCAACCGCTATCCTACCCGGTTCTGGCTCAGTCGGCCGTGCCTCCGGCCGTACCGTCTGTGCCGTATGTGGGCGGGGTACACCAGGAACGGCGTGGAACTCCGGTGGGAAGAGTCCCTCTCCGACCTGGTGCTGGAGATGGAACTGAGCGTTGAGGACGGCCGCGGAAAGGTTTCCCGGTCGAAGTTTCTCAACGTAGAGGCCATGGAGGCTTGGGAACGGCTGCGGGGCGATGCGAAAAACGGGGCCGGCAAGTCCCGGAACCCGGCGTGTTTTCAGAACGGTCTGGCCTGGGCCCCCCTGAAGGGACGCCCCCCCTTCCGCGTCCGCCTGAAGAGCCTGTTTCAGGGACGAAAGATCGGTGAAACCGGCTATGCCTTGAAGCGGGCCGGATCGAGAAAAGATAAGAACGACCTTGCCGGGATGCCGCCGCCCCGCCTGCAGCCTGCGCCGTCCCTTCCCGAAGGGTTTTTTCCCATCGGGATTTTCGACGTGCCGCCGGAAGAGGTAAAGAAAACCGCGGAGGCGGGGTTCAATACGGCGCACCTGATCCTGCCCGAGGCGGGGGACACACCCTCCGGGAAAACGGACGGATCCCCGGGGAAGCCCGCTGCCGGTACCCTGCCCAAAGGAGTGGCCGAAGCAACGGAGGCCGTGTCCCTGCGGTGGATGCTCTCGGCCTTGAACGGGCGGCGTCTGTTTACCCCGGGGGAACTGAGAGAACTGGCGGCTCAGGCAGGGGACCTGAAAATCCGGGGCGAGCGGTTCCTCTGTCTCTACGCGGCCGACGAACCCGAACTCTCCGGGATCTCCCCGCTGGGTCTATACAGTTTCCAGGGGACGCTCCGGAGGATGTTTCCCGGGACTCCCACCGCCGCTGCATTGGTACGGGCCCAGCTCCTGCCCTACTACCAGCATTGCGCCGACTGGTTTCTCATCGACCCGTACCCCGTTCCCCATCAACCCCTCACCTGGATGTCCGATTCCCTGGAAGCGGCCAGGGACGTTCGGGATGCACATCGTGTCATGGCGGTGGTGCAGGCATTCGGAGGAAAGGATACCGCGGAACAGGGATGGGACCGTTTCCCCACACTGGAAGAGATGCGTACGCTGGCCTTTCTGGGGCTGGTTCACGGTGCCCGGGGTCTTTTCTTCTATCACTACCCGTCGGCCTCAGCCTCGGAGGAGCAGTGGGGGATCGTGAAGCGGGTGGTCCGCGACCTGAACAAGGTATATCCGTGGATCGTGCGACCTGCATCCGATCGATGCCCATCCCCCTGGATCCTCTCCCCGGAAGGGTGGAGCCGGGAACCCGGCCGCGTGCACTGCGCCTTTTTCCCGGGAAGCGGTGGGGATTCCGGGGTGCTGGTGGTGGTGAACCCGTCGACCCTGCCGGTTGAGGTCCGCTTCGAGGGCCTGTGGGGGGAAAAAGACGAGTTGATCCAGGAACTACTCAACGGCCGTCCCCTGGTGCTGAAGAAAGGCTGCCTGATCGACTCTCTGCCTCCGCGGGCGGTTTCCGTATACAGCGACGTCACCCTCTGAGCCACCACCAGGCTTTCTTCTGCCGCTCCCAGAGGTGCTGAGGGAGATCGAACTGCTGGACGTGTTCGGGAGGGTGTGGGGGTACGACCGGCCGCGGCTGCGCACGTGCGGTTTCGACTTCCACGTGGCCCGGCGGGACGGCAGGCGGGTCTCCGCGGGGAAGGGGATCCGCGAAAGCTGGGAACGGATCATGAAGCGGAGGCCAGCGGCCCCCTGCTTCTCTGGAGGGTGTACGGGTGGCGCTATCTTCTGGAGCAGACGAACCTGCTCACGAGGGGCCGTTCGCCCCCCGGGACGGCAACATCCTCCTGGTGGGCATCCGGAGCTGGCCAAACATCTACAACCTGGACCTGCACGAGAACCGCAAGTGCACCACCGGTTACTATAAGGGGGGCCGGTGCGTCCCGTTCTGTCTTCACAACATCCTGGACACCAACCGTCCGGCCGACGACGCATGACCCGGGAGAAGGCGGGTTTTGCTGTCCCCCCGGCCCGGGCCCGCCCGGTTGCCGGGCCGGGCCGGAGGACAGCCTGCCGCGGGCTGCACACCGCGGCGTTTCAAATCCTTAATTGAAATACCAGGTAACGTTAAGCCCCCCGCCTATGCCCCACCCAACAGCGGTTGTGTCAGCTGCATTAGCTGCTAATGATGCTTGAGCATCATTTACGGAAATCGTGATATCGGTGCCGAAATGCGCGCCCACGCTGAACTGGCGTGCAATCCAGTACTCCGCTCCAATGTGAGGGTAGATGATGAATGAAACTTGTGTTTTGGTACCCTTCCGACTTGATCCTCCGATGCCCAGGAGAATATCCCCGCCCACGTACGGATGGAGGTTTCCGACCGACATCCCAGGGATGTAATAGTCTACACCGCTTCCGAGATTGAATAAAAATAATGTTGTGTTTTCGCTGCCAGCAGCCTTTGGTATTATCGAAAACGTCTCGATTCCGAGTTTCGGTGTAATGGCCAGATTCACATTGTTCAACTGAATTTTACACCCGACCAACCCTCGTTGAAGGCCGTAATCCCCTCCAAAATGAGTTCCGGCCTGCAGGCCGATCTGCATGCCCCCGTCGTTCTGAGCGCTCACGTTCTGAACCACCGGCAGGGAGAGCAGGAGCGTGCATACGCAAACAAGCAATCCTCTTTTCATGATGAACCTCCTTTTCTTCGTGGGTTGTACTGCGCTACCTTTCCGCCAATCACAAAATATAAAGACTTTTTCTTGTCGCCTTTAGCCTTTTTCTGCTTGTCATGGATTCGATTTCAATCAGTAAAATTGACTGAGTTCATAACAGAGAATGTCGTTGCATGTCAAGGGATAAAGTGCTTTTTCTTGTGGAAGAAGGAGAGGTCGGTCTGGGGGTGCGGGTGTTCTTCTCCCGGGTT
>CAYTRL010000531.1:0-3722 GCA_964439795.1 uncultured Thermodesulfobacteriota bacterium
CCTTTTCTTTCTCCGGGGGGGCGCGAAGGATGCATTCTACCCCATCCGGCGGTATTCGAAAAGCCGTGGTTTCTGTTGACCCTGGCAGCGGTTTTTCCGTAAGATGATGCTCCCGGTGGACTCCGGCCAGGATCCGCCCTTGCCCCCACGGTCGCCCGGTGCACCGTAAAGATGCGGGTACGTTTTGGATCGAGCGAATTACCTGAAGAACATCCATCGAATCGTGGTGAAGATCGGCAGCCATGTGCTCACGGATACGCATGGTGATCCCGACCCGTCCATCTTTCGGTCGATCGTGGATCAATCCATGTCCCTGGCGGATTGCGGGATCGAAACCGTGCTGGTTTCCTCGGGGGCCCAGGCCTCGGGGCAGGCGTTGCTCCAGGGTGCTCGATTGGGCGCGAACATTCCGGAACGACAGGCTCTGGCCGCCATCGGGCAGACCGGCATCATGGGCCTGTACCAGCAGGCGCTGGACCGGTACGGCAAGCGGGCCGCCCAGGTACTGCTCACGCGGGATGACCTCACCCACCGGCGTCGATACCTGAATGCACGCAACACGTTGCTGAAGCTTCTCCAGTTCGGCACCCTTCCCGTGGTCAACGAAAACGACACGGTCATGGTGGAGGAGATCAAGATCGGTGACAATGACAGCCTTTCGGCCCGCGTAGCCCTCCTGGTCGATGCGGACATCCTGGTGCTGCTCACCGATACGCCCGGGCTGTGTCGCCCGGACGATCCTCCAGGTTCCACCCGCTCCCCGGTTCCCTTCATTGAGAGGATCACGCCTGAGATCCAGGCGCTGGCCGGGGGGCCGGGCAACCCCCTGGGGACCGGGGGCATGATCACCAAGCTGGAGGCGGCCCGGATCGCCACCCAGGCGGGCATCCCCGCAGTCATCGCCCGCGGGGACCGAGAACGCGTGATTCCGGACCTGGTTGCCGGCCTGAAGATCGGTACGTTCTTCGCGCCTCTCAAGGACCGGTTGACGCACAAGAAGCACTGGATCGCCCATACCCTGCCCTGCCGAGGCACCTTGTTTCTCGACGACGGAGCCGTGCAGGCCGTGGTGCACCAGGGCAGAAGCCTCCTGCCCTCCGGGGTCTCATCCGTAAAGGGACACTTCGAAAACGGCGACATGGTGGCCTGCGCGGATCGCGGGGGCCGTGAATTTGCCCGGGGGATTACGCACTACTCTTCCGCCGAAATAACGAAGATCGCGGGCAGAAAAAGTTCGGAGATCGAACCGGTGCTGGGATACCACATCCAGGACGAGATCATCCACCGTGACGAACTGGTGGTGCTGAAAGACCAGGGAGGGAAACGATGACCGATATCTCCGTACAAATCCAAGCCATGGCCGAGCGTGCCCGGTCCGCGTCCCGCCTCCTGGCAACCGCCTCGCCGGAAAGCAAGAATGCGGCGCTGATCGAAGCGGCGGTCCGGATACGCCGGGAGCGAAGCTTTCTCCAGCAGGAAAACGAAAAAGATCTTTCCCTCGGCCGCGACAAGGGGTTGAGCGCCGCCATGCTGGACCGCCTCACCCTTTCGGACAAGACGATCGATCAGATCTGCAGGAGCCTGGAAGAGGTGGTGGCGCTGCCCGACCCCGTGGGAGAGATCCTGCGCATGTGGAGGCGCCCAAACGGCCTCCTGGTGGGCCGAATGCGGATCCCTCTGGGAGTCGTGGGGATCATCTACGAATCACGCCCCAACGTAACCGTGGACGCCGCGGCTCTCTGCCTGAAGTCCGGGAACGCCGTGGTTTTACGGGGCGGCTCGGAGGCCATCCACTCCAACCGGGCCCTGGCCTCCCTTCTGTCCGGCGCCTGCGCGGCAGCCGGTCTCCCGGAGGATGCGGTACAGCTGATCCAGACCACGGATCGTAACGCGGTCCTGGAGATGCTCAAGCAGGAAGCGTTCATCGACCTGATCATACCGCGGGGCGGCGAGGGCCTGATCCGGTTCGTGGTGGAAAATTCCCGGATCCCTGTTATCAAGCACTACAAAGGCGTCTGCCATGTCTACGTGGATCGCGGGGCCGACCCGGATATGGCCGTCCGGATCTGTGTGAACGCCAAGACCCAGCGTCCCGGGGTCTGCAACGCCGTGGAAACCGTTCTTGTCCATGTTTTGGAAGCTGATCGGATCTTGCCCGCCCTGGGGGCGGCCCTGCAGGAGCAGGCGGTGGAAATCCGGGGTTGTCGGGAAACGCTCCGCCGCGTGCCCGGGGCGGTTCCGGCGGAGGAGGAAGACTGGGATCGAGAATACCTGGACCGGATCCTCGCGATCAAGGTCGTTCAAAGCCAGGCGGAGGCTGTGGAGCACATCCACCGTCATGGGTCCCTGCACACGGAATCGATCATCACCGAGCACTACCAGCGTGCTCAGCGTTTTCTCCGAGATGTGCAGTCCTCCACGGTCCTGGTCAACGCGTCCACCCGGTTCAGCGACGGTTTCGAACTGGGGCTGGGCGCCGAGATCGGCATCAGCACCACCAAGCTTCACGCCTACGGCCCCATGGGCCTGGAAGAGCTCACCACCACCAAGTTCATCGTGTACGGGGAAGGGCAGATCCGGGAGTGACCGGCGCCGGGGCACCCTCAATCCCGGTCCACGGACAGCGCCGAATCCGAGACGGGTTTCAGGGTGATGTCCACCACCAGCTGGTTGCCCATTTCCTCCAGCTCCCCGAGCAACCTTTCCGGATCCAGCGTTGCCGGACCCCAGAGCAGGACCCGCATACGAAAGACGGGGGTTCCTGTGTCGGCCGAAGGGTGGGTACTCGTTTCCATCCGCTCGATGTTCATACCGTGATCCGCCAGCAGTCGTGTAACCCGGCACACGATACCTGCTTTGTCCACACCCAGGGCTTTCAACTCCCAGGCGTTCCCTTCTCCCCGCACCTTTCTCCATGCCACGTCCTTCAGCGGGGAAAAGAACACGGTGAGTTTCCGGTCCCACTCCAGGCGCTTGCACCCCGCCGACAACCGGCTCTCCGCCTGAGGTTCGCTGCTGGATACGATCATGAGGTGCGCGAACTGGTTCTCCAGGATCGTGGAACTGGAATCCTCCAGATTGCAGCCGCATGCATACACCAGTTCGGACAGATCCGCGACGATGCCGGGACGGTCGTTTCCGATGGCGGATATGGCAAAATAGCTGATCATGGGACTTTTCTCTCCTTTCGTGGCTGGTGCCTTCCACGGAGCCGGACCTGCGCATTCCCGGTGGCCCGACAGCCTGCCTCCCGGGCGCCCGGTCCCGGCAAGGGTTCGGGTGTCACCCCTTGACGACCCCCACCGGCCGGAGCCGGACCACCTTTGTGCTGATGCCCGCCTCGTGCATGATCTGGACGACGTTCTCCACGTTCTTGTACGCCTCGGGCATCTCCTCCGCAAGCGTGTCACGTCCGCGTGCCAGGACATGAACCCCCTTACGTCGCAACTCCTCGACCACCCGCCTCCCGCGAGCCCTCTTCTTGGCCTGGGAACGGCTCATTACCCGCCCCGCCCCGTGACAGGTGGAACCGAACGTTTCGCTCATGGCCTTTTCGGTGCCCACACAGACAAAAGACGATCTGCCCATGTCCCCGGGGATCAGTACCGGCTGCCCCACCTCACGATAACGTGCCGGAACCTGCAGATGTCCCGGTCCGAACGCGCGCGTGGCCCCTTTCCGGTGGATGCAGAGTTCGAGCTCCCGACCCTCCCACACATGTC
>CAYTRL010000532.1:0-3714 GCA_964439795.1 uncultured Thermodesulfobacteriota bacterium
GAAGGGGTTCCCGCTTTGAACCACCCGCTCCACCTGTTCCACCACGGCCCACTCGTCCGGGTGGAGAAATCCCACCTCCTTTCCCCGGTACTCCGAAAGCCCCGGCACACCCCAGTCCAGATGCCTCGATCGCAGGGTCCACCCCAGGGCGCAGATGAGCCCGCACAGGGTCCAGACGGCCCAGGCGGGGACTTTCGGTGAGCCGCTGATTTCCACACCGTCCGGGGATGTCATGGTACTCGTCCTGTCGTTCACACCGCTTCGGCCCGCACCTCTCCCAACCCGAAAAACCATCCTGGTTCACATCCCCCACGGCGGTAACGACGGTTTCGGAGCGGCTCGCATAGGGTAGAATTCCCGCATCAAAGGTGCCGGCTTCGTTGCCCGGCATGACAACGATGTTGTCGTTCGGGCTCGTGGCGACGACGGCGCCCAGAGCCAGGCAGGCAGGGAAAAGACATGGCCGGATTCGGTTTCGAACTCTTCCTCATGATTCCATGTGACGCCCTGGGCATGGAACTGCAGAAGCAGCCGTCTCACGCCGGGCTCCGGGTCTTTCCGCAGCAGATCTCTCCCTCCGCGTAATCGCACTCGGCACAGGCCGGTGAGCCGTCCCGGGGAAGGGTGCACCGCTCCTCCTTGAGAAACGGATCCAGAAGCTTCAGGGCCCGATGCAGCCCCTCCACGTCCACCGGCACCTCCTCCCCCGCGTCCCGGAGCGTTTCCACAACGGTCTCCGTGGCCACGTTGCCGGTGGCCCCCGGCGCGTTGGGGCATCCCCCCAGCCCCCCCACGCTGGCGTCGAAGGCCCGGATACCGCAGGCAAGGGAGGCCATCACATTTTCCAGCCCCCTTCCGTAGGTGTCATGAAAATGCATGGCGATCCGGTGGGCGGGCAGTCCGGGGAGAAGCAGGTCCAAAAGGCTTCGGACCTCCCGGGGAGACGCCTTGCCGATCGTGTCCGCGATGGAGATCTCCTCCACGCCCAGATCCACGAGTCTTTCCACCACGCGAAGGATCGACCGGGGAGGCATGACCCCTTCGTACACGCACCAGAAGGCCGCGGAAACGTACCCCCGGGTCCGGATCCCCGTGTCACGGGCCCGTTTCAGCACGGGAAGGAAGCGCCGGATGGATCCCTCCACGGACGTGTGGATGTTTTTCTGGTTGAACGTCTCGCTGGCCGACGTGAACAGGGAAATTTTGTCCACCCCCGCCTGGAGCGCACGGTCGAACCCCTGCTCGTTGGGCACAAGCGCCGAGAAGAGCACTCCGGGCCGGCGGCGGATGCGCTGAAAGACCTCCCCGGCATCGGCCAGCTGCGGGATGCGGTTCGGGGAGACAAAGGCGCTGACCTCCACCTCTGAAACCCCCGTGCCGGACAGGGCGTCCACAAAGGCGGTCTTGACCTCCGTGGGCACCGAGGCGGCCTCGTTCTGAAGCCCGTCCCGGGGGCCCACCTCGATGATGCGGATCACGCGATCATTCCCTTCCGGCCGCTCCTTCATTCGAAAACCGCCGTCCAGGTCACGTCCGGATGCCAGCCGCCCTCGGCCGGAGCTGTTTCGCTCACGGAAAAGCGCAGGGTCAGCACCGGGCCGGCCGTCTCCCAGCTCTGCCCGTGGATCTCGTAGCCGTCCGGGGCGGTGACATCACCCTCCAGGAACGGGAAGCCATCGGGTACGTAGAGCGAGACACGGTGCTCGAACGGGGCGTACTCCGTGCCGATGGACCCTTCCTGAACCCCGGTGAGGGTGCGGGTCTCTTCGTTCCATGCCAGGGACCGGACCACCCCCGCTCCGCCCAGCACGTGCCGGTTGGTGCCCAGGAACTGAGGACGGCCCTTTTTCGGACGCAGGGCCACCACCCGCGGTGTGCGGGCCGGAACCGTCATGGAGAAACCTCCGTCGGACTCACCCAGGAACGCCTGGGTCCAGAACTCGAAGGCCAGGCAGGCGACCTCCGGGGCCAGGCCCGTTTCCGATGCGTCCGCGCCGATCTCCCGGGCCGCATCCTCCAGGAACGGGTACGGCCACGTGGTCTGATCGATGTTCACCCCCCAGTTCAGCAGCCCCAGGACGTGATAGGGTTCGTCGAAATCATCCACGGCCATCGACCAGACCTCCGGGAATTCCCGCCGGAACAGGTCCAGGGGGCGCCCGCACTTTCCGTACACGGGCAGGATCCGCCTCAGGTCGTCCACGGCCTCCGGGACCAGGTCCACGATGCGGTCCCCGATCTTCACGATGCCCCCCTGCAGGGCCACCGCCGTGGTGAAGGTGCTCGATTCGTTCAGGGTGAGCGGCGGAATCCGGGGATCCTTGTGCGCCCGGTAGAAGGTCAGGTCCGGGTGGTTCAGCCACGCATTGCCGTGCAGGTAGTAGCGCCGCGCACAGTCGCGGTACATCGGTTTCAACCCCTGGTTGAGCAGGGACCCGGCGATTGAATACGGGTCCTCGGCCTCTCCTTCCCAGGCCGGCATGGTGTCCAGGGTAAGGCGGGAGGCGTCGATGAGCCCGTAGTTCCAGCCCACCACGGCCACGTTGAGCAGGAACACATCCTCCCCCAGGGTCTCCCGAACAAGTTGAACGCCCTTCTTGTAGAATTCACCCCGCGTGATGTTCGGCTCGTGCCAGTTCTCGGTGTAGGCCGCCGTGTACCCGAAATCCAGCTTGAACCACTCCGCGCCCCAATCCTTCACCCGTGCCACGACCTCCTGCAGGTGGTCACGGGCATCGGGTTTGGACAGGTCCAGCACGCGGGGGTCATCTCCCAGGAGACCCCCGAAGATCGGGTCCGCAAACCATTCCGGGTGATCGGCCAGAGTCCGGGATCGCCCCTCGGCGTTGAACGCCTGCACCCACAACCCCGGGATGAAGCCCAGGCCCTTCGCCCGGGCCAGCAGCCACTGGATGCCGTTCTGGTCCCCGTGGGGGGGGAAGCGGTCTTCATTGACCCACCAGTCGCCGATGGCCGCTTCCCAGCCGTCGTCGATCTGGAAGTAGTTCATGCCCCAGCGCCGGAGTTCCCGGTCCGCGAAGTCCATGTTCTCCACGATGATCGCTTCGTTGATATCGGTCCCGTACCCGCCGGTGGACCCGCTCCCGGACCAGGAGTTCCACCCCGCGGGCACCTTCATGTCCGGGTGGCGTTCCAGCCAGGTCCGGATCCCCAGCCACACCTTCAGCCGGCGGGCGTAGGTTTCCAGTGCATCGTGAGGGTTCTTTGCCGACGCGTCCAGGATCATGAGTTCCGATTCAAGCCGTTCCCCGGGCCCCAGCACCCTGGCCGGCTCGTACTGGGCCGCGGCCTGCAGGACCTGTCCTTCCCCCAGGAGAAAACATCCCGGACCGTTGTACACCACCGGCTGGGCCGTCTCGTAGGTGAGGAACCCCACCTGAAGCGAAGCGCCGGTTTCCTGGTTGTGCAGCAGGGAACTCCAGTTGGACAGGGTAGGCAGCACGCCCGGAAACAGCGGGACGATGAAGTCCAGGTAGTTGAGCACCCCGTTGCTGAGGACCCTCAGATCTGCGTCCCGGCCCAGCTGGAGGTTCGATTGTCCCGGCTCGGAGAACAGGGGATAGATGGCCCCCACCTTCATGTCCAGGTCCGATGCGTTCAGCACACGCACACGTGAGAGCAGGCAGCCGGAGCCGTGCAGCATGGAGAAGACCTGCTCCACGGCCGGGGCGTCCCCCGCGGGCCC
This sequence comes from uncultured Thermodesulfobacteriota bacterium, assembly GCA_964439795.1. GTDB lineage: Bacteria > Desulfobacterota > DSWW01 > DSWW01 > DSWW01 > CAYTRL01. Next base: position 3,707 of record CAYTRL010000532.1, read on the forward strand.
CCGGCGGG
>CAYTRL010000533.1:0-3691 GCA_964439795.1 uncultured Thermodesulfobacteriota bacterium
CGACGGCTTCCAGCCGGAAGCCTCCCAAAGGCTGCGGGGGGCGGACCTGATCCGGGATAAGCTCCAGGCGATCGAGGCCTTGACCTCCGACGGTTTTTTCGTCCATCTGGCCGTGATGCTCGCCCGGGGCGTGAACGACCGGGAAGTTGGAAAGATCCTTGAATTCGCTCTGCATCAAAAGGGCGTCAAGAGGCTCTCGTTCTATCCCCGCTCCGCGGTGGGCCGGAACGTGGACCCGTCTGACGGCCTGGTGATGCACCTGGCCGACGTTTTCGAAGTCCTGGAAACGGGCACCGGCGGGAAGATCCGCCGGGAGGATCTCCTGGAAACCAAGAGACTGTGGCAGATCCTGTTCCGGCTGACCCGGCTCCCGGTTTTCCGCCAGAGGCTATGCATCCTGCCCTGTGTGGTCCTGAAGACCGGGGACGGATACCTGCCGCTGAACCGCCTATTCAAGCCCTCGGGGATCCTGCGAAATCCCGGGGTGCCGCTGCGCCTCCTGCGCTCCCTGGGAAAGATCCTCGCGTTCGACCGGGGAGCCTATTCCAGTGACATCCTCCTGGTGAACATCGAAAAATTCTATCACAGCGCGGCGTTCGACCTGGACGAGTCCCGGAACTGTCACCACATCTACGTGACCCCCAAGGGCTACATCCCCTTCTGCCTGTACAACTCCTTTTACCGGGGCGGCCCATGAGAGACCGTCCCAAGATCGTGCTTTTCCAGACCCAGACCGGGGTGCTCTCCGAGATCAAGTCCCGCCCCTCCTTCCCCATGTCCCTGGTGAGCGCCGCCCGTGAGCTGGTCCGTGATTTCCGGGTTACCCTCATCGACCAGCGGACCGGGGAAGATGCCTGGCAGCGGCTCGAGCAGGAAGCAGGGGAGGAGACCCTCTGTGTGGGGATCACCTCCATCACCGGAAGTCAGCTCCGGTACGCCCTGGAGGCCGGCCGTTTCGTGAAGAAGAGGTGCCGTGCGCCCGTGGTCTGGGGCGGGGTGCACATGACCCTCCTTCCCGAGCAGACCCTCCGGGAGGCTTGCGTGGACATGGGGGTCCGGGGAGAGGGGGAAGAGACGTTTGCCGCGCTCGCCGCGCGGCTGGAAACATCCGGTGATCTGAGCGGGGTTCCCGGCCTGTCCTTCCGCCGGGACGGAGCGCCGGTACATGCACCCCCCCGGGATTTCGTGGACATGGACCGGCTTTCCCCCATGCCGTACGACCTCGCCGGGGCGGACTACCTCTTTTCCCGGCAGGGCAGGCCCTCCATGTACCTGGAGACCTCCCGGGGGTGTCCGTTCCGGTGCGCTTTCTGCTACAACTCCTCCATCCGGAACCGGATATGGCGGGCCATGTCCGCACACCGGACCCTCCAGTCCGTGGAGGAGTTGCTCGCCTCGTTCCCGGACGTGCGCCACCTCTCCCTGGTGGATGACAACTACTTCGTGGACCTGGACCGGGTCCGGGAGATCTCGAGACTCCTGATCTCCCGGGGGTTCGGGCTCAGCTACCAGGTGCAGGGCACGCACATCAGTACGGTGAAGAAGCTCAGCCACGAGGACCTGGACCTGCTGCGGGCCAGCGGCTGTGAGCGGCTGGACATGGGTGTGGAGTCCGGTTCCCGTACGGTCCTGGAGGATATCCAGAAGGGGATCCGGCCGGAGGATGTGCTTGAGGTCAACCGCAAGCTCCGGTCTCACAAGATCGAGCCCTGGTTTAACTTCATGACCGGGTTTCCCGGTGAGACCGAATCGGACCTGGTGGATACCTCCGGTCTCGTGCGCCGCCTGCTTCGCGAGAACCCGCGGGCGATGATCTCGCCGCTTTACTGCTACACCCCCTACCCGGGGAGCAAGCTCTGCGAGAAGTCGGAGGGGATGGGGTTCCGGGTCCCCCGATCCGTGGACGAGTGGGCGGAATACGGTTGGGACCGGGCCCGGCTTCCCTGGATCAGCGACCGCAAGGCCCGGGAACTGGAGTCCCTTTACTTTCTGAGCATTTTCATCGACCGGAAGATCTTCGAGTACGAGACCCGGTGGTGGGTGGCCCTCGCCGCGTTCTGCTACCGGCCCGTGGCCCGGTTCCGGTTCCGGTTCCGGCTCTACGGCATGATGGCGGAAAAGTGGCTGGTCGAAAAGCTGTTTGAAAAAGGGAAGGGGAAACGCCAGCAAGATGAGGTTGCGGCACCATGAGCGTCTTCTATGTTTTTCTTCCGGTGTACAACGAGCAGGAGGCCATCGCACGGCTCTTGGAGGAGATCCGGGGGGTTCTGGAAACCTGCGGGGTCCCCTTCCACCTTCTGGTCGTGGACGACGGGAGCACGGACAAGACACCTCAGATTCTCGAAGATATCAAGAAAGGGCGGAGCGACACCCTGACCGTCCTGACACACGAACAGAACCGGGGGATCGACGGGGTATTCCGGACGGGTCTCTTTCATGTGGCCTCCGGGGGAACCCCGGAGGATCACCTCATCATCATGGAGGCCGACGAGACGAACGACCTGGACTGTCTGCCGCCCATGGTGGAGGCACTGACGGCGGGAAGCGATCTGGTGATCGCGTCCCGTTTCGTTCCCGGGGGCGAGATCCGCGGGTTTCCCGTGAGGAGGCGGGTTGCCACGCGCGTTGTCAACCATCTGCTCAAGGTTGTTTTCCGTGTGAAGGGAGTCACCGACTATACGATCTTCTACCGGGGCTATTCCGTCCGGTTGATCCAGAACGGGATCCGGGCCTTCGGAGATCGACTCATCGAAACCAGCGGTTTCGTGGCCAACGCCGAGGTCCTGGTGAAGATCAAGTCGTTCAACCCTCGCGTCCGTGAGGTTCCCCTGGTGTATCGCTACGATTGCAAACGAAGCAGCAGCAAGCTGAAAGTCGGTTTCACGACCCGTCAGTATCTCAAGCTTATGGGCGCACATCTATTGTCCCTGATCTCCCGATAGGTGCGCCGGTTAAGCTGAATCCCCTCTGGACCTTTAGCATACAATGACGTGAAGGCGGCTTGGAATGAACATTGCTTTGATCACGGGTTCCGCGGGTCTCATCGGCAGTGAAGCGGTCGAGTTTTTGTCGAACAAATTCGATCGGGTCGTGGGGGTCGACAACAACATGCGGGAGGAGTTCTTTGGCCCGGACGCGTCCACCTTGTGGAAAAGGGCATGGCTGGAAAAGGAAATCGAGAACTACAGGCACTACTCGTACGACATCCGGGACGCACGCAGTATCGAAACGCTCTTTCAGCAGTACGGCGGCGATATCCGCCTCGTGGTCCATGCCGCGGCGCAGCCGAGTCATGACTGGGCCGCCAGGGATCCTGTGAAGGACTTCACCGTGAACGCCAACGGGACCCTCGTCCTGCTGGAGATGACGAAAAAGCATTGCCCGGATGCCGTCTTCATCTTCACGTCGACGAACAAGGTGTATGGGGACTCTCCCAATTCGCTGCCCCTGCAGGAGACGGAAACCCGATGGGAAATCGATTCGGGCCATCCCTATTACGCCAACGGCATCGATGAAACCATGAACATTGATCAGACAACGCACTCCCTGTTCGGTGCCAGCAAGGTTGCCGGAGACATCCTGGTCCAGGAATACGGCCGGTATTTCGGGATGAAGACAGGCATCTTTCGAGGAGGATGCTTGACGGGACCCAAACAGAGCGGTACGCAACTGCACGGTTTTCTGAGCTATC
>CAYTRL010000534.1:0-3690 GCA_964439795.1 uncultured Thermodesulfobacteriota bacterium
GGAGCACCTCTCCCGTCAGGACAGGTCCACCAGACGGGAGAGGTGCTCCACGTTTTCGTTCAGGAACCGGTCCCGGTCCACCGACAGGGTGATGGCTCCGGAGGGGCATATCTCCACGCACCGGCCGCAGCCCCGGCAGTCTTCGGTGATCACCGCCCGCTCTGCCGCCATGCGGATGGCCCCGGCAAAGCACACCTCCGGGGGCTGGCATGCGCCGCAACCCACGCACGAGTCGTCCACCCGGACCCGGACGCCGGGGGCCCGTTTCAGCTTGTCGCTCAGGATCGGGGCGGTGTACGGCAGCCCCCGGGTGACGCAGCAGCAGGGGCAGCAGTTGCAGATGGTCAGCAGGCGGTCGCCCGGACCGATGCCGAGCCAGACCGTGTCCAGCTTGCTCCGTCCCATGAAGTGGATCAGACCCTCCTCCTGGCATTTCCGGATGTGGTCCCTGGCCTCCCCGCGGGTCACCCGACGCCCCCAGTCGGGGTTGATCTCCAGGGTTGCCCGCCCCAGGAAGAGGCAGCCCAGTTCCACGGGATAATCCTTGCACGACATGGAACGGCGGCAGATGCAGAAGTTCATGATCCACAGGTCGTTTGCCTGTTCGATGAACCGATCCACCAGGTCGGAGGGCAGCACCGTCTGACCGGGATCGTCCACCTCCTGGTCGAGCTGGATCATGCGGTCCTGGGGCAGGGCGATGATGTGGTCTCCCTCGAAGAACCGTCGTTCCATCCATCGCGCCACCCCGGGCAGCTTGGTGAGCTTTCCGTGGGCGGGTTTCCGCGGAAAGAGCATCTTGATGACGTTCAGGGTCCAGTCGGGTTTTGCCATGAATCCTTACCCTCTCTTTCGGTATTTCGGCCCGGACAGGTGTACGGGCGCCACCCTGCGGATGAGACGCCCCACCCCCAGGGTGAGCCTGCTTGTCAGGGCGGTGTTGACCCCCCGGTACTCCAGGTAGCGGCTCAGTGCGTAATCGGCCAGGGTTTCCGAGGGCCGGTGGTATTGCCTGCGTTCCCGGAGACGGATGGCTCCGGTCTCCGGACACGCGGGCACGCACACCCCGCACCCGATGCAGCGGGCGGGGTCCAGGTCGGCCGTCCCGTCCACCACCCGGACGGCGTTCATGGGACAGATCTCCTCGCAGGAACCGCAACCCATGCACGCCGTTCCATCCACATGGGCCTCGAAGTGACTCTGGGTGATGATGCCGGGGATGTTGAACTCCGTGAGAATCCGGAGCGCCCCGCAGCAGCATCCGCAGCACGAGCACACCTGCATCGGGTCCCGGAGGTTGTCCGTCATGTTCACCAGCCCGGCCTCCGCGGCCCGTCTCTTGGTCTCCAGGAACTCCTCCCGGGAAACCCGGCGTGCCAGGCCGTTATCTACGCAGAAGTCGGCCAGCGCGCCCATGGCGGAGCACACGTCCAGCGGCTTACCGCACCCCTTGCCCAGCAGGTTCGCCTCGTGGCGACAGCTGCAGGCATGCACGATGCAAAAGCTCCGGTTCCGGTCCACCAGTTCCGAGTACCGGTCGGTGGCATAGGCGAGCACCCCCAGGCCCGGACTGGCATCGATCGCCTGTTCCACCGGGATGATCCGTCCGAAGCGCATGTCGTTGTTCTTCATGCGCGGTTTGAGGTACGTGAACATCTCCGTGTACACCTGCTCGAACAGCTCCGCGAACCGGCGGGAGTACGCATCGTCCTTCCCCTTGCACATCTGCGCTTCGAACACGCCCGGCGCCAGGGGCAGAAACCCGTACAGTGGAATGCCCTTCATACGGATGCGGGCAATCACGTTGCGGGCCGCCATATTTTCCAGCACCGGGGCCACGCGGGAAACGGGTTGCCGGGATCTGCGGGCCACGATCCTTGCGGGCAGGGGGGTCATGCTCAGGGCCGTGACGATATCGGCCTCCTCCTCGCTGTAGACGAACCGCACCAGCTCCAGGAGGGAGTCGGGAAGGAAATCGTGGTCCCAGGTTTCCTTGAAAAGGAACTTCTCGGCCAGCTTGTGATGGGGGCTCCACGGTTGCATTCCAGCGGTCTCCCTGTGTATCGTAGGGGTGGAGTTTGAAACGAGTATAGGATGGTGGTTGGGAAGGGTCAATTCGCGACCGTCCGGAAGAAACCGGTTGACGGACAGGAGGAAAACCAGGCGATGCCGACCTTGCGATGGAAGGAAGGGGCTCTTGCGTTTCTGGCCGTGTTGCTCCCGGGGTTGTTCCTGGGGGGATGGCTGGCGTGTGGATGCGGCTCAAGCGACGGCGAGGAGGTGTCCGTTCACTGTTCCATCCACTGTGTGAACACCGAACCCGGGCACGAGGCGGAGCAACGCTATGAAGCAGACGTCGATTGCCTTGTGTGCGGGATCAAGGCCCGGGAAATGATCAACGAGGTGTGCGACCTGGGCCCGGGGGATCAATGCAAGTGTCACGAAGACTGCGGGTGACGACCCTGGGGCCGGACCGGACCGGATGAAGAGTACCATGACGAGAAAAACGATCCAGAAGATGTTTGCCGCGGTACCCCTGCCGCTGGTGTTTTGTGTGTTCCTGCCCGCATGCGGTTATGACACGGATACCTGCAATATCGACTGCCAGGACACAAGCAAACCCGAAACCCTGGTTTCTCAGTATTTCAAAGAAACCACCTGCGAGATCTGTGCGGAGAAGTTTCTCCAGGTCCGGGAGGAGGTTTGCGGCACGGAGAAGAACCCCAAATGCCTCTGTGTCTACTATTGCCACAGCATGTGGGAGTTCAAGTACTGACGTTCCTCAGAAGGCCTTTCCGGTTTCGCGCCGTTCCTCGATCACGGTTTTCAGGAGCCCGGGCTGATCCGTTATGATGGAGGTGACGCCCTTGTCCAGTGCCGCGGTCATCGGAATCCTGCCGTTCACCGTGTACACGTTCACCTGAAGATCCGAGCGGAGCGCCGCCTCCACCCCGGCCCCGGGGATCAGGAGATGGGGATGAACCGCGTCCAGACCCTGTTCTCCGGCCCGGTCCAGGGAGGGCTTCCACGAAAGAGATTCGTCCCGGTTCAGCAGGAGGGCCGAATACAGGGAGGGGGTCTCCTGCTTCACCGAAGCGGCAGCCTGCTCGTCGAAGGAGGAGAAGAAGGTCCGGTCCGACCCGCCCAGCCGGGCCACCTCGCGTACGGCGGCCCGGGCCAGCTCTTCCGGCCCGGTGGCGTCCGTCACACAATCGGGGCCGAACGTCTTGAGCTCCACGTTGACCAGTATGTGCGGCGGGAGTGCCCCGTAGACCTCCTGGAGGGTGGGGGGGCGCTCGTCGGTGGGCCGGCCGGAGGCGTCCAGGATCCGGCAGGCCCGGATTTCGGCAAGCGTCTTGCGGCTCACGCAACCCGAACCGTCGGTGGTGCGGTCCAGGGTGTCATCGTGCATCACCACCACTTCCCCGTCCGCCGTGATCTCCAGATCCAGTTCGATTCCATCGGCGCCCTGCCGGACCGCTTCCCGGAACGATGCCAGGGAATTCTCCGGATAGGGATGGCCCGGCCGGGTCTTTCCCGTCCCCCGATGGCCGATGACCGCCGCAGGGGCCAGCTTTTCCAGGCGTTCACGAACCCCCTCCGAAGGGAAGCTTCCGTTCGGAGGAATCCTGTCCTGGTCGCAGCCGGTTGCGCAGAGAAACAGACATCCACCGGCGGTCAACAGGATCG
>CAYTRL010000535.1:0-3627 GCA_964439795.1 uncultured Thermodesulfobacteriota bacterium
CCTTTCCATGATGACCTACCGGCCGAGTTCGTTTGCTTCACGGCTTTCCTGCCCGGCCCTCGTGATCCTGGCGGAACAGGACAGCTTGATCCCCGCAACGGCCGTAGGGCGGATGGCGGCCCGGATGACGAAGGGTACGCTTGTTCGAATACCAGTGGGACATTTTGATGTCTACCGGGGTGAGCCGTTCGAACAGTGCGTGGGGCTGCAGACGGAGTTTTTCCTTCGGCACCTTCGGGAAGGGGTCTGATGGGGGGTGACTCTCATCGAGGGGACGCTTTTCCTCCGCCGGACCGCTTTGGAGCCTTCTCGGCCGGGGGGGGGAAGTCGCCTGCGGCCGCCTTGAACCGTTCAAGCTTCTCCGCTGCCAACGGGACCCACCGTTTCCGTCGCCGTCGACTTTTTACCTCCTCGGATTGGAGCAGCAGGCTGGTAACATGTCGGGCATCCGGGCTGAACACATGTACCCGGTTTCTTGGTCCCAACACCACCACGGTCTGCCGGTGTTCATCCCAGAGAAACAGGTCATCCGGGGTCCTCTCCACATCGCGCCGTGCGCTGGATGTATGACGCCGGGTGACACGGCGGTCTTCCGCATGGACTGTTCGCCGTCCCCGCTGCCGGCCCACCTTTTCCAGGGTGCGCGCCAGCTTCTTCAGGAAATCCAGGCTCGGGTCGGGTCGATCCCCGGATGCGGGATTCTTTTCCGCTCCTTTGCCGCGGAGAGACCGGGGAGGCGACATCGTACGGAGCGTACGGCGGGCCGATGCAATCGTGTGAAAGATCCTTGTCTGGAACGACCCGTGTACCGCATCCAGGGCGGGGCGGCCGCTGGAAAGCCGGCCCAGAACGTTCAGTTCCAGCCGGGGAGAACCGTTCCGGCCCCGGGAAGCAACGGCCTGGACCGAGAATGCAACGCGCTCTTTCCTCCCGCCGCCGTCCGGGCCCGACATGTCCAGAAAACCGAAAACGATCTGGCCCAGGATGTCGTACGTCTTGGATTCACGGCCGAAGATCGTCAACTGTCGGTGTTTCAGGATGTCAGGGTCCATGCAGAGCACGGCAAGATCGTGGGTGGATGTCTGATAGAGAAGGTCGATATCCGGGTGTTTGTGTTCCAGAAGCACCTGGAGGAGATCGGGCCACGAGGGGCGGCCCGTGGATTCGTACCCGCCGAAAACGGATCCCGGCCGGGGAGGGACGCTGTGCTCGCAACGGGAACTCTCGCAGCGATAACAATACACCCTTCCATCCTGGTACGCCTCGGCTCGAAGTTCCATCTCCTGCAGAGAAGACCGGATCCGCTCCTCCAACGGCGGGACCGTTTCCAGCCTCCATTGTTGTTGGGGATCCACCCGCACTTCTACGGAGAACGAGAAGGGACGGGCCGAACCGGCCCGTTCGCCAAACATCTCCACATACGCCGCCCGGACCGCGTCGGCGAGGGACCGTTGCGCAATCCGGACCCGTTCGGATACGCCCGCGGCGTCCTGTTTTTTCTTCCTGTTCCTCCGGCCGCGTTTTCGAACGGTCTTCTTCGCGGGGGAGGGGCGCGGGCGATCCATGCAGGGGCTCCTGTACGGGCGGTCTTTCTTCAAGCATATCATCCATCGCCTGCAATGCGAAGGCGTCCGGGACCGTTTCATCCGCGGCGCGGATCTGATAGATTTTTCCGGGGAAGCAAAAACCGTTTCCCCGGGTCGGTTTATTCGGGGGAGAGAGGAGAAACAGAATGAGCAAGATCGAGGCGGCCGTTTTTCTTATCGGGGATGAACTTCTGGCCGGAGACATCGCCGACAGCAACGGGCCGTTTCTCGCGGAGCGGCTTACGGATCACGGGTACAGGGTGCGGAGCATGCGCATCCTGCCCGATGAGATCGAATGTATCGCCGAATCGGTGACGCGGGCCGTGGGCCGGTATGAACTCGTGGTGCTTTGCGGCGGACTGGGGCCCACCTCGGACGATCGAACCACAGAGGCAGTGGCCCGGGCCCTGGGCCGGGCCCTGGTATTGGACCAGGAACACTGGGAACGGCTCCGCCAGATCTTTTCCGTACTTCGGGGCCAGGAGCCTCCGTCGGGCAACGAGAAGCAGGCGATGTTCCCCGAGGGGGCGGAGGTGTTGCCCAACGAGATGGGTACGGCGCCGGGATACGCTCTGAGAACGGAGACTTGTTCCCTGTCCGTGCTTCCCGGGCCTCCACGGGAAAACCGGCCCATGGTGGACAAGGAGCTTCTCCCCTGGCTGGACAGGAACCTGTCCGGAAGGGACCGGCTCGACGTGAGGATCTTCCGGGTTTTCGGATTGGCCGAAAGCGAGATCAGCCAGCGGTTGCGGCCCGTGGAATCTTTGTTCGAGGACCTGGTTTTCGGCTACCGTTTTTCGTTTCCCGAGATCCTTGTCAAGCTGCGGGGCGAGGCGGACCGGTCCGACCGCCTTGAAGATGCCGGGGGGGAGGTGTGCCGGGCCCTGTCCCCGCACGTTTACGGAACCGGGGATCGTAAGTTGCCCGCTGTCCTGGGGAGTGAATTGACCCGGCGCGGTCTGCGGGTGGTCAGCGCGGAAAGCTGTACCGGGGGGCTGGTGGCAAAACTCCTTACGGATACAGCCGGTTCCAGTGCCTGGATGGAGAGGGGGTTCGTCACTTACAGCAACGCTTCCAAGATGGAGGTGCTTGGTGTTCCGGAATCCGTGCTGGAGAAAAACGGTGCGGTGAGTGAACCGGTGGCCCGGGCCATGCTCCAGGGCGCCCTGGAGCGATCGGCTGCGGACGTGGGTCTGGCCGTCACCGGGGTTGCGGGGCCTGCCGGTGGGTCGGCCGATAAACCGGTGGGGACCGTATGTATCGCCTGGGGGGACCGGACCCATATGCAGTCGGGCGTCTACCGGTTTCACTGGGACCGGGAGTACAACCGGCTGATCAGCGCCTGGGCAGCCATGCAGCAGTTACACCTGCATATTTCGCCCAAATAGGGGTTGGGTTTTCTCACCATGCTCCGCGAGGCGGCCGGTTCCCTTTCGCCGGGGCAATCTGATATAATCCTTTGGTCGTAGATAGCCGGGTAGGGAGAGGCGGACTCCTGTGCGTTCGGGGTTGTACCGGTCGGACGCCTGAAACATGAGGATGGATCGGGATGCTGGAACCGCTGGAAGAAAAGAAATGGAAGGTTCTGCGTGCGGTGATCCGTGACTACATCCTGACCGCTCTGCCGGTAGGTTCCGAGAGGATCACCAGGAAATACCGGCTCAACATCAGCCCGGCAACGGTCCGGAATATCATGGCCTGCCTGGAGGACCACGGGTTACTGGAGCAGCCCCATGTTTCCTCCGGGCGGATCCCGACGGATCTGGGGTTCCGGTATTATGTGGATGCAATCATGGATCCAAAGCCCCTGCGCCGGGACGTGAAAGACTTTATCCTGAGCCGATACCAGGGGGGCGGCCGGAATGTGGGCGAGATCATGCAGGAAACCTCCCGCATCCTGTCCGGCATCTCCCGGTACACAGGAATCGTCTCCGCTCCCCGTCTTTCCCAGGCGGTTCTGGAACAGATCGACCTGATCCGCATGGATGCGCATCGGATCCTCGTGGTGCTGATCTCCCACACGGGTGTGCTTTACAACCGT
>CAYTRL010000536.1:0-3625 GCA_964439795.1 uncultured Thermodesulfobacteriota bacterium
ATCCGCCCAGGGTTCAGGCGAGGGGGAAGGGGAGGGAGTGGCGCCTTCTTGCATGGTCACCTCGGGATACATCACAGGGTGTAAGGTGGAACAACCGGGCAAGGGCCGTTCCGGGGAGGCTCATCATGGGGAATACAAGCATTAAAAAAGAACTACAGCGGCCGGAACAGATGTCGAAATGCAGTCGAGCTGGAAGTGCAACAACAGAAGCAGCAACACAAGCATACGGGAGCGTACGGGAGGATCACGGAAAAGTATAGCGTGAATGACTGATATTAATAATATAGCAATTGGAGAGGAATCTGTCAAGGAAAAAGTTGCTAATGACTAATAAATTGATCCGCTCAAAGGAGGGGGGATGAATCCGATGACGCCCTTACGGTGCCCCCTGGTTTTTCGAGCTCCCGCCCTGTGGATCGACCCGCGACAGGATCTTTCTGACGTTCAGCAGCAGGCTTCTTTCATCGATGGGTTTATCCAGAAATCCGTCAGGCGGTTGAACCGTTCTCTGATAGATCAGCCTGCGCAGTTCGGGTTTTCCGGATATGATAAACACCGGTATCTTCTTCAGCTCCGCATCGTTGCGCATCTCCTCGAAAACCTGTCCCCCATCCTTTCCCGGCATGGAAAGATCCAGGGTCACGAGATCGGGCTTGTTCCTCCGGGCTTCCTCCAGTGCCTGATCACCGGACCGGGCCTGGAACACGGTTGCGCCGTTGTCTTCCAGTACGGAACAGATGAAGGTGAGAATATCCGGTTCGTCGTCCACCACGAGGATTTTGTATTGTGAGAGATCGATCATGGTTCTCTTTCCCCCAGGGTTACATGGCGAGTTTCTCCCGCCGCTTCTTCCTCCTCCAGACCAGAAAGGCGATGACCGCGGCAATGCCGAATACGGTTCCCCCCAGCATGACGCACACCTGCACCCAGCCTGCCAGGAGAAGGGTTTTGTGAAGCAGGGACGTATGCTGAGGGTTCGTGGTGGGAAACATCCCCAGGAGCTTGGCCAGCGGATGGAGCAGGACCACCGAAAGTGAGCGGTCCGGGATCTCCTGGTGGCAGGAGAGGCACACACCCTCCCGTTCCATGTGCGCGCGCTCTTCGTTGTTGAGGGGCCTGGACAACCGGAAAAGATGACCCACCGTCTGGATCTGTCTGCCCGCCTCGGTGACAAACCGGGACCAGTCCCCGGCCAGGCCCGGGATAGCGGCCGTCTGCGGGGCCACGCCCTCCGGAATGATCTCGCCCGGGCCGGTGGCCAGGTCCACGTCATGGTCCACGGCCGGGTCCTTGAAAAGCCTTCCGCCCGAGATCCCGTATCCCAGGGCCTTGGGGTTTGCGTGACAGCTTTCACAGCCCCGGGCCGATTTCTGGACGGTGTGAGGGTGCAGAGGCGACATGTCCAGGCCCAGCTGTCCCTCCTCCCCGGCCCCTTCCACGTTCTTGATCCGGAAGATGTGGTTGGAAAGGACCACCTCGCCGGCGTCGTTCAAAACCGTCACGGTTGTCTGGCAGCCCGGGACAACGGGACTCACACGACCCTCCCCGTTCTGTGCAAGCGCGGGGTCCTCCCACCGCAGGTAGGAGCGTGTCTCCTCCACGTCTCCGTTCAACCGGTAGGCTTCTTCCTCTTCGGTGTACTCCGGGGTCAACCCGTCCGGCCGGGCGTTATGCCCCATGGCCACCCAGTCCAGAAGAGCGCCCGGTTTTCCATAGTCCACCTTGATGTGACACCCGTAGCACTGGGGGGCCCAGGTGGTGTGGCACCCGTAGCACTCCAGGCGGTTGATATGTTTTTTTACCTGAACCATCGACACGCGACCCTTGAGTGAGAAGACGTCGTTCCGGGCCTGTTCCTTCAGGGGGGTCAGCTCCTTCACCTCCCCGGAAGCCAGGTACACCTTTACCCTGTCTCCCGTGCGGACCACGTTGCCCAGCGGATTCCCCCGGGCGGAAAGAAGATAACCGTCTTCCGGGTCATAGGTTTTTGCCTTGCTGAGGAAAGCGGGCAGCTCGGTGGCAAGCCCTCTTTCCCTGCCGGTCATGGGTTCTTCCCGGTACTCGTCCCCAAACCCGAGGGGGAGTTCCCAGGGGTATTTTTCCGGCGTGCCGTGGCAGTCGAAGCACTCGATCTCCACCGCACCCGGAATACTCCCGATCAGCCGGTTGGGCGAGTGTACATCCAGGCTGGTGTGGCAGTCCTGGCAGAAAAACCCCTTCTCGTTGTGCAGGTCCTCCTGAAGCTTCAGGTAGTGCTTTCCGTGCAAAGGCTGCTGTGGGGCCCCGGTCTTTGTCCAGGGGGAGTGATACGGGGTCTCCATGAGCCCCTGGAACGAAACGCCGATGCGTCGGCCTCTGTTGTGGCAGGCGTTGCAGGATTCCACGGGAATCCCCGAGTATGTCACCTTGCCGGTCTTCACGGGAGTCCAGTAGGAGGACTGGATTGAATGGACCAGGGGATGGCCTCCCTCTTCACGTGGAACAGCGGGGTCCTTTCCCTGGTACGTCCCTGCATTGCTATAAGGCATGTGACAGGCGCTGCAGCCTCTCCCCCGATAATCGCCGTACCTTTGCTTCCCCCCCACCGCCAGGTGACATCTCTGGCATTCCCCCCGGAGATAGGTGAACGCCGACAGGGAAGGGTTCTCCGTGACGTCGGCGCCTCCCCTCGGGGCAGGGGGAACCGGGCCCATGCGGTCCGGAAATACGTTGCTCTCGGTCTTGGCAAGCCTGTCGAGATAGTCCCGGAACGTCTCCGTTCCCAGGACGGCGTCCGGGTCGCTGTCGTTTTGTACCTCGTAGTTTGCCCACTTGTGCTCGTAGCCTGTCAGTCCGCCGAACCCCCACGCCGTTCCCTGGATCTTTCCGGCTTCGGTCATCATCAGGCTCTTCCATTGCGCACGAACCTCCCATTCGTGGCAGGTCCCGCAAGTGTTTGCGTTGATCCAGGGGCTCCCCGGGTCCGGATAGAACGTTTTGGGACCGGGATGGGAAAGGAAAAACGGAACGGTTCCCGTGTGTGCCTTCTGCGTGTAATCGCGGTACGCTTCGGACTTCGGGTTCAGGCCAGGTTCCGGGATTACGGTTGGATTCCCCCCATGACAGATGACACAGCGGTTCCGGGTGTCGTCGTCTTCGGCCCGCCGGACGATCTGCCGGAACATATCGGAATCAGGGCAGCGGATCGCCTCGATCCCCTTGTGGCAGGCAAGGCAGCTGTTTTCCGCTTCGTAGGGGTCCCCACCTTCACCACAGACAACGGGTTCGAGAAATACCCGCTTGGCTTCCTCCCCCACCCTCTCGGGTGAGGTGCCGCCGGGATGATCCCGGGAACATCCTTGCAGGGCAGGGAAGAAGAAAAGGAAGAGGAGGACTGTAACGGATCCCGCGAGAGCCTGGAACCATCCTTTCCGAAACGATGAAGAGCGGAGGTGGAGAAGTCCGCTCCCTGAAGCAGGCCCGGCGGGCATGATTATGACTCCTTCCATCCGGGAGATGGAGACATACGGATGATGGTTCGCTGGGTTCACCCTGTATACGATTCCATGTTGTGAAATACGTAAAAGCAGGACGCACTACTTGGGAGTCCATTGATAGTAATCCAGAATAGCGAAACAACCCTTAC
>CAYTRL010000537.1:0-3590 GCA_964439795.1 uncultured Thermodesulfobacteriota bacterium
CAAGCCCTGGAAAGAACATGAACTCGATCCCCTCCAGGGTCTCGATGGTTTCGGTCAGAGGGGTGCCTCCACGCCCAGAATCATGTGCTCCACCACACGGTTACCGAACGCCAGGACATCGCCGTCCAGAAAGCTCGGTGACGATGGAGAAGGAGCCGTGCCTTCCGTGGAGAACCAGATATCAATACTGTATTCCTCCAACATGCCTGCCAGCGCGGCCGGATTGCGAATCTTCATTGGCGACCTCCAAAACCCCAAAAAGATGGTCGGTTGAGTATATGAAAACTATCGTTCAAATCACTTACGGATTTCAAAGGATTCGGGATAATGATTTTATAAAATTCTTCCGATCTGTCATGGGATAGGGTATAACCCTCGGAAGAAACGTACGAAAAGCGGAGACCGGGAAGACACATGAAGAAGCAGAGTCGACCCGTCAGATGGTTGTTGAGCGTCCTGGTGTGCGCGGTGATCATTGCCATTGTTTCGTACCTGGCCTACCTGGCGGAACAGGGGTACATCGACATCGTCCGTACCCAGGCGGAAGAGCAGCTTTCCACAACCGCAGAATCCCTTGCGGACGACATCCACCGCTTTCTCGAAAAGAAGACACAGGCCCTGGCTGCCCTTTCACGGATTCCGTCCGTTCAGGAAACGGCCGCCTTGTCCCGGCTCCACGGCGCACCGCTTGCAGGCCCCTCCGCGTGTGAAGTTTTTTTCCGGTTGAACAGAGACAGCGTGGACAATCTTTCCATCCTGAACGCGAAGGGTGAGGTCGTTTTTCACCTCCCCAAGGAGGGAGAGGACATCGGGACGGCCCTCGCGCGTGAACCGTTCGTGGCCCATGTCCTCAGGGAGCGCAAGCCTTATGCCGGCCGGACCTCTCGGACGCGCACGGGCGGCCCTGCCGTATCCATCCTGGAACCCCTGTTCCACAGGGGGGCGTTTTCCGGGATCGTCCGGATGACGGTCCGTACGGAAAGGATCTGGAAAGAGCGGTTCAATCCCGTCCTTCTGGGCGGAAGCGGCTCTGCCTGGATGATGGACGGAAACGGTGTGGTGCTGGGGGACCTGGACAGCCGGCTCGTGGGCCGGCCCCTCATTGCAGGGAGGGAGAAGGAATTCCCGGATCACGACTGGTCCGGGCTGGAAGAGATCGCGGGGGAGATGTCCGAAGGCCGAAAGGGCACAGCCATCTATGCCTCCGCCCGGCGGGTGGAAGGGAGAGTCAAAGGGGTAAACAGGCTGACCGCCTATGTCCCCCTTTCCGTGGGAGAGGACCTGTGGTCCATTGCCGTTACCAGGGATTATTCCGATATCGCGGGCCCGATTCTGAAACAGGCAAAGAACGGCGGGATCATTACCGCGGTTCTACTGGCCCTTTTCGGGGTTGGGTTTCAAATCATGTTGAGGGCGCAGAAACAGAAGACACAACTGCAGGCGGAAACCCAGTACCTGAAACAGGTGGCCGAAACGTCCGAGGCGCTTCGGGAGAGTGAGGACAAACTCAAGAAGATCTTCGAAAACGCAAACGATGAAATCATCTATTCAAGGCTGAACGGAACCATCGTGGACGTCAACCGGAAGATCGAGGACATTTTCGGCTACAAGCCCGAGGAAGTCATCGGGAAGAACTATGCCGAAGTGGGGATTCTCGGCCCGGAAGAAATCGAGGCGACCGCCGAGGTGGTTCGGGACATGATGAGGGGCAATCCCGCGCGCATCTTGGAGTACGAGGCCTCCCGCAAGGACGGCTCGCGGGTCTTCGTGGAGGTGAACTCCAGCCTGATGAAAGAGGGCGCCGAGATAAAAGGGGTTCTGAACATCGTCCGGGACATCACGGAACGCAAGCGGACGGAGGAGGCATTTCAGGAGGCCAAGGAGGCCGCGGAGGCCGCCAACAGGGCCAAAAGCGAATTCCTGGCCAACATGAGCCACGAGATCCGCACGCCCATGAACGGGATCATCGGCATGACCGGCCTGCTCATGGAAACCGCCCTGACCCCGGAACAGCAGGAATACATGGAAACCGTGCGTTCCTCTGCAGACTCCCTCCTGTCGATCATCAACGATATTCTCGACTTTTCCAAGGTCGAAGCGGGCCAGATGGAGCTGGAGATCCTCGACTTCGACCTGCGCACCACCGTGGAGGATGTGGTGGACGTGCTGGCGCTCCGGGCCAGGGAAAAGGGCCTGGAGTTATTCTGTCTGATCCAGCCGGACGTCCCCGCCCTGGTGCGCGGCGATCCAGGGAGGCTGAGACAGATCCTGATCAATCTTGCCGGCAATGCGATCAAGTTCACCGAGAAGGGGGAAGTATTCATCCGGGTGGCCCTGGAGGGGGAAACCGAAACGCACATCGCGTTGCGCTTCGATGTGAACGACACCGGAATCGGCATCCCGCCCGACCGGCTGGATCGTCTGTTCAGATCCTTTTCCCAGGTGGACGCCTCGGTCAAACGGAGGTTCGGCGGGACCGGGCTCGGGTTGGCCATTTCCAGGCAGCTGTCGGAGATGATGGAAGGCCGGATCGGCGTGGAAAGCGAAGTGGGGACGGGCTCCACCTTCTGGTTCACCGTGGCGCTGGAAAAACAGCCGGAAAGTCGAACCGCGGACCCCTTGGCCGAGGAGGATATCCGGTCCCAGCGAATCCTGATCGTGGACGACCACGAGACCAATCGGCTGGTCCTTCGCGAGTTGCTGCGCTCGTGGGGCTGTCGATTCGATGAGGCCGCGGACGGGCCAAAGGCCCTGGAACGGCTGCGGGAGGCCCTCCGGGAGGGGGATCCCTTCCGGGTCGCCCTGATCGACATGCAGATGCAGGGTATGGACGGGAAAACGCTGGGCAGGGAAATCAAAAAGGATCCCGCCCTGCAGGACACACTCCTGGTCATGCTGACCTCCAAGGGACAGCGGGGGGAGGCGACGCAGTTGCGGGAAATCGGGTTCGCCGCCTATCTCAACAAGCCGGTCAAGAAATCTCAGCTCTACGATTGTCTCATCACCGCCCTCGGCGTCTCCACCACGGCCCCGGGGGTTTCTCACGCCCCCATCATCACCCGTCACAGCCTCACGGAGAAAAAGAAGAGGAACATCCGGATCCTGCTGGCCGAGGACAACGTGGTGAATCAGAAGGTTGCACTGCGAATCCTGGAAAACCTGGGCTACCGGGCCGATGCGGTTGCCAACGGTAAGGAGGCGGTATCGGCCCTGGAAACGATCCCCTACGATCTCGTGCTGATGGACGTACAGATGCCGGAGATGGACGGCTTTGAGGCCACCCGCACCATTCGAGACCCTCGAAGGAGGGTTCTCAATCCCAACGTTCCCATTGTGGCCATGACCGCGCACGCGCTGAAGGGAGACCGGGAAAGGTGCCTGGAGGCGGGCATGGACGATTACATCAGCAAGCCCGTGTCCCCCACCGCATTGGAAGAGACCCTGGGGAAACATCTGAAGACCGGGACCCTTTCCGGCAAGGCCGGCCACCTCAGGAAACCGGTGCAGATCCGTCGCATCCAGGAGATCTCCGACGGAGACCCTGATTTCGAACGGGAATTGATCTGCACGTTCCTTTCAAGCGCCCGGGA
>CAYTRL010000538.1:0-3555 GCA_964439795.1 uncultured Thermodesulfobacteriota bacterium
ACGAAATGACGAGGTTGAAGCGCAGTGACAGGAAGGGAACATGAAGGTTGCACATGCTTTCCGAAAAGGATCCTCCCTGACCCGGCAGGGCTTCACGCCCGTCCTGGGCGGCCTTCTGATCCTGAGCCTCCTCGCCCAGTTCGTCATCTTCCTCGTTTACAGCGAGGAGATCATCCGGTTTCCTTATGAAGTGGACGACATCGAGGGCATCGTCCTGAATCAGAGCCTGCGGCTCCAGCAGGGGAAACCCCTCTATCCGAGCATCCAACACTACCCCTATATCAATACGGCCTATCCCCCCCTGTACCAGTGGGTCGGCTCCCTTTTCATCGGACGTTGGGGCGTCTCCCTTGCACCCCTGCGTGCCGTATCCCTGGTGAGCACCCTCTGGATCTCTTTTCTTCTTTACGCAACGGTCCGGAGGAAGACCGGCGGCATTCTCCCGGCATTGGTCGCATCTCTTTCCTTCCTGTGCTTTCCCCCCGCCATCGAGTGGGCGTCCCTGTGCAGGGTGGATCTCCTGGGCATCGCCCTCGCCCTGACCGGCCTCACCGTCTACATGGTCCTGCCGCGGGACCGGGGGGTCTGGATTGCCCTTCCCTTTTTCTGCGCGGCCTTCCTGGCCAAGCAGACCCTCTTCGCCGCGCCCCTGGCCGCCTACGGCCACTATTTTCTGGTAAAAAGGGGAAAGGGCATCGGGGTAATCGCAACGCTTGGAGGCGCGGTTCTGGCTCTTTACCTGGCCCTCCACATCTTCTCCGGCGGACAGTTCTTTCTGCACACGGTCAAATATATGGCAAACACCTACCTGCCGGGAAAGGCGTTGAACTCCTTCGTGGACACGATAAGGGTGTTTCCGATCTTTTTCGGCTTTTCCATGCTCTACTGCTGGTTCTGCTTCCGTCGAAAACGCCTGGACCCCGCCGTGATCTATCTCGCAGCCGCCTTCGTTCACGGACTGCTGAGCGGGAAGGTGGGGGCGAACATGAACTTCTGGATCGAGTGGGGCATCGCGGTGAGCCTGTGCACGGGACTCTGTATTGCGGAGATCCTCAAAACGTGCGCAAAACATCCGGAACGGGAATCGATCATCGGTGCGACCCTTCTCTTTGCCCTGATTCAGGTGGGGATCGTCCTGAACCCCCTTCCCCTTAAAACGGATTTCTTCGTCAGCGTACAGGCGACAAAGGCGGAGGGGGACAGGATTTCGCAGTACGTGCGGGAAACCGAGGGCCCCATCCTCACGGAAGTGGCGAGCTGGGCCGTCCTGAACGGCAAGGAATTCCTCTTCGAGCCCTTTGCGTTTGCCACCCTTTACCGGGAAAACTTGTGGGATGACCGGGAATTCATCAAGGACATCCGGGAAAAGAGGTTCCCCCTCATCATTCTCAAGTCCCCGGCCAGGGACAGTTTCAAGCCGGAAGGCCGGTTCACTCCGAGAGTCTACGACGCCGTCCGGGAAGGGTATGAAATCTCGGAGAAGATCGGCTACTGGCGCATCCTGGTGCCCCGGGGAACGGTCCGGCAGAAGGACACCGTGACCTGACCCTCCCCCCTGCCCGGAAGACCCCTGATACGTGCTGCTGGATCATCGCAGGCGATCCAGTGCGGTCCACGGTTGGCGCGATGGGGCACGGCGGACGGAGGCATCCACGAAATCCTTCGTTGCGAGCAGCACCTGCCCCATACCCCCGATGTTGTCTTCGTTCCGGATCTCCACGTCAAAAACGTGCCGGCCCGCCGGCAGGGGGACCTGGATGACAAGGGGCTTGAAAGGGGAGCCCTCGTGCCCCGGTTGGACAACGACACCGTTCACCCGGACCTTCACGTAGTCGGCCGCGTAAGAGACGACAACGGCTTCGTAGCCGTGGCGCGTGTCCACGACTGCCCGGTACGCAACCCGGCTGTCGTTGGGCTGGGAGAAGTAGGGCAGCGAGACGTTCCTGCCCGCTTCCGGGCCTTCGATCACCTCGAAATCCCGCACGTCCAGCGCGGTCTCCGGATCGGAGACAAAAAGGTAATTGTTGGAGTACACCACGGGCTGAAGCTTCAGCCCCGCCCCTACTTCCCAGCATGCGACCCCCAGGATGCAGCCCATGAAAAGGGTCCGGTGACGGGCGGACAGAAAGGGAAGCGGCGCCACGGTAAGGCATGCGAGCGGCATGATCAGCGGGTAGAGATGCCGCAGGAAAATGTAACGGTCGAACAGGACAATGACCGTGAAGAAAAGGATCCCGTAGAGGAACAGAAAACGAACGAGGGGGCGGCGGTAGATCCGAAGGCGCCATGCCGCACCCCCGAGCAGGAGCACCAGAACCGGCAACCCCAGGTACCCGGGGGCCTCATGGAGGAGGGCCCACAACCTCAGGAGCACGCGGCCGCTCGTCTCGCCGATCTTCTCCCCGAGAAAGATGTGCGCATGAAACACCCCGTAAGGCAGGATGAACAGAACGGCAACGGAGAACATCAGGAAAAGGTGCGGAATCGCCTTTCGGCCGTGCCGGAGGGTCGCCTCGAGCGCCAGCGGGGGCAGGAGGAGGAACCCCACCGGCCTGCACTCCAGGGTCAGGCCTAGAAGAATCCCGAGCCCGAGGCTCGAGAGCCATGCAGGCTTCTCCTTTCCCTGCCACGCATCGTACGCCAGAAAGACCGCGGCCTGGAGCAGCATGAAGAGAGACTCCACGAAGAGCGAGGTTCCGAGCTGGAGGGTTCTCGGGTGGAGGCCGAAGAGCAGAAAGGCCCCCCAGAACCCCGCCCGGCCGGCGATTCGTGCCCCCAGAAGGCCCGTGAAGACCGCCGCAAGGGCCATAACAGCGGCGTTTGCCATGCGCAGTGCCGTCACGTCGTCGAAAAAGGTGAGCGCGAGAAAGAGGGGGTAGAGATAGGGTTGCGTGTCCGCGAACCAGACGAACTCGCCGTCCCGAAGGTGCTGCGCCTGGAAGTAGTAGAAGATCTCATCTCCCGTCAAGCGGTCTTCCGGAGCGTAACCGGAGATGACGAAGGCATAATAAAGAAAAAGGGAGAGGAAGCAGAACGACACGAGGGAAAGAGGGACCCCACGGGAAGGGACCCGGGAATCGGGCTTTCTCCGACCTTGCTCCCTGGGGGTGGGGGGGGTGATGCTGTCCTCCTCGACCGGTCTTGTCTCACCGAAGGCTCGGACCCATAGTATCCCCCCCCGGTCGGATAGGCAATGCAAAGCGGCAAGATCCCATATCGGTACGACCAAAAGGAGATCATCTTACAGAAAAATGTACCCCGCGGATCAAAACGATCCATATTGTTGGATGATATCTTACGTCCCAAACTTCATTTTCCGACCTGTTTACGGTTCGCAAACGTCGGATTGCCGTGGATCAATTGTATCCAATCTTTCCTTGACACATTTCAGGCACGCTGATCCGCGTATAATTGATAGGTATATAAATAAATTTTTTATCAGACCTGAGTGGAGAGATTTGAACTTCCGAGTTCCAAGTTGGAATCTGGATCCATCGTTAGCGGTGAGTGTCAAGATAGATGTCGCAAAAAATTGAAAAGAATTTCCTCTCACAT
>CAYTRL010000539.1:0-1661 GCA_964439795.1 uncultured Thermodesulfobacteriota bacterium
CTTGTACGGACAGCCCCGGGAGGTGAACATGGTGGCGCTCCAGTGGAAGAAATCGGCCATCCCGCTGAAGCTCTGGTACTGTTTAAAGTCCAGAAGGTGCCAGGCGGGCAGAGGCAGATCGTCCAGGTTCTCCACGAACGGCGCCGGCGTCGTTTCCACCACGTTGCCGTCCCGCAGAAACGAGATCCCCGGGGTCTGATACAGGTCCTCCTTTGCGGCCTTCTTCTCCAGGAGGCGCTGGAATGACCGTTCCCCCTCACCCAGGACGCACAGGTCCACCAGTCCCTGGGTCAGGACTTCCGGGTTGTCGGACGAGGCGTGGGGCCCCCCGCCGATCAGAAGGGCGTTGGGGGTTCTCCTGCGGAAATACCGGGCCACCATTTGAAAGATCGTGGCGTACGGCGTGACGGTGCTGAGCCCCACGATGTCCGGCCCCCAGGAAACCGCTTCATCCAGAAGCCGCCGGATGGTCCGGGGTGAACGATGGACCCGGAGATTGATGATCCGGACCTCGTGCCCCATGGCCTCGGCCACGGAGGCGATGGACAGGAGCCCCAGCGGTGCACAGACGCAGTTTTCCAGGGAGGTGAGGATTTCCGTGCTCAACAGAAGAATCTTCATCGGATCGGGACTCCGTGTTCAACGATATCGCAACAGGTTTCAACCGCCTTCGAAATGATCCGGCACCTCCGTGACGTCCATCCAGCGGCCGCTCAGCAGGAACGATTTATCAGACCCGAAATAGAGGCCGCTTACGTTACGGTTCGGCGGCGGTTTTTCGCCCCGGTAGATGTCCGCCAGTTCGGCCACCTCCTCCACACCAAGGCCCGTGGCCTCGATGACGCCTGTGGCCAGGCCCAGTTCCTCCAGCCGCGGAAGCAGGCCGAAGGCCTGCACCGGTTCGGGTGCGTACAGCACGTTTCCCCGGAGCACCAGCGGAACGGGTCCGCCCCGGACGGTCCGCTGTTCATTGCACACCTCGCAGCCGATCAGGGAGCGTGTCAGGCAGCGGGGCGTAGCGGACAGGGGAATCCGGCCGTGGAGCACGATTTCCAGTGGAACGATGCCCGCCAGGGCTTCCAGGGTTTCCAGGGCCGGTGGATGAAGGCGGATCTGCTCCGCCCCCAGCATCTCCCGGATGCGGCGCGCGGCCTCCCTGTTGAGAACCATCCCGTCGTACACGAGCCGGCACCGCCCCCGGATCCTTCGGGCCAGCCCGTAGTCGCCTGTCAGCACCCCTTGAAAGGAACCGGCCGCGTCCAGGGTGGCCTCCACCACGCGATCGAAATCCCCCTCGTGGACCATCCCCGGCACAGCCAGCCATGCCGGAATGTCCGAGCACTCCGCCGCGTCCACGAAATGTTTCAGGTGCTGCAGGTACCGGACCGAACAGAACCGTTCCCCCAGGTACAGCCGGTCGACGTTTCGGTACGCTCGCGTCCCCGGTTCATGAACGTGACAGGCGATCTGCATTCCGAAAAGCCTTCCGTTTTTTCTTTTTCATGTCCAGGGCGATCCGCACCCCGGATGGTGTCATGTAGACCGCGAGCTGACGACGCAGTTCCTGCCTGCCGCTTTCTGTATCCACGGTTTCGTGCGCCACCGGGGGGCCGGAGAAAAAGCCGGGGGTGGAACAGGGGGGAACGGGAAAAAGGAGGTCT
>CAYTRL010000539.1:1671-3539 GCA_964439795.1 uncultured Thermodesulfobacteriota bacterium
CCCCCCCCCCCCCCCCCCCCCCCCCCCCCCCCCCCCCGCCCCCCCGCCCCCCCCGCCCCCGGCAGCGGGTCTCCCTTCTTCAGGGCATCCACGGCCCGGCGGAAGACCCGCAGGGCGTTGAGGATGTATTTCCGGCTTTTCTGGCGGCCCTCGATCTTGATGGAGGACACCCCCGCGGAGAAGAGTTCCGGCAGGGAATCATACGCATTGAGGGACTTGCTCCGAAAAGGCCGCGGGGCCGCCGCGTCCAGCCCGTCGATCTCCAACGGGTCCATGCAGGGCGCCATGCACATCTCCCCGTAGAAGTAGCTGGAGATCCTGCATACCCCGTGATAGAAGAAGCAGAAGTTTCCGTACACGAATACTTCCACATCGACCCCGGCCCGCTGCTTGATGGCGATCACCTCCTCCCGGGTCAGCACCCGTTCCAAAATGACCCGTTCGGCCCCTATCTCCTTCCAGAAGGCGGCCGTCTCCGAGTTCACGGTGCGTCCCATGATGGAAGCATGGATCTCTCCTTCCGGCCGCCTTTCCTTCAGCAGGGCGGCAAAGCCGGGGTCGCCCACGATGACGGCGCTGGCCCCGGCGTCGTACACCCGGCATGCCAGGTCCAGGACATCGTTTATCTGCACCTCGGGATAGGGGACGTTCAGGGTGATGTAGGAACGTTTCCCCGCATCGTTCAGGATCCGGATCGCCTCCGCGGCGGAGTCCAGATCGAACTCGAACGGCGCCCAGAGGAGGGAATAGCGGCGCTCTTTCTTCTTCGGCGGACGTATGCCGAAGTAGACCGCATCCGCGCCTTCCGATAGGACATCACGGATCAGCCGGATCGAGTTTCCCACCGGGACGAGTATTTCCATGAGGAACCTTTGATCGAGATCATCCCACGGTCTTGGTGAGCCCCAACCTGTCGGCCAGCAGAACAAAAAATGCATGAAAATAGTTCAAAAAGTCGGGAACAGAACGGATGTCCAGGATTCTCCGGAGGAGATAGGAAGGCCGGAAATAGAAGTTTCGGAAAGCACGCGCGATCCACCCGTGGATCTGTTTTGCCGGCATGCCGAGGACCCCCCGTTCGTCCAGCAGGTCGGTCTTTCCCGCCAGATAGTACTCGAGCATTTCCGTTTCGGTATACACCCCTTTTTCCATGTCCTCCCGCGCACGCACACTGCACGGATCCGGCAGCAGCTGGGCGTAGAGCACGAAATCGGGCTTGTAACGGCGCATCAGGGTCATGGTCTCCCGCACCGTTTCGTCGTTCTCCCCCGGGGAACCGATCAGCATGTAGGCCAGGGCCCGGATCCCGGCGCGCTTCGTTTCAGACAGGCCGGTCTCGATCTTCTCCACGGTGATGTCTTTCTGATAAAAATCGAGAATCTGCTGTGCCGCGGTCTCCACCCCGTAGCTGATGGAATAACAGCCCGCCGCGCTCATGGCCTCCAGCATCTCGCGGTCCACCAGGTCGCACCGGGTCTTGCAGGTCCAGTGCAGGTCCAGGCCGGCCCCGCTCAGTTTTTCGCACAGTTCCAGCACCCGCTCCCGGTGGAAGGTGAAGGTGGGGTCCACGAAATGGAGCTCCCGGACCCCGTAATTCCTGATCATGTGTCGCGCATCCTCGAGAACCGTTTCCGGGGAACGGGTCCTCAACTCCCTGGGCAGGGTGCAGAAGACACACCGGTAGGGGCACCCCCGGGCGGATTCGATATACTGCCCCGGGGGGTACACACCAAAAGGCGGATGGAGACGGTATTGTTTCAGGGGCAGCAGTTCCAAAGCGGGCCGGGGAAGGCGGTCCATGACCAACGGCTGCCCATTCGGTGCTGTCTGTACTTCCCCGTTCTGCACGAGGCTCGTTCCCGCAATCC
>CAYTRL010000540.1:0-3535 GCA_964439795.1 uncultured Thermodesulfobacteriota bacterium
TGCAGGATGTCCCCTTTTTCCAGGGAGAGGGGATCCCGGTAGGGAGAGGCCGTGTCCCCTGCCGGCCCCCCGGCCCTGCACCCGGCCAGCAGCACTACAAAAGCCAGTAATATGAAGGCGATCCCTCGAAACACCCTTCCGCCCCACGTTCTGCCTGAAAGTACTTTATCATGCCTCATGGCAAAGAGCGCTCCCGGTCGGGCATACAGGAATAAGAACCTTTAGATTGTTTTTCAATCCATTTGAGCAGGCCGTTCAAAAAGTGCCAGGTGCAAGGCGCGCGATTTCTGAGGAACGAGGCGTACTTCCAGTACGTCGCAGTGACGAAGGAATTGCGGAACGCAGCAGATGGTGCTTTTTCAACGGCCTGCTAGAACCTTTTTGTCAGCATCGGGACATAAGCATGGCCGTTGTTCTTCTCCCGCTTGACCCTGAACCCGAAACTCCATTCGGGCATGTCGATCCCGGCGTTTTCCGCGTAATACGCCCTGGGGTTTTGGGAATATCTTTCAACAATTTTCGGCCCCTCGATAAACCCGATCACAACCCCGGCCGCCGCACCCACCAGCGACCCGATGGAGGCCCCCAGGGCTGCGTCCCGGCCGTTGCCACTGTCAATGATGAAAAGCGCCCCGGCCACACCTCCCACCAGAGCGCCGAGGCCGGTCCCCCATAAGGTATCCCTCATCACGATACTTCCGACACCGGGCTGTTCCAGGCTGAGATCGTAGAATCCGACCCCAATCCCGCCGAGCGTGCCGGCAATGGCGCCGACCCCCAGGGAAATCCCTAGGTTTCTCCAATCATCGGTATTCCAATGATTATCGGAATGACCGATCAGGTAGCCGGTACTGGCCCCCAGGAGGGTCCCGATGCCGAACCCCCGGAGACCGTATCGAAAAACCGACGGAGCCTCTTTCGGATCGGGGCCGAAAAAGCCGGCTCCTTCACATTCAGCAAAGCAACCGAACACCGCAAGGAAGATAAGGGAAGTTGTTACGAGCTTCCTGACCATGTCGTCTCCTTTGGTTCAACGGGTTGATAATGAACGATCTGCCCCGGCGGTCTCACCGCCCGGACCGGTTCCGGCTGCGAAAACGCATGCGCATAATGAAAACCACGACCACGACCAGGACGAGCCCCACCGGTACTTCCAGCATGCCGGGCCGTTCCACCACGGCGCACCCGCACCCTCCCCCGGCCCCGTCCTGCCCGGAAGCCCCCGGCACCGGCGGGTCCGGTTCCTTTTCCAGGGAAAACGAGTCCAGCATCGTCCCCAGGAGATCCACGGACTCCACCTGGACGGACCGGCGGTTCACGAGAATCCGCATGTACTGGAACGCGTCCATCACCTTCCGGCTGTACGGGTTGATGTCCGGGAAGATCGGGTGCGGGGCGGCTCCGCCCCCGCCGCTTGTGATGTAGATCACCCCGTCCTTGAGGCTCCGTTCGTAGAAATGATCGTGTCCGTAGAAGACCACGTCCACGCCGAACCGCTCCATCAGTGGCACTACGTTTTCCCGGAGGGGGTTGCCCGTGAGGTCGATCTGCCCGGCGCCGCTGGAAAACGCCGGTTCGTGCCAGCAGGCGAACAGCCAGTCCGGATCGTCACGGCCGTCCGTATTTTCCACAAGGTCTTTTTCGAGCCACTGGAGCTGCTCGCAGCCCGGCTGCAGGTCCTCCGTGATGTTGGCATCCAGCACGATGAAATGAACGTTCGCCCAATCGAACGAATACCACCGCTCGTTGCCGGGTGCGGTGAAGTAGTCGTGAAACAGGGGTGCGGCGCCCGGGATGGAGAAGTAGACCACGATCACCCCCTGGTACTCGTGGTTGCCGAGAACCGGGATCAGCGGGATCCGGCTCATGAGTTCCCCGTAGTCCTGGAACCAGTGCTTTCGCCACAGGCTCTCCTCGTACCCGCCCGTTTCGCCCACGAAGTCCCCCACGTGGATCAGGAAGGAAGGGTCATCCTCCATGATCCTGTCCCGGATCTGCAGTTTTTCCTCGTGCGAATACATGGTGTCGCCCACCACGGCGAAGACAAAGGGAACGTCTTCTTCCGGGGCCGTCCGGAAAGAGTAGGTTTCACCCACCGCCTCCCCGTCCGCGTAGACTTGATACAGATAGTCGGTGTCCGGAAGCAGGTCTTCCAGGGTGAACGTGTGCCACTGGACGGGTTCCGGGTTGGAGACCTCCACGGCCAGGGAGTCCGTCCGCCCGTATCGGACCGCACCGACCGTCTCCACCGAGGTCCGCCACTGGATCGTCATGGAGGAGGGGGTGGGCATCTGAAGATAGGGAAGAAGGTCCTGCGCCTCCCGCTCCGGCTCCACAACGCACCCGGCCGGGAGCAACGTTCCCACCGCCAGGGCCAGAAGCAGGACGAACGCCCCACCGCGCCGTCCCCGTGCCTGGGTCCCGCACGGTCGCCTTGCTCCCGCCCTTTCCCCCGGCTCAAACCCGGGCCTTTCTTTGCGCCGGGCTTTGTGGGAGACTTCTCCCGGGGCAAGGCAACCACATCTATGGAGATCGAAATATGAACGTTTCAAAAGGGTTTCTCCCTTTTCTTGTTTGCTGCCTTGGAGCATGCATCTTCTTCGCCGGTCCGGCTACCGCCGGCACGGCACGGGGCACCCTGGAAGGGGTGACCCAAGTCCACGTTTCCATCGCCGGGATCCCCGACACACCGGACAAGACCGGATTATCCGCCTCGCGTATCCGCGCCGTTCTGGATCGCCGGCTGGGGGAGGCGGGCATCCCGGTCATGAAACCCATGGAATACAACCTGTCCAGGGAAAAGCCGAACCTCCGCGTGGAGGTCCGCATCTTCGAGTCCAAGAGCAAAGCGTTTCCCCGGGCTCTTTTCGCCTACTCGGTGAGGCTCTTCTTCACCCAGGAGGTTCTGCTTGCCCGGGACCCGGCTAAGCGGATCATGGCGCCCACGTGGAACACCCCGTCCGTGCTGGGCCTTACGGCCGACCCTAGGCTAAAGGTAGTCCTGAAACACCTGAACAAGCTCCTGGAAAGGTTCATCAAAGATTATCGTGCGGTCAATTCCCCCAAGTCAAGCGGACCCCCCTGATCTTTTGACAGACGGTTCCTTTTTTTCGTAATTTAAACCTTTCCCAAACAAACCTCCTGTCGATTCGATTCACTTTCTATCCACTGAACCTGGGATAAAATAGGGGTTTTTAATGATACCCTGCTACCCCCTGTCATTAAAAAAAACAAAAGTACACAAAGAGGTGCATCATGAAGAAAGGGGTCCGAATAATCTTTGTCATGGCCATTACATTTGGCTTGATGGCTTGTTGTAAAAAAGCCGAACCGGAAAAGACCGCCGATCAAATGGAAAAGCCTTCCGCAGCAGAACTGCACGCATTTAAAGCCTATCATCATGCCGTGTATATGGTAACAACGGCAAAACAAGCGGGGGGAACAAACAAACTGCTTCACACCACCGAGTTGCCAACCGAGGGAACAGATCCAGTCGTTACTCCTGCATTGGATCATTTATACACAAAGGCAATTA
>CAYTRL010000541.1:0-3532 GCA_964439795.1 uncultured Thermodesulfobacteriota bacterium
ATTATTTCTTTTTCAGGCGCTTCTCCAGGCAGTCGAAATCGGTCACCGAGGCAAAGTTCTGCACCATCTGTTCAGCGGTTTTCACGTTGTCCGCCTCGAAGATCACCACGATTTCGTGGGTCAACGCCACGTAGAGAACAGCCTTGTTCTTTCGGGCGTCCAGCGCGGCCTTCCGGTCCTGGATGGTGAGCTTCTGCATGTCCCCGGAGAAGACCACCATCATGCAGCACCAGCGGCTGGTGCGGACGTCGATCTCCATCTCCGCCTTGCCGTCGATCTCCCCATATTCCAGGGCCGCATCGATCTTGCCTTTGTCCAGGTTGGTGATCTTTTCGCTGACCTCCATCGTCTCGACCTCCCACCCTTCGGGAGGTTCCGGAAGGCAGGTCGTCAGGTCCTGTGCCAGGAGTTCCAGGTTTTCAACCGATTTCGTG
This sequence comes from uncultured Thermodesulfobacteriota bacterium, assembly GCA_964439795.1. Taxonomy (GTDB): domain Bacteria; phylum Desulfobacterota; class DSWW01; order DSWW01; family DSWW01; genus CAYTRL01. The sequence continues at coordinate 435 of CAYTRL010000541.1, forward strand.
GCGGACGCACAGCCCGTCAGGAGGGCGCAGCCCAGCAGGAGGATCAGAACAAACCTTCCCGGACAGAGAAAACAACCCGAACCCGCTTTTTTGCTTTCTGATGAACGCATACGATCCTCGCTGAGAAAGGTAGTTTCACGGATGGCAGCCCGTCGACGCCTCACAGATTCTCAGGAATCTCGTGAAGAGTCAAGGATTTCCCCTGCCCCTGCGGCCCCGGTTTCCCGGTCGATCGTCATGCCGCCGAGTTGTCTTCAGCTCCGCGCTTCTATATCCTGTCCGGACGTCCGGTCCCGGGTTCCCGGCTCGAAATCACGGTATATTAGGAGGCGATCGTAGTGGATTTCTTTCAAGACAAAGTGGTGTTGATCACCGGTGCGGCCCGGGGGATCGGGCTGGCCACGGCGGAACTCCTGGGAAGCCGGGGGGCAAAGCTGGTGATCACCGACGTCCTGGATGACGCTCTCAAGGAAGCGGAGGACGTCCTACAGGAGAAAGGGGTCCCGGTGCTCACGGCCCGAAGCGACGTTACGGACACTGAGCAGTGCCGGGAGATCGTCGCCCGGACCCTGGAGCGGTTCGGTGCTCTGGACATCCTGATCAACAATGCGGGCATCAGCATCGTGGCCCGGTTCGAGGAGTGTTTGCCCGAGGTGGCACGGAAGCTTGTGGACGTGAACTTCATGGGGTCCATCTACATGACCCTGGCCGCCCTGGACTCCCTGAAGAACTCCCGGGGGCACGTGGTGTTCGTTTCCAGCGTGAGCGGCATCCGCGCCATTCCCACGGGGAGCCTGTACAGCTCCAGCAAAGCCGCCCTGCGGAGCCTGGCGGAATCCCTGCGCCTGGAGTTCCGGCCGTACGGTATTCACGTGGGGGTCATCACCCCCGGGTTCACCACCACCGATTCGGCCAAGACCGTCCTGCAGGGGGACGGGACCCTGCGGCCCATCGAACGGCCGCCGCACGACACGCCGGCAGGGGTGGCCGCGGGCATCGCCGTGCTCATCGAGAAGCGCGAGCGGGAGCGGGTCCTCACCCCGCTGGGCAAGGCCACGGGCATCCTGCAGCGGATCAGTCCCCGACTCGTGGACCGGATCCTCCAGAACCGCGAGTTGAAGAACTGACGTTTCGAAAGGGTTCCCATGTCCGATGCGAAGACACCCGCCGCAGGCAGCGGAAGCTACACGGGCGGGGGCATGCGTTCGCACTCAATCCTGATCGTGCTCTTCCTGGTCTACATGTCCGATTACGCGGACCGGTACGTGGTCTCCAGCATGCTTCGCTACATCCAGCAGGACTGGGGCATCACCGACACGCAGGGCGGCTGGCTCATGGGGATCGTGATCCTGTTCATCACCCTTTTCTCCGTCCCCTGTTCCATCCTCATCGACCGGTGGAGCCGCCGGAAGATGGTTTCCATCATGGTGTTTCTGTGGAGCCTGGCCACCCTGTCCTGCGCCTTTGCCAGGAACTTCACGCAGCTGCTCGTGGCCCGTGCCTTCATCGGGATCGGGGAGGCGGGGTACGCGCCGGCCGGCACCGCCATGCTGTCCGCCGCCTACCCGGAGGAGAAACGGGCCAAGGTCATGGGCATCTGGAACATCTCCATCCCCTTGGGGGTGGGGATCGCCATGCTGGCCGGGGGGCAGATCGCCAGGCACTGGGGCTGGCAGCACGCCTTCGGCCTGGTGGCCCTGCCCGGCATGTTCCTGGCCGTGGCCGCCTGGTTTCTTCCGGACTACAAGACGGTGTCCACCGGGAAGGGGGCCGGGTTTTCGGATCTGAACGGGTTTTTCCGAAACACGGCCAAGGTTTTCCGGATTCCGTCGCTGGTGTTCACCTACCTGGGGTTCGCCATGAACGTGGCCGTGACCACCGCGCTCATGCACTGGCTTCCTTCCTACTTCGAGCGGACCGGGCTGGCACAGGAAGGTTCGGGGGGAATGTACACCATGCCCATCTTCGCCCTGGTGCTCGTGGGGGCACCCCTGGGCGGATTTCTCTCCGACGGATGGCGCAAAAAGCGCAGGGACGCCCGCCTGATCTTCCCGGCCATCTCCTCCACGGTGGCCGCCCTGCTCCTGCTCCTGGGACTGCTGTATGTCGGCACCAGCGCCCAGCTCCCCATCCTGGTCTGCTACGGGATTTTCGCCACCTGCTTCATTGCACCCGCCGCTTCGGCGTCACAAGACCTGGTGCACCCGGGGCTCCGTGCCTTCAGCTTTGCCATGTGCGTGATCGTGCAGCACCTGTGCGGAGACATCTGGTCCCCCGGCCTCGTGGGGTGGCTCAGCGACATGGTGGGTCTGGACAAGGCCCTGTTCGTGGTCCCGGCGTTCGGTCTCATGGCGGGGGTCTTCTTCTTGATTGCCAGCCGCTATTACCTCCGGGACCTGGAGCACGTGGAGCGGGTGGAACTGGAACCGGAATAACGTCCCCGGGCCGGCCCGGCATCGTTTCCCGGGCAGCGGGAAAAGCAGAACGACCAAGGGGGTGGAACGTGACCCGAGAAGAAGATCCGGGGAACCGGTCCCCGAACTTCAAAACCTGTACCTGCGGGACCCCGTGGAAGAAGCGCCACGGTTTCCTGGCGGACCCGTCGATCCGGCTCGTGGGGTACCAGGTTCATTTCAAGCAGCTGGAGCTGGGGCTGTTCCTGTTCAACCATCTTTCCTGCGGCACCACCCTCACGCTGCCCGCGGAGAGCTTCCTGGACCTGGGCAGCGGGCCCGTCTATTCTGATCGTCGTACCGGAGAGGAGGATTGCCCGGCGTACTGTCTGCGAGTGGAGAATTTGAGTCCCTGTCCCGCGAAGTGCGAGTGCGCCTATATCCGGGATGTCCTGCAGGTGATCCTCGGGTGGCCGAAGCGGGAATGAAACCAGGTCACCCCTCACTCTTTCGCAAGAGATGTCTTGCGGAGATGGTTGACGAGGTCGTAAAGGATCCACCGGCAGAGCCGGGGGCATTGTGATGTTGCCAACAGGAAACGTTCCCGCTTCCACAGGGGGCTGGATCCATAGTGACCGGAACCGATGCCCCGTGAGGGACATTGCGAGGAGCCGCAGGCGACGCGGCAAGCCCCCGGCGCAGCAG
>CAYTRL010000542.1:0-1567 GCA_964439795.1 uncultured Thermodesulfobacteriota bacterium
GGGAAAGCTATCTCGAGACCCACTCCTTTACTCTGCCCGACGATATGACCGGGACCTATTACGTTTTTATTTTCACGGATTGCTGGAACCATCTGCGGGAATTCGATGAAAACAACAACTGGGGACGCAGCGATCCGGGCACTTCGGTTGTTCTGCCTCCTCCACCGGACCTTCAGGTCACCGATGTCACCGTCCCGGGTCATGGCTGGTCCGGGAATACAATCGAGGTCCGGTGGACCGTGACCAATGAAGGCACGGTTCCAACAAGGCAAACCGGTTGGTGGGATGCGGTGATCCTCGAGGACGGCGATGGCGCAGAAACGGTCCTTGGGACGTTCTGGCACAGCGGGGCCCTCCCTGCCTCGGCGGGCTATTCGGTCATTCAACAGGTTTCCCTTCCGGTGGGTGTTTACGGCACGGATTTCACGATCGTCATCTGCACGGATTACGGCGATCTTGTGAATGAGCAGGCTTACGAGGACAACAACTGTACGGATCCTCAGCCCATTGAAATCACTATTACCCCGCCGCCCGATCTGGATGTTACGGCCTTCAGCGTGGATTCCACGGAAGCCTTGTCGGGAAGGCCGGTCGAATTCACCTGGACCGTGATGAACAACGGACCGGGAAGGACCGTGGAGGGCACCTGGACCGATGCGGTCTATCTTTCCTCCGATGATGTGCTCGACCCCGGCGTGGACACCCGATTGCTCACGGCGAACCACTTCGGCGATCTGGATGTGGGGGAGGCGTACACGAAAAGCCGGAGCGTAAACCTCCCGGAAGGGGATTCAGGCTCCTTTTATGTGTTTGTCGTGACGGACGAAGGCAACAACGTTTTCGAACATGTGTGGGAGGACAACAACACGAGGCGGCTGGACGAGCTACTGGTGGTGTCCCTGAGCCCGTGGCCGGACCTTCAGGTGAGCGAAGTCGTCCCGCCGGCCTCCGCAGGGTCCGGGGACCGGATCGATGTCCGGTGGACCGTTACCAACGCGGGCATGGACGTGACCCGGACGAGCGCCTGGAAGGACAGGGTGTACCTGTCCGACGATGAAGTGCTCGATCCCGAGTCGGATACCGTACTGGGGACATTCTGGCATACGGGCGCGCTGGGCATCGGAGAGCAATACACGACCAGCCATCAAGTAACGCTTTCATACGATCTTGCCGGGCCCTATTACGTTATTGTCTGTACTGACGTGGAAGATAAGGTTTACGAGCATACGGATGAAGAAAACAACTGCAGCCACGACATTCAGGCCATGGAGGTTTTTGAGACGCCCCCGCCGGACCTGGTAATGACCGACGTCGAGGTGCCTGAAACAGGAAATTCGGGGCAGACGATCCAACTCAACTGGACGGTCACGAATCAGGGAGACGGTGAGACCCGGACGGACCGCTGGAGCGACTGCCTGTACCTGTCCGATGACGAGGTCCTCGAGACAGGCACGGATGTTCTCCTCGGGGATTTTACGCACTATGGTGTACTGGATGCGGCCGAACAGTATACGCGTGAAGGGAATGTGGTCCTGCCAAACGGGATCCAGGGGCTCTACTACCTCTT
>CAYTRL010000542.1:1577-3532 GCA_964439795.1 uncultured Thermodesulfobacteriota bacterium
ACGAGGAAAACAACCGGGGGCATGATCTGGTCCCCGTGGATGTCACCCTGACCCCCTGGCCGGACCTGGTCGTGGCGACCGTAGACGCGCCGGAGACGGGATATTCCGGACAGCCGATCTCGGTCCAATGGGAGGTTGCCAATCTGGGCGTCGCCGCCACCCCTTCAGGGGAGTGGGGGGATTCCGTCTATCTCTCGCGCGATCCCCTTCTCGATTCCTCGGACCTGTACCTGGGGTACAAGGGACACAGCGGGAGTCTTGGCTCAACGGAAAGCTACCTTTCGACAGCTGTCTTCAACGTTCCGAAATATGCTTCGGGCCTCTACTACCTGATCCTCCTGGCGGACAGCACGGACCGCGTCTACGAACATACCGGACAGGACAACAACACCGGCCATGATGCCGTGCCCATCGAGATCGTGCTGCCCCCCCCGGCCGACATCGTGGTGACGGACGTCGTCCTGCCGGTGAGCGGTGTTCCTGGCGTGGAGGCCACCCTGACCTGGACCGTGCAGAACCAGGGCCAGTTCGAGGCACAGGGGCAGTGGTGGGATGCGGTATACCTGTCCCTGGACGAGGTGTGGGATCTTAACGACGCAAAGGTCGGGTACGCCCTGCACGACGGAGCCGTACCCTCCGACGGCACGTACACCGCGGAACTGACGGCGAAGCTTCCCGGCGTGAAGCCGGGGGATTATTACGCCATCGTCCGTGCCGATATAAGGAACAACCTGAGGGAGGAAGACGGTGAGGGGAACAACACGGGGGTGTCCACGGGTACGATCTCCATGGATGCCATGGAGCTGATCCCCGGCGTTGCCCATGCTTCGGAGATCGGAACGGGCGAGGTTGAATATTTTAAGGTGGTGGTGCCCGCCGGGGAGGATCTGCTCCTCACCCTGGACTGTGATTCCGATACGGCCTCCACGGAGCTTTACGCCCGGTTCGGTGAGATGCCCGACCGGGTGCACTTTGATTACCTCTACGACGCACCCTTCCAGCCTGACCAGGAGATCAGCATCTCGGATACCTACGAGGGGACCTATTACGTCATGGTGCGGGGGGATTTCATCCCAGGGGGAACGGTTGGATACACGATCATGGCCGAGGTCCCGGAATTCGAGATTCGAAGGGTATCCCCGGACCGCGGCGGGAACAATGGCGGGGTAACCGTTGAGATCATGGGTTCCCGTTTCAAGGAAGGCGTGAGCGCGGAGATGATTTTACCCGCCGGGGATCCGGTGATCGGGGGTGCCGTCTACTGGGTGGATACGATGCGGATCTACGCGACGTTCGATCTGGAGGGAATGGCCCCCGGTCCCTACACGATCAGGCTCAACGATCCTTCCGGCGCCAGCTGTGATTCGCCTGAGCCGTTCCTGGTGGAGGAGGGAGACGGGGGCAAGCTGAGCCTGAGCATCCTCTCGCCCCCCAGCGTGAGGCCGGGCCGCGACTTCCCCGTGTGGGGTGAATACCGAAACAGCGGCGACCAGGACCTGCTATCTCCCTTGATCTACATCACCAGCCCGACGGAAGCCCCCATGAGGCTCTTCCCGGACGAAAGCCTTTCCACCCGGCCGGTTCAGATCCTCGGTGTGAGCTTCGACGGGCCGGTGGGCCTCCTGCGGCCGGGAACGACCCAGACCTACCGCCTCTATTCCAACAGCGCGGGGTTTACCGGGACTGTCATGCAGTTCCGGGTAGGGTCCAGGTTGGCCAACGACGATCCGGTGGAGGACTGGGATGCCGTGGAGGAGCGTGTCCGACCGGACGGTGTGGATCCGGGTGAGTGGGCGGCAGCCTGGTCCGCGTTCCGCGACCGGATAGGGACGACCTGGGGGGATTACCTGGGCGTGCTCGCCGAAGACTCCGAGATGATCAAGCAGTCCTTTGGCGAGATTGTCTACTCCGTGGACACCTTGTTCCAGTACGAGTTGGATCTGCTTTTCAGTGAT
>CAYTRL010000543.1:0-3520 GCA_964439795.1 uncultured Thermodesulfobacteriota bacterium
GCACGACCCACACGGTCCCCCTGCCCGGATCCGAACAGCCGATCCCGGCCAAAAAGGAGGTCAAGGTCTTTACGGGCATTCCCAACTCGGTGGTGGGCTCCACCCACTACCGCCACGGGGAGCGGGTGCGTGAAATCCTCAACAAGGACAAAAAGAACTATCGTCTGATCTGCGAGTGCGAAATGGTCACCGAGGGAGAGGTGGCCTACGCGCTGGATCAGCTGAACGTGCGGGACCTGATCGACCTCCGGCGGCGGACCCGGCTGGGCATGGGGCCCTGCCAGGGGGAACTGTGCGCCTACCGGGCGGCCGGGCTCGTGAAGGAGTTCGGCCGGGAGGACGGGGTCCCGGCCACGGACATGCTGGGCGACTTCCTGGAGGAGCGTTTCAAGGGGGTCCGGCCGGTGCTCTGGGGCGATGCGCTGCGTGAGATCGAGTTCACCTACTGGATCTACGAGGGACTGTTCGGGCTGGGCGGCCTCCGCAGGGGAGACGCGGAAGCCGACGATCCGGACCGGGAGGAGGGCGAAGAGCCTTGACCTACGACTGCATCATTATCGGGGGGGGCATCTCCGGCCTGGTGTGCGGCATCCGTTGCGCCGGCCAGGGTCTGCGCTGCATGATCTTCTCCGCCGGCATGAGCGCCCTCCATTTTTCCTCCGGCTCCATCGATGTGCTGGGGTACGACACGGAAAGGAACCGGGTCCGCCGGCCCCTGGAGGCCCTGGATGCGTTCATCCGCGATCGTCCCCGGCATCCCTATGCCCTGTGCGGCCGCGCGTGCGTGGAAGAGGCCCTCGGCTTCTTCCAGGAGGAAGTGGAGAAGGAAGGGCTGTACCTGTACGCCAACGGCCGGGAAAACCATGCCCACGTGACGACCCTGGGCACATTGAAACCCACCTACCTCTCTCAAAGAAGCGTGTTCAACGAGCGGCTGAAAGAAATCGTGGAGCGCAAACCCGGGATCGCGGTGCTCACCGTGGACGGGTTCAAGGATTTCTACCCGGACCTGGCCGCGGAGAACCTGCGGAAACACCCGATGTTCCGCGGCGCCCGGATCGTCACCGGGTCCGTGGATCTGTCGGGGATCTACCCGGAAGGGAAGAACCTGTACGAGTTCCGGTCCGTAGACATCGCCCGGCTGTTCGACCGGGCCGAACACCTCAACGAAATCGCGTCCCGGATCAACCGGGCGGCGGGCGACGCGGAGATCGTGGGACTGCCCGCGTTCATGGGCATCCGGAACGCCAGCCGGCTGCGGGAGGCCCTGCGGGGACGGGTACGCGGCTTCCTCTACGAGATCCCCACACTGCCCCCCTCCATCCTGGGGATGCGCCTGGACAACGCTCTCAAGTCCCGGTTCGCTGAGTTGGGCGGCGTATTCATTGCGGGCGACCGGGTGATCGGAGGCGAGATCCGGAACGGGGTCCTGGAGCACATCCACACCCGGAACCACGGAGACACGAACCTTCGAGCCCGGTTCTTCGTGCTGGCTTCGGGCAGCTTCTTCTCCGGCGGGCTCACCAGCGATTTCCGCGCCGTCCGGGAGCCGGTTTTCGGTCTGCCGGTGGACTACACGGAGGGACGGTCCACGTGGCACGCGCCGGGTTTCTTCCACGCCGAAAGCCAGCCTTTCCTCGAGTTCGGGGTGAAGACGGACGAGCGGCTTCACCCCGCGGACGCATCGGGAAGGGCCATCGAGAACCTGTTCTGCACGGGCGCGGTCCTGGCCGGATACAGCCCGGTACGTGAGGCCAGCGGAAGCGGGGTAGCCATCGGCACCGGCTACAAGGCCGCGCAGCAGATCCTCGCACAAGGCGGGAATGATGATCGATCTGGATAACATCAGCTTCGACCACTGCATCAAGTGCACCGTCTGTACGGCCTATTGCCCCGTGGCCCGCGTGACGGCCCTGTATCCGGGCCCCAAGCGGTCGGGTCCCGACACCGAACGTCTCCGCATTAAAAACCCGGAACTCCTGGACGCCTCGCTCCAGTACTGTGACAACTGCAAGCGCTGCGAAATCGCTTGTCCTTCGGATGTGAAGATCGCGGACATCATCCAATCCGCACGTTGGAAGTATGCCCCGCAACGGCTGCCGCTCCGCGACTTCCTGTTGAGTCGAACCGACCTCCTGGGAAGTGCGGCCACACTGGCCAGCCCCCTGGTGAACCTCTCCACCGGCATGAGCCCTGTCAAGTTTCTCCTGGAGCACCTCCTGCACATCCCCTCGGCCCGGACCTTTCCGAAATACGCCCAGGGGACCTTCCGCCGGTGGTTCAAGAAACAGGAGACGAACCAGGAACGGTTCCGGGACAAGGTGCTCTACTTTCACGGCTGCTACGTGAACTACAACAACCACGACCTGGGCCGGGACGTGGTCCGGGTCCTGAACGCCATGGACCTGGGCGTGGAGATCGCGGACGAGAAGTGCTGCGGGGTCCCGCTCATCGCCAACGGCGACCTGGCCAAAGCCCGGAAGAACGCGGCCCACAACATCCACGTGCTCAACGGAAAGGTCCGGGACACGGAGAGGAAGATCGTGTCCGCCTCCTCCAGCTGCTCCCTGGCTCTTCTGCACGAGTACCCCAACCTTCTGGATATGGACACCTCCGGGCTGGAAAACCGGGTGCAGTACATCACCCGGTTTCTGCACGAGCGTTTTGACCGGGGAGAGGCGCCCTCTCTGCATCGGTTGTACCTCACGGTGGCCTACCACGCCCCGTGCCACCTGGAACGGATGGGCGGAGTGATGTACACCGTGGAGGTGCTCCGGAGGATCCCGGGGCTGCGCCTGAAGATCCTCCACTCCGAATGCTGCGGCCTGGCCGGCACCTACGGGTTCAAGAACGAACACTACCGGGTCTCCCAGGACGTGGGCCGGGAACTGTTCGACAGGATCGACGCGGTCCGCCCGGACCTGGTGGTCACGGACTGCGAGACCTGCAAGTGGCAGATCGAGATGAGCACGCCCTACGAGGTGGTGCATCCCGTGTCCCTGCTGGCCCGCGCCCTGGGCTGACCGGTCCTCGAAAATGCACCGTGTGTACGGATCCGGGCATCCATAATGGCAAACCATGCAGTGGGCGGCCTTCCTCCCAGGTTCCTCTCACACCGGTTTCACGTTTCACGGTTGAATTTTTTCCCGGATATCGACTACATTGTCCGGGCACCTCAGAGGCAGGAGCGGGGACCGCTCTTCATTCACACTCTAAAAAAAAAATAACAGCAAGGCGGTTTTTTTCGGAAAGACCATCCGGAAAAGGAGGATGAAAAATGAAAAAGGTTCTGAAGTGGATCGGCATCCTGGCGGCCGTATTCGTACTCCTGCTGGTCGTAGCGGGCGTGGTCTTCATGCTGGTGGTGGACAAGGAGATGATCGCCGGCCAGATGGAATCGTTCCTGCACCGACAGGTGAAGATCGAGGAGATCCAGGTGGGCATCTTCTCCGTGGTCTCCGGCATCGAGGTGAAGGGGGTCCGCGTATCCAACTATAGAACCCCGGAGCAACTGGAAGCC
>CAYTRL010000544.1:0-3500 GCA_964439795.1 uncultured Thermodesulfobacteriota bacterium
GATGCTGGAGCAATCGCACTCGCCAGGAAGAACAAAACCAAAACGGCAGGTAGCGTGAGTTTCGTTTTCATGACTCTCGCCCCCCTTCTGATCTTCATCCTGTATTTACGATGCAAGGGAACAAATCCGGAATATCCATCGAACGCTCTTAATAATACATGACAATCGAACATTTTCCACAGGTTTTTACAAGAGGACACTCGTCGATTATGCAGTTTCAAAATCTTCCCGTAGAACCTGGCCCTCAGCACACCGCTCTCCCTGGAACAGAAAAATATCCAGCAATTGCAGGGTGTTTCACCCCTTAAGGCTCCCCACGTCTTTTTCCAGGCACCGATCTCCACAAGCTGCATCCCGGGGGGGGGCTTGCCAATTGGATGCCGGATCATCAATAATTCGCAGAAATCAACATTTTTCACCCTTCATTCCGGCACAGCCCCGGATCCGCCTGGAACCTGCATGATTGAATTCGAATCGGTCACGAAAAAGTTCGGAGCGTTCACGGCCGTGGACCAGGTCACATTCACGGTCGCCCAGGGCGAGTACGTTGCCCTGCTGGGCCCCAACGGCGCGGGAAAGACCACCCTCGTGAGGATGCTCATGGGCCTGTCCCGGCCCACGGGCGGCTCGATCCGCATCGACGGGGTAACGTGCGCGGACCCGCCTGCGCGGCAGGGCGTTGGGTATCTTTCCGAGAGAAACCCCATCCCGCCGCACCTGACGGGCCGGCAGGTTCTGCGCAGGCACGCCGCTCTGTGCGGTCTCCGCGGAGATGAGGCGGCCGGAAACTGTGAAGAGTTGATCGAGAAGGTGGGCCTGACGGGCAGGGACCGGCAGAAGGTCCGGACCTACTCCAAGGGGATGTGCCAGCGCCTTGGACTGGCCGCAGCCATGACGGGCAACCCGAAGCTGCTGGTCCTCGACGAGCCGATCGCCGGGCTGGACCCCCTGGGAATCCGGGAGGTGCGGAAGATCCTGGAACAGTTGCGCGACCGGGGCGTGACCGTGCTCCTGAACTCCCACCTGCTCTCGGAAGTCGCCAGGATCTGTGACTCGGCGGCGGTGATCAATAAGGGCAGGATCATCATCAAGGAACCCCTCGAAGCGATTACGCGCCGGGGGCAGACACTCGAGGACGTCTTCGTTCAGCTCATCCGGGACGACCATGCATAACGTGAAAAAGATCTTTGCCTACACCCTCGCGGATCTCATGAACCGCCGGAGCTTGTACGTGGCACTGGCCCTCTGTATCCTCTTCGTGCTCATGCTCCGGGGATGTTTCCGAGGCTCGATCATGATCAACGGCCAGGAGGTGGACCCCCTCATCATTGCGCGGCATGTCTCCACCGCGGCCTTTCACCTGATCGCATGCGGATCGCTGCTGTTCACCTGCCTGCTGTCGGTGCGCCTCCTGGGCCGGGACCTTCAGGACGGCACCTCGGTCATGCTGCTGTCCCGGCCGGTACGCAGGGTGGAATACCTGGCCGGGAGGATCGGCGGGGTATGGATCATCTCCTGCCTGTTCATGCTCCTGCTTCATCTGAGCGTGGTGGTCCTCTCCCTGCTCCGAAGCGGAGCGGCACTTCCGGCCTACATGCCCGCATCCCTGGTTTGCTGTGTGAACCTGTTGTTCCTCACCGTGCTGGTGTGCATGCTCTCGCTCCTGTTGCCCGATTTTCTGGCGGCCTTCACCGCGTTGCTGCTGACCGCTGTCAGCTTTATCTCGGAATCGGTCTTCCAGGTCATGCGGGGCGAACTGCTGCAAACCGCACTGGGGACCGACATCGAGACCCCGGTCTCTTTCTGGCGAAGCCTGTTTCCCAAGATCGCGGGACTGCAGGTGTACGCGTCTTCTCTGATCAACGACGAGACCTACCGGTCCATGGGCCCCATACCCCCGGCGGTCAACGTGCTCCTCTACACGGCGCTTTTCACAGGGCTCCTTTTGTGGCGGTATCACTACGAGGAGATATGAAGGACATTCCGTCCACCTTCTGAAATGCGCGGAACCGGTCATGGATCCCGATGTCCACGGCAGACGAAAAAAACGGATCACGTTCTTCCTGCTCGTGGCGTTTTCGTTTCTCGTCCGCCTCTACCCCGCCGTGTCCGCGGTGAACCTCACCCCGGACGCGGTGGAGTACCTGGACATGGCGCGTCACACCGCCCGGGGGGAGTTCGGGGCCGTTTCGCTGAAGCGCCATTACCTGGACGACTACCCGGTGGTCTACTCCGGAAACGGCGGGCGCCCGCCCCTGTTCCCCCTGGCGGCGGGTGCGGTCATGGCGGCATGGGGTTCCGTGGAGGCCGTGCAGGTGGCCAACTCCTTGATCGCCTCCCTGGCCGTGGGGGTCTGGTACCTGGCCTTCGCGGCCCTGTTCTCCTGGGCCGCGGCTGCCGGCGGGGCACTGGCGGCGTCTCTGTCCATATGGTTCTGGGGAAGTTCGGTCATCGCACTGACCGAGCCGGTCTCCATGCTCCTGGCAGGGCTTGCGGTATGGGGGGTCACCACGGGACGCTGGATGACGGCACGGGGCGCGGCCGGGCTCGGGGCGGTCTGCGCCCTGGCCTTTCTCGCCCGCCGCATGAACGTGATCCTGTTCCCGCTCGTCCTCGGGCTCTGGATCGTGGAGGCATGGCGCCGGGGGCCCGGGCCGGACCGGGGCCGGATCGCGGCCCTGTGCCTGCCGTTCCTGATCGCCGGGGCGGTGGTGCTCACACCGTTCGCCCTGAAAAACATGCATGACTTCGGCACCCCGTTCTACGACCCCAACACGGCGGTGTTCCGCGGCGGGGAAGAGACCTTTGATCACTATTCCGCCCATCCGCCGGAAACCCTCCGGGCATACGTGCTGGGAAGAGGCGTCTCCAACGTGCTCAAGGCCGTTGCACGGGGCTTCCGGATGAACCTGAAGGCCGTCACGGTGGGACCCGGAGGCCTGGGGCTGATGAGCCTTGTGCTGCCCCTGGTGCTGTGGCAGTTTGTCCGGGAGCGCCAGCCGGCGGGCGCCTGGTTTCTGGCGGGCCTGGCCGTGCTGAACATCACGGCGTATTCCCTGGTGGCGTTTCATGGATACGACGATCCCCGGTTCATCCTGCTCACCACGTTTCCTTTGTGTGCTCTGTGCCTGCACGCGGTGGAAACATGGCCCGGGCCCGGCGGAAGAATCCATCCTGTCGCCGACTCCCCCTCTGCCATTCGGAAGGGAATCGTGGGTCTGCTGGTGGCGGCCGCCGTCCTTCAGGGAGCAGGAGTCTTTGGGTTCAAGATCCGCAAGATCCCTACCGTGACCATCGCCGGCACGCCCGCCCGGATCCTGCCCGAGGTGCTGCTTCGCCACGCCCCCGGCGAGTACGACCGCCTCTTCCTCGAACTCCAACGGCACGCGGCACCCCAAGGGATCGTGGCCACGGGACTGCCGTGGCTCGTGCACTTCTTCACAAGCCGGCCCACGGCCCTGCTTCCGGTGGACCTGGACCGGGAGACGTTTCCCCTGTTC
>CAYTRL010000545.1:0-3488 GCA_964439795.1 uncultured Thermodesulfobacteriota bacterium
GGACCGGGACTTCCTGCCCGTTCACCGTTACGGCCACGCCATGATGGCGCAGGCCTATCCGTACGCCACCCTGGTCACCAGCCGGGGGTGCACACTGGCCTGCTGCTACTGTCCCAGCCCCACGCTCTGGAACGGAGGCTGGCGGGGCCGCACCCCGGAAAACATCCTGAACGAGATGCAGGCCGTTCACCGGAAGCACGGAATCCGTCACTTTATTCTCGAGGACGATCACTTCATGGCCTCCGGAACCCGGATCCGTGATTTTTGCCGACTGCTGGGCCGGGAGGGAGGGCTGTTCACGTGGGAGCTTTCCAACGGCGTACCCCCGGAACAGATCTTCCTGGAGCAGGTGCCTCTGCTGGCGCAGGGAGGATGCGTATCCCTGACCCTGGGCCTGGAAACCCGGCACCTGGACGAGAAGGTCACCGGCCGAAAACCCTACCGGAAGGAGTATGTCCGGCGGCTGATCCGGCGGTGTCACGGTTTCGGGATCTTCGTGGGGGGCTACTTTCTCATGGGGTTCCCCGGGGAGACCCCGAAACAGATCATAGCCAACGCTGCCGACGCCCGTGACCTCCCCTTGGACTCAGCACATTTTTCCATCCTCACGCCCCTCCCCGGGACCCCGGTCTACCGGAACCAGAACGACTTTCGGGAATGTCGCCTTCCGCTCGACCGGCTGCAGGCGATGCAACGGGAAGCGTATCTTCGTTTCTACCTCCGGCCGAGGATCTTTCAAAAGGTCCTGGGCTCGGTGCAGAAAAACCCGCGGCTGGCAATTCCCCTGTCGGAAAAGTTCCGGGAAACGATCCTCGACCCGATCCGGGAGAGCCGCCGGAAGGGGGTCCTTGGCACTCGTTAATTTTTTCGACCGGCTGGATGAGTCACCCCCTTACGTTCCGGGCAGATCCTTACCCTCAGGGACACGACCATGAACATTGTCCTTTGTGTCACGCCTGCATTTCATCTAGATGCTCCTCCCCTGGGCCTGGCGTACCTGAAATCGGCCCTCACCCGGTGCGGGAACAACGTTCGGTGCCTTGATCTCGCTCAGAAGACGAAGGAGACCTTTCCCCTTTCTCCGCTTGGCCAGGTGGAAAAAGGCAAAGACCTGACGGCCTCTCAGCGACAAACCATCCGTTCCTGGGTGGATGATATTCTGGGAACCGCGCCTGACATGGTGGGCATCACCCTTTGGTCCTCAACGGGCCCCACGGCGTGTTTGCTGGCGGATGCCTTGAAAAAGAGGGAGCCGGGCCTTCTCCTTCTAGGCGGGGGTCCGGACTGCCTGGGCTACAGTGCCGCCGGCTATCTCGAACATTTCGACTACCTGATCCAGAACGAGGGGGAACGGTCGGTCTGTCGGTTTGTCCAAGAGGTTGAACGCAAAGGTCGGGTGCCCTCTACCAAGGGCGTCTGGTTCATGAAAGACGGCCAGGCGAGCTTGACCGCCCCGGCGGAACGGATCGAGGAACTGGATGAGCTCCCTTTTCCCGATTTCTCCGACTTTGCCGTCAAGGACTACCGGGAGGGGCTCCCGATCCAGTTCAGCAGGGGCTGCAACGCCAACTGCGTGTTCTGCACGAACAAGAAATATTTCGTTCGTCAGGTTTCCCGCAGCGCTTCGAGCCTGTGCCGGGAGGTGGAAACGCACATCCGGAACACCACCTTTCCGCGGTCGAGGCGCTCCCTTCTTCTGCGAAGGCCCCGCCGATTCATCTTCGCTGACGATTCCCTGCTGTCGTCCTCCAACCTGCCAGAATTCATGGACTTCTGCGATCTTGTGATCCGGAAGAGAATCAGGATCTCGTGGAGCATCTACGCTCAGCGGATCCTCCCCTCCCTCCGGGACAATCATGTGAAGCGCATGAAGAAAGCAGGTCTTCAACGGCTCACGTTCGGTGTGGAGAGCTTCTCGGCGAGCGTTCGGAGAGACATGGGGAAGGTGGCCAGCGACCGGGTGACCGACCGGGTCCTCGACATGTTCCTCGAACAGGGGATCCAGGTGAACCTGCTCATGATCTACGGCTATCCCACGGAAAGCGATGAAGACTTTGAAGCTACGTGGTCACGTATAGAGCGACAGGGAAACCGGTTTGGAGATATTACCTTCAACTGCTTCGTGCCCACAGACGAATACCTGTCGAGAAGACCGGGGGTCGTGACCGTTGCCCCAGGACCGGGGTCTGCTTACCGGTGGTATTCCAGTACGGTGGACCTGACCAGTCGACGCTGGAGGTTTTTGCGATTGGCCGAACTTCTGGAGCGTCTCCGCGTGAATTTCAAAATCGGCGACCCGCACATGATCCGCTATTACAAAAGATGGAACAAGCGGCAGGAAAGGCGGGCCATGAAAGACTGGAAACGGCTGGAACTTCATCCCTGAACCGGAAGAAAAGGGCGGAACCATTTACAAGCTCTGCTTCGGCAAATCCCCTGTGAAAGAGAGGCATTTGCATGAAGATGGGGGGCTTCTTTTGAAATCCGGGAAGACGAGAACATGAACCACCTTGGGGGATTTTTCTTCTGGCTCTCGTGACATTCGGATGCGGTTTGATCCTGCTGGAAGGGGGCGCCCGCTTCATTGTCTTCCAGGTCCTTCATCAAGGAAAGCTTTTTCAAAACGATCCGGTTCTCGGCTGGCGACCGGTTCCAGGCCTGACCCGGGTCCGAAAGAATGCGGACGGCGGGTTCTGGAAGATCCGGACAAACGAGCAGGGGTTTCGTAGCCCCGCCTTCTGGGCGGATTCATCGAACCCCGGATCCTCGTTCTGGGAGATTCTTACGCCTTTGGAGACGGTCTGAACCTCGAAGACAGGTTCGACACACTGATGATGGCCCGAAGGCCCTCCTGGTCCGTGGTGAATCTGGGGGTCATGGGGTATAGCATCGATCAGGAATTGATCGCGGGCAGAGAATATTATGCACAACTGGGTTCCGGGGATATCGTCGTTCTCCTCACATGCGCAAACGATTTTTATGACGTTCTGCGGAGATCGTTTTCGGGAAGATCAAAGCCGTGGTTTTCATTGGAAGAGGGAACCCTCCGGCAACATCCGCCGGACATCACCTTCCTGAATCGACTGCGCGACAGATCGTACCTTGCAGGACGCATGATGTCCCTGCTGGGGATCCAACAGGGACGGCCCCTGTCGGCCCGGGAAGTGAAACAGGGGATGGACTTGTATCATCTGCTGGTACACCATGAATTGAAGCCCCTGACCCAACTCGGAGTCCATGTGATTGTGGGATACCATGATATGACAGGAATCCCGGACGAAGTGGATGCCAAGGGATTTTTAATGCATTCCAGAGGGAAGAAAAAATGATCCTTGTAAATCTAGGCGAAAGGCTGGTGGCTTGTGACTGCCTCCTGAAGGACCATCACTAGAGCGAAAAGGGTTCCAACGTGGTGGCCGACGCTCTCGTTGAAAAGATCGATGCCCTCTCCGATCCGTTTCCATGAAGTGTGGAGGCCACTGGATGTA
>CAYTRL010000546.1:0-3350 GCA_964439795.1 uncultured Thermodesulfobacteriota bacterium
GCCCGGACGCCGAAGGAAAAGACACGGTGGTGAACATCGTCTTCACGGACCTGGATGAAAGCTACGTGCTCTCCCTGGAAAACGCCGTGCTGCACCACCGCAAGGATGATCCGGACCCGGAGGCGGACGCCGCCATCCAGCTCACGCACGACCTTTTTCTACGAATGCTCACCGGGCAGGTGGGGATCAAGGAGACTCTCTTCTCTGACGAACTGGAAACCAGCGGAAACCGGGTGGAACTGGTGCGGTTCCTGTCGCTCTTCGACAAACCGCAGGGCACGTTCCCCATCGTCACACCCTGAACTCATGAATTGAGGCAGGAAACCGGTTCCGCCACGACCCCCTCGATCCAGGCAGGGGTTGTCGTGTGCCTCCGAACGAACTTCAGACCGGCCTGTTCCATCTCATGGGCAAGCCCGTTTCGCTGCAAATCCCATGTCGTCTTGATCTCCGGATTTCCGGGCAGCCAGGAAAACCACCAAAAGGCACGGGAGAGGCGCATCCATATTCGGGTCGGCAGGGCATGTTCGATAGCGATGACCCGTCCACCCGGACGGCAAACCCGGGCGGCCTCCTTCAGCACGACACGTCTCCGGTCCCGGGGCATCTCATGTAAAGCCAGGATAATCAACACACGATCAAACATATTTGCACGCATCCCCGTATCCGATGCGTCCCCAACACGGAAGTCGATACGTCCGGCCCGATCCTTCCGTTTTGCCGTCTCGACCTGGCCCGTCCCAAGATCCATCGCCGTAACACCCGCCGAGGGTACAGCTTCCACAAGAGCACGTTCCGTGGTCCCCGTCCCGCAACAAAGCGATAACACCTTCTGGCCGGGTTCCGCGTCAAACCAGCTGACGAACTCCTTGCGGCAGGCCTTTTCTCCGCCCAGCGGAAGGAAACACCACCACGTGAGCAGATCGTAAAAAGGGCCGGACATTCCATACCAGATTTCTTCGGATCTGCTCAGGTATCCGGACGGGCGTACCGAGGGGATCAACGGGGCCCGCGATCCCTGGCCGGAGTCCTTCTTCTCTTCCACCGGATCCATCACGCGAAACACCCCCTTCTTTCGGAACCGGGATATCAGGCGCCCGTCCGCTGGCGGGGGGCCCTGGGGAACCAGAAACCGACCCGCCGGCAGTATGCTTCGTAGGCGGCACCATAGCGTATCCGTAAATCCTTCTCCTCGGCCAGGCACAGGTAGTACCAGACGGGAACGTAGAGAAAGGAGAACAGCACCAGGAAGGGCGAATGCAGGAGAAATGCGATTACCCACCAGAGCGGGAATTCACCGACCGCCTGGGGGTGGCGGATCCGTTCATAGATGCCTCCGTACATTTCGTGTTCTGGCTTCGGACGCATGGTTTCTTCCCCGGCATCCCTCACCCCTCGATACATGAGGTACAGGGAGGGTACGGCTATAACGGCGGCAATCAGCACGGACACCCACCAGGGCCATGGGAAGGCGTCGGGCAACAGCATGGGAAGGGGAAACCAGTGGATCAGGATATAGTTCACCGTCGCCACCAGCATGAAAACGGAAGAGACCATGCGGTATCGAGCGCACTTCCGGTAGGCCGAAGCGCCGATCCGCATTTCCAGGGCGGCCGGGCTGACACTCTTCACGTAGAACAGCGTGAAGAGGAAAGACGAAGCGAGCAGAACAGCGAAATTGATCCAGGCGATCATGTTCCTTTCTCCCGGGAGGATTCTCCGAAAACCCCTGCGACAGGTCTTTCATACGTCCCGGTCTTGGGTGGTGTCAAATCATATCCCTTTGCATGTTTGCAGCGTTTCGGTGGAGCCGATACAATCGTTTTTTTCTTGAACCATATTTTTTCGTGAAGGAGAGAGAGCATGGCCGAATCCTATACCGTGGTGGTGGCGGGCGCGGGCCCGGGGGGTTGCATCTTTGCCAGAGACCTGGCCAGGGCCGGTGTCTCGGTGGTGGTGTACGAAAAAGGGACGCTGGAAGATCTCGGGCACAACTGGTCCGATGCGGTGGAGCGCAAGGCCCTGGACGAGGTCGGCCTTGCGGTACCCCCGGAAGGCACGGTGAACCGCGGCGAGCTCGTCAAGAAGTTCCCGGGGACCCCGACGGGATCTTCGAGGAACATTCGTATCCGGAGATGGATGTGTGGGCGCCGGACTACTCCTGCAGCAAGAAGATCCGCTTCGACTACATCACCACGGACAGGCGGGCCCTGGGAAAACTCCTGGTAGATCAGGCCAGGGAAGCAGGGGCGGACATCCGCTTCCGGCACGAGGTGGTGGACATCGTCTCGTCCGGTTCCGTTCTGGGGGAAGTGCAGGTGACCGGCGTGAGGGTCAAGGACCTGGAAACCGGAAAGGAGGCGGAAGCATCCGCGGACGTGGTGGCGGACGACACCGGATTCCATGCAAAGCTTCGCACCCGGCTCCCGGCCTCCACCGGCATCACCCGGAAATTCAGCGACGCCGAGATGGCGCAGGTGCACCGGACGGTGCGCCGGCGCGACAAGGACGTGCACGACCCCATGGCGGATCACTATCGGTACGGCTACCAGACCGGCTACCAGTGGGTCCAGTTCCTCAACGACGACGAAATCGATACCGGAGCGGGGGTCCGGTACGATCCCGGGAACCCGGACCCGAAAGATATCGTGGAGGAGTTCATCTCCCGGCATCCGTCCATCACCCGGGAGGTGGTTCGCGGCGGCGGGGGGCTCTGCCTGGTGGGAAGATCACCCTCGAGCCTTGTGGCCGGCGGGTTCGTGACGATCGGCGACGCGGGGAGCCAGACCATCCCCATGACGGGCTGCGGAGCCGGCGGGGCCATGGTGGGAGGAAAGCTCGCCTCCCGGGCCGTAACCGCCGCGGCCCGGGAGGGAAGGAGCGATATCGCCTCGCTGTGGCCATACAATTACGGATGGTTCGTGGAATCCGGAAGGGGGGCCCATTACGCGGGGCTCACCGCCCTGCGCAACAGCCTGCAGAGCCTCACCCATGAGGAGATCTCCTTCCTCTTCCAGAAGGACATCTTCAACGGCGAGATGCTCACCCCTTCGATCAACGGGATCTTTCTGGTGCCGGACCTGAGGACCATGGTAAGCACGCTGTTCAAGGGCCTTCCCAATCCGGGCTTGTTGCTGAAGCTCAACAACGCCACATCCATCGGTACCCGGATCCTCAAGCACTACATGACGTATCCGGAAAAATGGGATGTTGCCGCGTTCGAGACCTGGCGGGCAAAGGCGGAAAGGCTTTTTGACAAGATCGGCACCTGACAGGGCCGGACCACACTGTCTATTTGCATCCGCAGCCGACGTCCTGTAAGTACTCTCACGAAAAATATGGTGGCGTAT
>CAYTRL010000546.1:3360-3487 GCA_964439795.1 uncultured Thermodesulfobacteriota bacterium
CGCGGCCAAGGCTCCCGAATTACATGCCGTCTTAAATAAATACGGTTTCGAATTCGAAACCGATCCAGTGGGGAGATTGCGAGCGGAGCGAAGTCGAAGATCGCGAACGAAGTGACGCGACCTCCCG
>CAYTRL010000547.1:0-3464 GCA_964439795.1 uncultured Thermodesulfobacteriota bacterium
CGCCCTGTACGTGTACCCCGCGGCCTTTTTTCGCGGCGCCACCCTCGGGGAACGGGCGACCGCTTCCCTGGTGGCCCCCTTTCTCTGGGCCACCAAGGAGTGCGTCCGGCTCTCCGCGGCCTTCTCCTTTTTCGAGTGCCTCTACTACTACCTGAACCCGCTGAACATCTGGCTCCTGTGCGGAGTCTTCGCGGAGATGGCCCTGGCGGAGATCCTCTGCCGGAGGCGCCTGCAGCGGCGGGCCCCGTCGACCCGGGCCCTGCATCCCGCGGCCCTGGGGGTCCTCGCCGTGAGCCTGTTCCTGGCGGTGGCGCTGTACGCCTGGGGGGAGGGAGAGAACGCGTACGTGATCTTCCTGGAGGGGTACCGGCACTTATTCGGCGCGGGCACGGGGGTTGTCGTACCGTGATTGCAGGGAAGGACAAAGGTGCTTATTCGATGACCGATCATCCTTTTCCAGGGGAGTCCCCCGGGAAGCCCCGGCGGTTCCGGGTGGGTTGCATCTGCTCGGCGGCGTTCCTTGCCGTGTGCCTTTTCAGCGCCGTCCTTCCCGCCCGGGGGGAAGCGGCCCGGACAGCCCCCCCTGAGCGGCCCAACATCCTCTTCATCCTGAGCGACAACACCCGGTACGATTTCATGGGGTTCATGGGGCACCCGTTCGTGAAAACCCCGGCCCTGGACACCCTGGCCCGGGAGGGCCTGGTCTTTGAAAACGCCTTCAACACCAGTTCCCTGTGCAGCCCTTCCCGTGCCAGCATCCTCACCGGCACTTATGCGCACACCCACGGGGTGCTCAACAACCACACCCCCTGGACCGGCCAGAAACCCACCTTCCTTCAAACCTTGAAAGAGGCCGGTTACGCCACGGCGTTCATCGGCAAGTGGCACATGCCGGGCGAGGGGTTGCCCAGCATGCCGTATCTGGACCTGTTCGTCTCCTACACTTACCGGGAGGGCCAGGGCAGCTATTTCCACTGCCCCCTGATCGTGAACGGCAAACCGGAGCCGTCGCAGGAACCCTATATCACCGGGGAGGTCACCCGCCGGGCCATCGATTTCATGGAAGAACAGACCGCCGTACCCGAGGGGTCCCGACGGCCGTTCTGCATCTACCTCTCGCACCGCACCGCCCATCCCCCCTGCCGTGCTCCGGAGGACATCACCGGAATGTACCGGGACGAGGAGGTCCCCCTGCCTTCGGGGCTGGACGGCTGGTTTTCCCGCACCAACGGCAACGTGTTCCAGGGGATCATGATGGGGACGTACGAGAACCAGTACAGGAAGTACTGCGAGACCCTCACGGCCATGGACCGGGACATCCAGCGCCTGCTGGACCACGTGGACCGGCTGGGCCTTCGGGACAACACGCTGATCCTGTACGCCGGGGACAACGGTATGATGTGGGGGGAGCACCGCCGTCACGGCATCAAGTACCCGAACGAGGACTGTATCCGCCTGCCCTTCCTGGTCCGTTGCCCCTGGCTGATCCCGGACCCCGGGGACACCCGTTCGCAGATGGTGCTGAACATCGATATCGCGCCCACGCTGCTCCAGGCGGCCGGCGTTCCGGTACCCCCCGGGATGGAAGGGGAGAGCTTCGTGCCCATCCTGGAGAAGCCGGACGCCCCGGGCAGGGCCGCCTTTCTGCTGGAGTACTGGAAGTACTACCCGGAGAACTTTCCCGGGTACACGGGGGTGAGGACGGATACGCACAAGTACGTGGAGTACGAGAAGACCCGGAAACCCGAACTGTTCGATCTGCGCACCGACCCCGACGAGAACCGCAACCTCTACGGCACCCCCGAGGGAAACAAGCTCCTGCCGTACCTGGAAAAAACCCTGGAGGCCCTGAAGGCGGGATCTAAGCCGCCGGCCCGGCGGGAAACCCCTTGATCAGCCGTACGTGGATCGATCCGCGCAAGAGGAGACAAAGGATGAGTCCACAAGAAGAGTGCAGCGGCGCGTGCCTGTGCGGCGCGGTTCGGTTCACGTTTCATCCACCCACGCTCTTCTGCGCGCACTGCCACTGTTCCTACTGCCGCCGTGCCCACGGAGCCGCCTTTGTGACCTGGGTGGGGGTCCCGGAAGACTGCTTCCGCATCACGCGGGGGGAGGACCGGCTCACCTGGCACACATCCTCCAGGCAGGGGCAACGGGGGTTCTGCTCCCGGTGTGGGAGCACGATGTTCTACCGATCCTCGGTCTGCCCGGGGGAGATCCATGTGGCGCTGGCCTGCATGGACGGAAAGATCGACCGGGAGCCGGAACTGCATGTCTTCTTCGATGATCACGTGGACTGGTTTTCCTTCCCGGACGATCTGGCGAAACTGGACGGCGACAGCGAACTGCTGGCGAATTTCAAGCCTGTAGAACCCTACCCGTCCAATTGACACAAAACGGGCAAAAAGGGTATAAATATAGCCTTTCGCGCCTTGTCGCTTCCCTTCCTTGGGTGTATGAAGATGGAGGACCATGATGCAGCCCGCCGTGAAATACAGGCCGTTGATCGACCAGGAACCTCTGAAGAAAGATTTCACGGACGAACAGCTGGAAGCCGTGGACGGCGTCATCCGGAAGTTCAGGGGACAGCCGGGCGCCCTGATCCCCGTGCTCAAGGACGTGCAGGACATCACCCGGTACCTTCCCACCCACCTTCAGAAGGGGATCTCAAAGGGACTGAACATCTCCTACAGCGAGGTGTACGGTGTGGTCACCTTCTACTCCTTCTTCAACACGAACCCGCCGGGACGTCACAACATCAAAGTCTGCATGGGAACGGCCTGTTACGTACGAGGCAACAAGGATCTCGTGGAGACGCTGAGCCGTGATCTCGACTGTAAGGTTGGCGCAACTACAGAGGACAGAAGGTTTTCCATGGAAGGGGTCCGCTGCCTGGGTTGCTGCGGAATCGCACCGGTGATCACCGTGGACGAGGAAGTGTTCCGGGAGGTCCGGATCAAGGAACTGCCCGAAATCATTGAACGTTTCCAATAAACGCCTGGTAGCCCTCGAAAAACGAAGCCTACATTCCTTTCCGTCATTCCGGGCTTGACCCGGAATCCAGGGGATTGGGTGGGGCAGGACCCCACCCTACGGGAAAAGCCTGCATTTTCCGACACCCGCTCAGCCGTCACTAGTACGGTGTATTTAGGCAGACTGTTCAAAAAGGTTTAGATGCAAGGCGCGCGAAATCCCGAGGATTGAGGCGTACTTTAGAAGTACGTTGATTGACGCGGGATGAGCGGAATCCCCGCTTTCGCGGGGACAAGCTCCGCAGATGGTGCTTTAGGACTCAGCGCGACCGCGCGCTTCGCCCTGCGGGCGCGTCAATCCTTCGGATGACGCGTCCAATTCCGCAGCACGGCAAAGAAAACGCGGAATTGTCAGCGGTCCGCTCGCATCTCGAAGAACATCAGGAACTGTTCTCGGCCCGGGAGCCGGTAAAAGAGCTTCCCCACCAGACG
>CAYTRL010000548.1:0-3457 GCA_964439795.1 uncultured Thermodesulfobacteriota bacterium
TGCTTTCGGGAGAATGACTTTGCGAATCACGAAGCGTGAAGACCGGGAAACCCATGAGAAATCCCGCTGGATCGTAGAGGGGAGGGTTGCGGGGGAGTATGCCTCGTTGCTGGAACAGGAGTATGGCTTCTTTTCGAAGGCAGGACGATCCAGCCTTTGCGTGAATCTGGAGCATGTCACCTTTCTGGACAGAAAAGGGATAGACGTCCTGGTCAGAATGAAGCGTGAGGGCGTGCTTCTGGAGGGGGTCAACCCCTTTATCAACGAGTTGATCAGGCGAGGGAAGGGAGCAGGATACGGAGGGGAAAGAAAAAAAACGGCAGAAACGGATTGGAAAGGGAGGAAAGGAGGTGATCAAGTAGATAAAGGGCTTTCGGCCAAAGGATTTCTTTAACCGACGCTTTTTCAAACTGGAACTGGAGGGGAAACGTTATGTTCAGAAATAAGAAACTACCGGTCCTGATGGGTGTCTGTCTGCTGTCTTGTATGTTTCTGCTCGGACAGGAAGCCTGGCCCCCCTGCGCGGACAACGATGAAGACGGGTACGGAGACCCCGCGTCCCTCTCATGCCTCTTTCCCGACCTGGACTGCGACGATGACAATGCGGACGTGAATCCCGGCGCCGCCGAGGGACCACCGGGGGACCCTGTCTGTGAAGACGCGGTCGACAACGACTGCGACGGCCACATGGACATGGCCGACGACGGGTGTGAGGGGTGTGCCGACGATTCAGACTGCGACGACGGAAACACCTGCACCAAGGATATCTGCGATGCGTACAACGAATGCGTATATTATGACAAAGATGACGGCACCCCCTGCGACGATGGAAATGTCTGTACCCACAGCGATACCTGCTCCCAGGGGCAATGCATGGGCACACCGATAGACTGCGACGATGGAAACGGTTGCACGTACGACTCCTGCGACGGGAACGGAAATTGTCAGCATGATTGTTATGACGATTACCAGCAGCATGGATGTTCCGCAGACTCTGTATGTGTAGACTGCGCATGCAAACAGAGCGTAATGATCGTGCTCAACTCGGCCAGCAATTTGACCTGTAACCAAGTATGCGCATCTTATGGGCGAGTCTGCAGGGATATAGGCACAGATTCAGCCGGAACGAACAACAAGGCCGGGGTTTATGATTGGGGGTGTACATCGTATTCGGGGCTCGGGTGTAACGACCCGATGACGGGATGGTTGTTATTGTGTGGCTACTGGACCCCGTGGACATACTGCCGGTGTTCCTATTGAGACCCTTCCGTAATGGAAGGCAGCGCCAAAGACGATCAGGCACGAAACGCTTCCTCCCCTGCCCCCCGACCCCCAAGCGGGGGAGGGGGGTCAGGGGACTTGTTTCCAATCCAACTTGACCATACATGTCGACATTGAATATTCGAAATCCGCAACATTTACGTTATTATGTAGATGTTGTGACCGCACCCGTTTTCGCGGGGGCAGGCTCCGCAGACAGGTGCTTATCGTTCATCGGATCGGGGGAAAGCGGTGCGTATTCCAGAATCAGGCAAGAAGCAGGACCAGGTCCTGGGCGAGCTGGAGCGGTTTCGGGCGGACGACGTGGACGGCAGCCTGGGCCGCACCTTCTGCAACATTTTCCTGGCATCCCGGGAGGGTCGGAAGGTGGCCGAGGAGGCCTGCCGGATGTATCTCTGGGAAAACGGCCTGGACCCCACCCTGTACCCCAGCCTGGTGAAACTGGAAAACGAGATCGTGGCCATGGCCGCCGCCCACCTGGGGGGCGACGGGAACGTAACCGGCAACTTCACCAGCGGGGGCACCGAAAGCGTCCTGCTGGCGGTGAAGACGGCCCGTGACAGGGCGCATGCCCTGCGGCCGGAGGCGGATCCCCCGGAGATGGTGCTCCCGGAGACGGCCCATCCCTGCTTCTACAAGGCGGCCCAGTACTTCAGGGTGAAACCGGTGGTGGTCCCGGTGGATCCCCGGACCTTCAAGGCGGAACCGGCCGCCATGCAAAGGGCCATCACCCCGAGAACGGTTCTGCTGGCCGCCTCCGCCCCCTCCTACGCGCACGGGGTGCTGGACCCCATCCCGGAAATCGGCCGGATCGCCCTGGAGAACGATCTCCTCTTTCACGTGGACGGCTGCATCGGCGCCTTCCTGCTCCCTTACTTCCGGGAGCTGGGAGCCCGGGTGGCCGACTTCGACTTCCGCGTACCGGGGGTCACCTCCATCTCCATGGACTTTCACAAGTACGCCTTCGCCCCCAAGGGGGCCTCGGTGATCCTGTACCGGAACGCCGAGATCCGCCGACACCAGATCTTCTCGTGGTCGGGCTGGCCGGGATACACGCTGGTCAACCAGACCATGCAGAGTTCCAAGTCGGGCGGGCCCCTGGCCGGTACCTGGGCGGTCCTCAACTACTTCGGGCAGGACGGCTACCGGGAACAGGCCCGCCGGCTGAAGGAGGCGACCGAGCGGATCGTGGCCGGGGTGGACGCCCTGGAGGAGGTCCGTGTACTGGGCCGGCCGGAGATGAGCCTGATCGGCATCGGCTCCGACACGCTGAGCGTATTCAGGATCTGCGACGAGATGAAGAAGTTCGGGTGGGACATGTACCCGCAGACCCGGCACGGGAGCCTCCGGGAGAGCTTTCACCTGACCATTGTCCCCGGGAACGTAGACCGGGTCGATGAGTGGCTCCGGGACCTGGAACGTTGCGTGAAAGACCTGAAATCCCGATCCCGGGACCCGGAACCCGGAGGGCTCCGCGGCCTGATCTCCGGGATCGATTTCGAAACGCTCACCGACCCGGAGATCGAGCAGCTTCTGGAGGCTGCGGGCCTGGCCGGGGGTTCCCTTCCCCGGGAGGGTACGGCCGAGATCAACGAGGTTCTGAACGAGCTTCCCCCCGCGGTCGCCGACCGGATCCTCACCCGGTACATCAACCAGATCTTCCGGTACCGGCCGGATCCGGACGGCGGTGGTTAAGAGAACTCGAACCAGACGTCACCCATCTTGAATACAGGCATATAGCCCGGTTCCTTTTACCGGGCGATTGCCTCCGGGATCCCCCGGGTAAAACGCTCGAACTCGGCCATCCCCTTTTCCCGGTCCAGCACGGTCAGGGCCGCGATCTTTCCGGAAAGCATGGCCCCTGTGATCCCAAAGCCGATGGCGGGCTCCACCACGCCGGCAACGGTGCCGGCCAGGATCAGGCGGTCCTGGAACAGGAGCCGGGGGGTCTTGGGGGTGAAGCCCTTGAACCGGTGCCACTGTTCAAAGGTCTTGCCCTCTTTTTCCGTGACGAGCTGCTTGAACTCCTCCAGATGCTCTGCCGCCACTTCTTTGCGGGTGAACAGGAGCACATACCAGAGCCCGTTTGTCGCGCTGGAGTAGCCGTATTCCCTGGAAAAGGCGCCGAAGTAGATGGAAGCGCTGACATCGTCCGGGGCCGTATCCGTGCTCGCCC
>CAYTRL010000549.1:0-3415 GCA_964439795.1 uncultured Thermodesulfobacteriota bacterium
CACGACAAGGACCGTTTGCTCGCCCAGACGGCGGGCCAGCCCGGCGGCCAGGACCGGGTAGGCCCCAGGCCGGAGGGCCCCCCCCAGCCGGGGGACGAGGGGGGGGGGAGGATCGAACAGGACCTGCAAAAAGGGGACCTGGATATCCAGGGAGTGCTCGCGGTGATGTGCGTGTGGATGAAAGGAGACCAGCGGACACCCCGCGAGAAGCCGGCGTGCCTCGGGATCCACGGGTACCGTTCCCAGCGGGGTTTCGTACGCCGTGTAGTCTCCCAGGGACAGACCGTGAAAGCCTCCGTAATGGCTCGGACCCAGGAGGATGACGCGTTTCGGATTTCGCTTCCGGAGCAGCTTGTACCCGGTTGCAGCCGTCTGTCCGGAATACACGTAGGCGGCGTGCGGCACGATCAGAGCCACCAGGGGACCGTCGTCTCGGGGCTCCAGCGCGGGGACGCGGGACAGAAGACCCTGGATCATGTCCCGCAGCTTCGCCGGATCTTTCGGGTACCAGGATCCGGCGATGGGGGAAGGATGGATCCTTTCGGCTGCGGGCGGGGGTTCCGGGGGAGGAGGATCCTCGGCCCGGCATCCGCCGTTGCCCGGACCGAAGAAAAGCACCAAGGCCGATGCAAGGAAAAGCAGCAGGTTCCGGGCCGGGCGGGGGGGGCGATCCCGCCTCAAAGGCAGCGTTGCTTGCATGCCGGAGCTCCGATCAGCTGGGGGTTCCGGGAGCTTCGCTCTATGTGTCGCGCCACGGCCGTGCTGCGCCGTGCGGGGACGCTCACGAGGAACCCGGGTTGGCGCGTTTCCAGTCAATGACCTCATCGATCTTGTCCTGGAGGGTTTCCTCCGGACGGTATCCGAGTTTTTCCCGGATGCGGGAGATGTCCGCCACGGAGTGCCGGATTTCTCCGGGCTGGGCGGGTTGATACACAGGTTCAAGATCCGGGTTCAGCTTCTGGATGAGAAGGCGGGCGATCTGATTGACCGATGTTCCCTGGCCGGTTCCCACGTTCATGGTTTCATTTTCCAGCTCCGCGTCCAGGGCCAGGAGGGTGGCACGGGTGATGTCTTCCACGGACACAAAGTCCCGCTGCTGCTCCCCGTCCCCGAAGATCAACGGTGGATCGCCCCGCAGGAGGTTTTCGATGAAGATGGTGATGACGCCCACGTAGGGGGTGTATGCCTGTCGGGGACCGTACACGTTGAAGTACCGGAGGCAGATACTCTTCATGCCCAGTTCTCCGGCGAGAAGCCGGATGTACTTTTCCGCAGCCAGCTTGGAGAGACCGTAGGGAGAAATCGGTTCCTGGGTGTACGTTTCCGGGACCGGTGTGGGTTGACCGCTGTCGGCATAGACCGCCATGGAGGACGCAAAGACGAAGGTGCGGACGCGGTTCGCAGCGCATTGTTTGAGGAGTTCCAGCGTGCCGATCAGGTTGGTCCGGGCATCTTCGTGAAAGTGCACCAGGGAATCGCGTATGGCCACGCGTGCTGCAAGATGAACGACCTCTTCCACCCCCTCCATCGCCTCCTGGAGCCGGTCGCTGTCCAGAAGGTCTCCCTGGAAAAAACGGGCCGCCCCCGGCAGGTTCTCAAGCTTGCCGGTGGAAAGATTGTCCAGGACGTGAACCGTAGCGCCTTTCCCGACGAGGGCTTCCACGACGTGGGACCCGATGAAACCGGCCCCCCCGGTCACGAGAATTTTTCGGTTGTGCAATCTGTGTCTCCGTTGTCCCCCGGCATGGAAACCGTTGGCTCAGACACGAGGCCCGGCGGGGGATCAAAAGAAGTATTTACACTCGATCAACGTTTCCGGCGTCAGGATACACCGTTCCAGATCCTCCTGGGTTTCCACGGTGGTATGGGAAAAGATCATGGACTGGCGGACATGGATCGGGTGCGGAATACGGACCCGGTCCCCGATGATGGCCTGGTCCAAACGGGCATCGGGATGGATCTCGCATCCCTCGCCCACCGTGGAAGCCGCCCCGCGGTGCTTGAGTTCCTCCAGGCTGCAGAGAAGGAGATCGTGGGGAAAGGAAACGTTCATGTCCTTTTTGACCACGTCGGACACCACCACCGGAAAGCCGTCGTCCACGAGAATCTGGATGGCATCCGTGATTTCGTATTCATCACGCATGGCCGTGCGGGGCGTGCGACGGATGGCATCGAAGATGTGGAGGTCGAACAGGTAGAGCCCGCATCCCTTGATGGGGTTGGTTACGTAACGGGGTTTTTCGATCACCCGCTTCACGTAGCCCTCCTCATTCATGGAAACGGCGAAGTTGCGCTTGATCGCCTCAGGGTCCTGCTCATGTTTCACCGCCAGGACGGCACTTGCCTTCTTGGTGGAGAGCAGATCGATCATGACGGAGAGTTCCTCCGTGATGAAGAAAATGTCACCGAGGAAAAGCAAAAAAGGGGAGCTGATATACGGTTCCAGGCGACCGACGGCATGGGCGATCCCCAGGGTTTCCTCCTGTTCCACGTATCGGATCTTGACGCCCAGCGACTCTCCGTCTCCGAAATAGCGGGCGATGGAGTAGCCCAGGTGTCCGATGACCAGGATGATGTCCGTGATGCCCGCCTGCTTCATGTACTCGATCTGGTATTCGAGAATAGGACGGTTGCAGATGGGCAGCAGCGGCTTGGGAAAACGCTGACTGAACGGGGCCATCCGCGTCCCCTTTCCCGCCGCCAGGATCACACCCACCAGACTTTCTTTCGGCATGGAATCCAACTCCTTTGGAATGTGGGAACCTTGGTTTGCAGAACGTCAGGGTTTTCGGGCTATGCAGCAGATGCTCAGGCCGAACGGCAGGTCGGCTCGTTTCAGGATGTGGTCTTCCGCGGTGAAGATCTTCCGCAGCAGGGGGTTGATGACGGGAGGGGCGGTGGACCGGAAATCCGATTTGGCTTTCACCGGCTTTCCCAGGGCCCGCCGGATCCCCGAACCGAGGTTCTTTGCATGACGGAACACCACGCTCACGGGAAACAAAATCGAGTTGATGTACGTCATCCGGTGGAGTTGAAACCCGCACGCCTCCACCTTGGTACGGATCTCGTTGAGGGTGTACCGGCGGTAATGATGGGCCGCCACGTCGTGATCGCCCCACATGAACCGGTAGGCGGGCACGGCAAACAGGGCCCACCCCCCCGGCGCGCACACACGGAAGGCCTCCGACAGCATGGACGCGTCGTCTTCACCGTGCTCCAGGACGTCGAAGGCGGTCAACAGGTGGATCGTACCCGAACGGAAGGGGAGTCGTGACATGGGGGCCTGGCAGAGACGGTAATCCTTCCG
Organism: uncultured Thermodesulfobacteriota bacterium; assembly: GCA_964439795.1. Taxonomy (GTDB): domain Bacteria; phylum Desulfobacterota; class DSWW01; order DSWW01; family DSWW01; genus CAYTRL01. The sequence continues at coordinate 3,308 of CAYTRL010000549.1, forward strand.
CTCACGACAGAAAGAGAGGGCGGTATCAGATACATCCACGCCAAAAACGCTGCCGAAACGGGACAGTGCGTCCAGGTTCACCCCGGTGCCGCATCCCATGTCGGCAAT
>CAYTRL010000550.1:0-3414 GCA_964439795.1 uncultured Thermodesulfobacteriota bacterium
TCCTGGTCCTTGAAAAAAAATCCGTCACACGTAGCGCACGCCGAAACCCCCCTCCCCATGAACTGCTTCTCGGACGGCAACCCCAGAAAGCGTGCGGAGGCACCGCTGGCAACGATCAGGCTCCTGGCCCTTCGGGCCTGCTTCTCGGTCTCCACAACGTAGGGCCAGGCGCTGAAATCCACACGGCTCACGCGCTCCACCCGGCAACGGGTGCCGAACCTCTCCGCCTGGCGGCGCATCTTCTCCATCAGGTCGGGTCCCAGGATCCCTTCCGGAAAACCGGGAAAGTTCTCCACGTCCGTGGTGATCGTGAGCTGTCCGCCCGGCTGCTCCCCCTCCAGCAAAAGGGGGTTCAGGTTCGCCCGGGCGGTATAAACGGCCGCCGTGAGCCCGGCCGGCCCGCTCCCCATGATGATGACGTTCTCAACCTTCTCCTGCTCCCTGTCCGCGGTATCTTCCATCTGTTTCCTTCCCCTCGCTGATCGTGCCGGCTGTAGAATGCCACAACATGTATCCTGTCGAATGCGGTGCCGTTATCCGTCCCCCGTCCGGAACAGGGCCAGCACCTCCGGGTCCTGGTTCAACTCCACATTCTCTCGAATAAATTCCGGAATGTGCCCGGTGGCCGCGAACGCTCCGAGCACCCGGCCCTGGGAGTCCAGACCCTGGCGTTGAAACTCGAAGATTTCATGGATCAGGATCTCCTGGCCCTCCTTTCCATGCCTCACCTCGCAGACGCTGGACACCTTTCTCTGTCCGTCGGAAAGCCGGGTGCAGTACACGACGATGTCCATGCCGGATGCGATCTGTTTCCGCACGGTCCGGTCGTTCATCTGGATTTCGCTCATGCCCACCATGGCCTCCAGGCGGACAAAAAGATCTCTCGGAGAGTTGGCGTGGGCCGTGCTCATGGATCCGTCGTGTCCGGTGTTCATGGCCTGAAGCATATCCAGTGTCTCCGCCCCCCGGCACTCACCCACGATAATCCGGTCCGGACGCATGCGCAGGGCGTTCCGGAACAGGGTGCGGATGGTGATCTCTCCCCGGCCCTGCAGGTTGGGAGGCCTCGCCTCCATCCGGATCACGTGGTGCAGGTCCAGCTGAAGCTCCGCCATGTCCTCGATGGTGATGATGCGCTCCCCTTCCGGGATATACCTCCCCAGGACGTTCAGCAGAGTTGTTTTTCCCGAACTGGTCTTTCCGGCGATGATGATGTTCTGGCGATACAAAACCATCAAACGGAAGAACGCCGACATGGCGCTCGAGTAGCTTTGGTTCCGTACCATCTGCTCCCCGGTGAACCCCACCGGTGCGAACTTCCTCACGGTGATCACCGGGCCGTCCAGGGACACGGGTGGCATGACGATGTTCACGCGCGATCCGTCCGGCAGCCGCCCGTCCACCATGGGGCTGGACTCGTCCACACGCCGTCCGATCGGTTGCACGATCCGGTCGATCACCTTCTTGACCTCCTCCATATCCTTGAATTTTCTCGGGGAAGACTGGATCTTTCCGTCTTTCTCGAAAAAGATCTCCCTCCCGTTGATCATGACCTCGTTTATTTCGGGATCCTTGAGGTACGCCTCCACGACCCCCAGTCCCAACACCTCGTCTACAATCGTTTCCAGAAGGTCCCGCCGCCGGACCCAGTTGGGGATCTCCCGAAGGTAGTCTTTGAAGATCCGGTCCAGGATGCTCCGGATCAGCAACCGGTTCTCCTCGCTGGTGGAGGAGATATTTACACCCTGCGAGATGCATCGGTTCTGCAGTTCATGACGGAGCTTTACCTTCAGTTCCGAGAACTGCTGCTCTCGATCCATGACCGTCTCGACTTCCCGCTCCCGGTCCGGACCACCCTTATCGCCCGGCGCCGCATCCGGTTCCCGCGAGGGCGGCCGGCCTTTTTTCCACAAGAGCTTGTGCACCTGCTGGACACGCCGCTGGATGACAGAGATATCCTTGCCTTCTTTTCGGGCTTCGGCAATGAGTTCCTCCCATTCGCGAAGCGCCTTTTCGATCGATTTTTCCTCTTCATACCGAACCGCAAGACGGATCTGTTTCCGGTATTTCTGACCGATCTTCTCCAGCAGAATATTGAGCTCTTGTTCGCTGATGGGCATGGATTCCTCTCTTTCGTGTTCGTTGACTCTTCTACCTAGCGCATCCATCGGATGCGGTCAACCGATCGACCCGATCCTTGTCAAATGCGGAAAAACCAGCTATCAAGGATCCCACACACCGGTTCGGCGCACTCCCGTTCCCGGTCCCCGAAACCATCCGGAGGCTTAAAACATGAGAAACGTCGGTTTGATACGTGACGGCAGTTTCATGGAACACATCACCTCGGATTATCACCCGGAACACCCCCGGCGCCTGGAAGCCATCTACGAGAAACTGGACGCCGGCCCGGAACAGCCCCAGTATACTACAATTTCGCCCCGTGAGGCGAAGGCGGAGGAAATCCAGCGTGTCCACACGTCCGGGTATCACAACCTCGTGGAATCCACCCGTGGATGCGGCAGGCACCAGTTGGACCCGGACACGCATCTTTCCTCGGAATCGTACCGGGTGGCCAAACTGGCGGCGGGGGGACTCCTGGCACTGACCGATGCTGTTTTCTCGGGACAGGTCGATAACGGGTTTGCCCTGGTGCGTCCCCCCGGGCACCATGCGGAACACGACCGGGGCATGGGGTTCTGCATTTACAACAACGTGGCCATTGCGGCCCGCTACGCACAGGACGCAGGACTGGCGGAGAAGGTCCTGATCGTGGACTGGGACCTGCACCATGGCAACGGCACCCAGCACACATTTTCCGATGATGATTCCGTGCTGTATGCCTCCACGCACCAGTTTCCCTTTTACCCGGGAACCGGCAGAGCGGAAGAAACAGGGAGCGGCGGAGCCAAAGGGTACACGCTCAACGTTCCCCTTCCCGGCCGACAGGAGGATCAGGACTACCTCTTCATCTTTCAAGATTTGCTGGAACCCGTGGCCCGGCAGTTTCAACCGGACTTGATCCTGGTCTCCGCCGGGTTCGATATCTACTTCCAGGATCCCTTGGGAAGCATGCGGGTCACGGAAAACGGGTTCGCGCACTTGACGCGCTTCCTGATGTCTCTGGCTGACATCCACTGCCGGGGCAGGATCCTGTTGACCCTGGAGGGGGGCTACCACGTGGAAGGACAGGCAGGCAGTGTGAAGGCCGTGCTGGACACCCTGGCCGGAAACGACCCGCAACCCCTGAAAGAGACGACTCCCTCCCAGGCGGTATCTGCGATCCTGAAGCAGGTAAAGGAGATCCAGAAATCCTACTGGGATCTGTAAAAAACGGATCCGGCAGAATCGGACCCGTCACTCATCCAGGAACGTGAACTGTGAACAGAGACGAAACGGCTTTTCCTGTCGCGGTAT
>CAYTRL010000551.1:0-3413 GCA_964439795.1 uncultured Thermodesulfobacteriota bacterium
GTGCAGCCAGCAACCCGAGCATCCTCGCCTTCCGCTCTCCGTACCGGCCCCACTCCCTTCGTTCCCCCTCCCTCAGCATCAATGCCCCCAGAACGGCGCCGAAAACAACCAGGGTGAAATAGTGCTGTTCGAAGTTGTTCTCTCGTATCAAGAGGAAAACCACGCCCCCATCCGCCAGCAGGACGAACAGGCGCGTATACGAGTTTGTCAGACGGCCGGCCATCCAGCGGAAATTGAACAGGAGGACGGCACCGGCCACGAGGAGCCAGGGGAGAGGAGACTGCCGGAGGATGGAAAAGAAGATCCTCAGGGTATCGGGGTCATATACATCCTGATACAATCCGTCCAGCTGAAACGATCGGGCGTGGCAGAGCAGAGCGCTTGCAGTTTGTGTTCCGACCAACAGGAAGAGAATGAGCCCGTAAGAAAGGAGAAAAGCGGTTGTGGCGGCCCAGAAATTCCGTGCCAGAATCCCCTCGCGCCTGGGTTTTTCAAGGAACAACCATAGAAAAACCGCGGCAACGGAGAACAGAAGGGTGATATGAAACGAGAAGGCCAGGGCCAGGATACAGCCCGCCAGGACCGATCGCTTCCCGGGGGAGGAAGGAGCACCCGGACGGGCCAGCACAAGGAGGGCGAGCAGGAGAAGGACGAGGGCCGGTGTGTCGGGTCTTGCGTGAACGCTGCGCTGTGCGAAAAAGACGAAGGCGCTGAGGATGCAAAGCGCCCACAGTGCGGTACGCGCGCCGTACAAGCGACGGACCAGAAGAAAGAGGGTGACGAGGAGGACCAGGGAGAGCACCCCGTGCAGTGCCCGAAAAACGTCCACGTAGGTTGACGTTTCCCCGATCCGGTGGAGGATCGGCGCATAGACCCGGTAGATGAAAGGGGCGTGCACCTCGATATAGTCGAGGTACGGCAACAGCCCTGATTCCACACGAGACACGCCCCCGACCATGAAGACCTCGTCGGGATTGATTGCCTCCGTTCGGGTGAGCGCGATTTTCCACATCACGGAACCGGCTAGAAACAGGAGCAGAACCACGGCCTCCGCCCGTTGAAATCCGGAAGGACGGGGACGTTTCGTTTCGCTGCACATGGCCCTGGATTCCATTTCTCTTTCCGGAAGCGAGCAGGAAAAGATCCCGGTGAAAACGGAAGAGCGGAACCGTCCGCTTCCATGCCCGGGACAACCCTGGTCAGGACCCAACCGGTTGATATGGGCCCGGGAGATGTGTCATGATGGACAAACGGTTCGGGTACCGTCTTCCAAGTTCCGGCACCCGTGAAAACAACGCCCCGGGGGGAAGACAGTGCTTCCGCAACCGGACGTTTGATCCCCTCGGGGAACGGTGTCGGCATCCGGAGGCTGGAACATTTACTACAAATAAATTCAATAGGTTGCCCACTCCCCGAGACGACACCTTCGGTTCGTCGCCCCCCTCACTGGCGAGTATAACATCCCGATGAAAGTACTGCTAATCCGGCCCCCCATCTCGTACGTGAACTTTTCCACCGGCCTTTTCCCCTTCAGCTTTTACACCATGTTCATGACACGCTACCCGCCCATGGCGCTCATGTACCTGGCCGCCATTCTTCGGCAGGACGGTCACAAGGTGGCCCTTCTGGATGCGGAGGCGGAAGAACTGGACATCCGGTCGGTGGCCCACCGCATGGAGCCGTTCCGTCCCGATCTCATCATCGGGAGCGTCAACATCTACAACTCTTGCAGGAATTTCGAAGATCTGATCACCCTGAAAGAACGGCTGAAAGCCCCTCTGGTGGTCCGGGGCCATTATCCCGGAGAATATCCGGACGAAACCATGAAGCATCCTGAAGTGGACGTGGCCATGACCGGAAAAGGGTTTGCTTCGGTCAAGCCGCTGGTCCGCGCCCTGGAACGGGAGGGGGACCTTGAAAAGGTCCAGGGAATCCTGTTCCGCCGTGCCGGAGAAATCATCCGGACCGGGGACGAGAAACACGTCCGGGACCTGGACAGCCTCCCGTTTCCCGCCCGTGACCTGCTGGACCTGCGCCTGTACGCAACGAACCTGAGCTACCGCCAGCCCTTTACCACCATGTTCGGAAGCCTGGGCTGCCCGTTCAACTGCACCTACTGCACGGACCGCAAGGTGCCGTACAGCAGCCGTTCAGTGGAAGGAGTGATCGCGGAGTTGACCGAGTGCGTGGAGAAGCAAGGCATCCGGGAAGTGGCCTTTCTGGACCCTACATTTACCGTGAAAAAAGAGTGGGTCACGGATCTCTGCGACGAAATCATCCGCCGGGGACTGGACCTCACCTTCACCATGCGAACCCGCGCCGACCTCCTGGATCCCGAGCTGATCCGGAGCCTGGCAAGGGCGGGATGCGTTCGAATCAGTCTCGGCATCGAATCCGGAGATCCGGAAATCCTGAAGGCCATGAACCGGAGCGGGGATGTGGACCGGATCAAGCAGGTCGCAAGCTGGATCCAACAGGAAGGCATCATGGCGTTCGGCTACTTCATGATCGGCAACAAGGGCGAGACGCACGAAAGCCTGAACCGGACCCTGGACCTTCTGGCGGACCTCCCGCTCCACTTCGCCCAGTTTTTTCAGACGATCCCTTTGCTGGGGACGGAAGTGCTCGAGAGTTCCAAGGATCAGCTGGGTCATGACATCTGGCACGAGATCAGCCGGGGCCGCTACCCGTCACCGGACGAATTCCGCTCCCTGCTCACCACGCTTTCCCTCGGGGAGCTGAAGGTCTGGTCCCGGAAGCTGTATGTGCGCTTCTACCTGGACCCGCGCCGGTGGCGGTACCTGCTCAAGCTGAAATACATGCCCGGATACGTGATCCGGCAACTGCAGATTGTTATGCTCGTCGGCCGTCTCATTTCCCTCCGCCAGATCCGCAAACGGCGACCGGCGTTTTCCCTGGCCCGCTACCCGGAAGCACGGAACGGCGGTTCCGGAGCGGAATCATGAAGCCTCCGGAGCGGAAACAACCCGCGGAAGGCACGGCCCGCGCGCCGGGGAAGGCCCGGGTTGCGGTGGTGAAGTGCGAGGACTACAGCCCGGCCCCTCTCCGGCGCGCCATCGAAACCGGCCTGGATCTCCTGGGCGGGATGAACGCCCTGGCGGAGCCCGGCCAGAAGGTCCTTCTCAAGCCGAACCTCTTTGCCGCCGCATCGCCGGACAGCGGTCTCACCACCCACCCCCATCTGGTTCGCGTTCTGTGCTCGCTGATCCAGGAGGCGGGGGGGCAGGCGTTCGTGGGCGACAACCCCGTCTTCGGGTTCAAACGACTGACCTATTCACGGACCGGCCTGAAGACGGCCGTGGAGGGGACCGGGGCGAAGCTGGTTTCCCTGCACCGTACCCGGAAACGCACGGCCCCCCATGGACGCAGGGCCCGGGCCTTCCTCCTGCCGG
>CAYTRL010000552.1:0-3387 GCA_964439795.1 uncultured Thermodesulfobacteriota bacterium
GACAAGGCGGCTCCCGAGTTGTTGAACGCCCTGGGACAGGACCTGAAGATCTCCGGGTTCTTCCGGATCCTTCCCGAGGAACTCTATCTGGTGGACCCCCGGGGGTTGTCCCTGTACCCGGGTGAAATCGATTTCCGTGCGTGGTCCCTGATCAATGCGGAAGCGCTCATCCTGCTGCAGCTTTCCTGTTCGGATGAGGCCGTGCAGTGTGAGGCCCAGCTCCTGGACGTACTCACCGGCAAGCTGCTGACCTGGAAGCGCTACCGGAGCAGCGTACCCGGAATCCGGAAGGTGGCGCACAAGTTCGCCAACGAGGTGGAAAAGGCCCTGACCGGGGTGGAGGGGGTATTCGACACCAGGATTGCCTACATTTCCAACGCTTCCGGAGATAAAGAGCTGTATCTCATGGACTTCGACGGTCGCGGCTCAAGACAGGTCACGCGGTTGAAATCGATCACCCTTTCCCCGGCCTGGTCTCCGGACGGAAAGAATCTGGCGTTTACCTCCTACTGGAAGGGGCAGCCACAGATCTACCGGGTGGATCTGCAGGAACCGGCTTTACCCAAACCGCTGCTCATGGGGTTTTCTCCCCTTTGTTCCGGGGCCGCCTGGTCCCCGGGTGGGAAGAAGATCGCTTTCTCGGCTTCACACAAAGGGAAGACAGACCTGTTCACCATCCCTGTCCGGGGCGGGCGGCCCGACCCGGTCACCCGAAGCTGGTCCATCGACGTTTCTCCCTCCTGGTCGCCGGATGAAAAGGAGATCGTGTTCGTCTCCAGCAGGATGGGGCATCCGGACCTGTACATCAAGAAGGCGGACGGGGAGCAGACGAGGCGCCTCACGTTCGATGGGATCTACAACGCGGATCCGGACTGGTCGCCCCTTGGGGACTGGATCGTCTTCGTTTCCCAGGTGGAAGGCCGGTTCCAGATCTTCCGGGTCCGGCCCGACGGTTCCCAGAGAACGCAGCTCACCAGCTCTCCCTGGGACCACTTCAACCCCACCTGGTCCCCGAACGGCCGGCTCATCGCCTTCAGTTCCAACCAGGAGGGAAATTACGATCTGTACCTGATCCGTACGGACGGGTCCGGGCGAAGACGCGTGACGTGGGGACCCCGGGACGAGACCGAGCCTGCGTGGTCTCCCCGTCCGGCCCGTTGATCAACAGCTTTTTTCTGGTTTTCAACCCCCTCTGAAACGGGAATTGTGATTGGGCGGGTCGTATGATAAATTCTAGAAAAACCGGCCGGAGGAAAGCCGGACGAATCCAAGGGAAAGAGAGGGAAGACTGAGCCATGGAAAATACAGATGCGCGGATCACCATCGTTTGGTTGTTTGCCGTTCTTGCCCTGGTCCTGGCGGGTCCGGGTTGTGCGAAAAAGGATCAAACCGTTCCCGGACCGGATGAGGTGGAGGTCGTGGAGGAAGATGTCTTTACGGATGGGGATGCCTCCCTGGGGATCGGGCAGGGGGAAGGGGTGGAGGAGCAGGACGTGCGAGGTGCCGGAGCCGATGGCGCGCGTCTTCAGGACATCCCCTTCGAATTCGATCAGTACAACCTGACCCCCGAGGCCCGCGGGATCCTCCGGGAAGATTATGCGATCCTCCGACAATTGTCCGATCCGGAGATCCTGGTGGAAGGGCATTGCGACAACCGTGGAACCGTGGAGTACAACCTCGCTCTGGGGCAGAGAAGGGCGGAAGCGGTGCGCGGGTACCTGGTCAGCCTGGGCATGTCCGCCTCCCGCATCAGTACCATCAGCTACGGCGAGGAGATGCCCCTGGATCCCCGAAACAATGAGGAAGCCTGGGCCCTGAACCGGCGGGCCCATATCCTGATCTTGACTCGCTGAGTGCCGGAGCCATGCGGAAACATCGGTGGAAGACCCCTCTGATCTTTGCAGTGCTCGCGACCCTGTTCAGCCTGACCCAGGGATGCGTTTCCAGGCAGTCGTTTCAAGCGGTTGAAGAGCGTTCCCGCCAGCAGGAGGCCGAGTTGGCCCAGGCCGGGAAAGAGATGCAGACGCTCCGAAAAGAACAGGATGCCGTACGCGCGGATCAGGCGGAACTGCGGGCCGACTTGATCGACCTGCACACCGAGATCCAGAAGTTGCGGGGGCAGGTCTCCCTGAGCGGTCACAGCGAAGCCCAGGCGGTCCGGGACAGCGAGGCGCTGGAGGAGTCCCTGGCCATGCAGTTGAGCAACCTGCAGCGGGAGATGCGATCCACCCGAAACCGGATCGTCCGGGTGGAAGATTACTTTGGGTTGAAGCAGAAGAATGCCGCCGTCGATCCTCGGAAATCGGGAACGGGTGCCGTCGTCCCCCCTTCTCAGGAAAGAAAACCGAAAACCGGCGTGCAGAAAAAGGAGGAAGGCGGGAACAAACCGTTCAGCCCTGAAGAGGCGTACGAAGCGGCGTTCCGCCTGTACAAGGACAACCAGTACGAAAATGCGCGCAAGGCCTTTACACGGTTTATTGGAAGGTACCCGCAGTCGTCCCTGGTGGACAACGCCCTGTTCTGGACCGGAGAGACCTATTACCGGTCCGGGGAGTACGAGAAGGCCATCCTCCAGTACAAGAAGGTGCTGGACAAGTACCCCAAGGGATCCAAGGCGCCGGATGCCCTGCTCAAGATGGGATACGCCCTGGAAAAGATCGGGGAAACACAGGCCGCCGTCGCGGCACTGGGTAAGCTGCTGAAGGAGTATCCCGGGGCATCCCAGGCCGTGCTGGCGCGCAGGAAGATCCAGCAGTTGACTCCCGCCAAGACCAACGGAAAGAAAGACAGGGGCAATGAAGTCGAGCAGAATCCGGAAGCCGCCGCTCCGAAAAACAAGCCCCCGAAGTAAGAAGACCCCGAAGAGAAGTCAAGTCCGCAAGACGGCCGCTCGGTCCGGCACACCCAAGAGTTCCTCCCGGAAACAAAACGTATCCCGTTCCGCCCGGAAGCCGCCTGCTCGGAGGAAGAAGGTAATCCTCCTGGTCCTTTCCGGACTGATGCTGGGTCTTCTGGGGGTTGCCGGCTCCTTCCTCTGGGAGATGGACCGTGAGATCGCCCAGCGTTTCGAGGGGAAACGCTGGAGGCACCCCTCCAAGATCTATTCCGATTCCTTTCCTGTTTTTCCCGGCCTTTCCCTGAAGAAGTCTTTCTTTTATGAGCGGTTGCGTCGTCTCGGGTACCAACCGGCCTCCACGAAGGCGCTCAGAAAAGGAGAGTATCGTAAAAGAAAAAACTCGCTGGAGATCTACCTGCACGATTTCCTGTACCCCGAAGAGCACTTCAAAGGGTTCCCGTTGAGAGTCCAGCTGAAGCGAGGGGTGATCCAGCGGTTGTTCGATGCGGCCAGTCCGGAAACGGAGATCTATTCGGCGAACCTGGAGCCCG
>CAYTRL010000553.1:0-3376 GCA_964439795.1 uncultured Thermodesulfobacteriota bacterium
CACGACCCTGTCCGAAGAGAAGGAGAAGAATTTCAACCAGATCGTCCGCTGGGTGCAGAACAAGGAAGACCATGCGGACAAGATCGCTCACACGGTAACCCAGTACTTCATGACCCAGCGATTGAAGCCCGTTCCCGCGGAACAGAAACAGGCCCACGACCACTATTTGAAAAAGCTCACGATTTTGCACAGAATGCTCATCCAGGCCATGAAGGCGAAACAGACCACAGACCTCCGGCACGTGGAAAAACTGAGAACACAGCTGGACGCCTTTGACAAGGCCTACTTCGGAACCGGGGGCCACTGAAACCCGGGAAGGCCGGGTCAGCATGCGCAGGGCTCTCACTGAGTCTTTCCTGCAAAAACCACGGGAGGAAGAAGATGGCTCTGATCTTCGAGAAGAAGGACGGCATCGCGTACCTGACCATCAACCGGCCCGAGGCGCGAAACGCCCTGGACCCGGAAACAGTGGTCGAGCTGATCGACGCCTGGACCGAGTACCGGGACGATGACGGCCTGCGCTGCGCCATCATCACAGGCGAGGGGGACAAGGCGTTCTGCGCGGGCGCGGACCTGGGAAAGCTGATCCCGCTCATCACGGGTGTAATCAAACCGGAGACCGAGGTGGAAAAAAAGGTGGCCGCGGACCCCATGATCGCCAGCAAGGCGCTGCTCCGGGACTTCGAGCTCTACAAGCCGGTCATCGCCGCGGTGAACGGTCATGCCATCGCCGGGGGCATGGAGATGCTCTACTCCACGGACATCCGCGTGGCCGCCGAGGGTGCCAGGTTCGGCCTGCAGGAGGTCAAGTGGTCGATCTTCCCCATGATGGGCTCCAGCATCAAGCTTCCCCGGCAGCTTCCCTACGCCCGCACCATGGAGATCCTGCTCACCGGGGAACTGATGAGCGCGCAGGAAGCCTATCAACTCGGGTTCGTGAACCGGGTGGTTCCCAGGGAACAGGTCATGGAAGAGGCGGAACGGTTTGCCCGAATCATCGCGGACAACGGCCCCCTGGCGGTGACGGCCCTGAAAAAGGCGGTGCTCACCGGTATCGGCCTGCCCCTCAAGGAGGGCCTGGCCAAGGAGCTCGAAATCGGCTATCCGGTCATCATGAGCGAGGACTGCAAGGAAGGCCCCCGGGCGTTCAAGGAAAAACGCAAGCCGGTATTCAAGGGGAGGTGATCCTTTGCCCCCCCTGACCCGGAATCCGGTACTTCCGGGAATGTCCCGATGCCCCTGCCTGCCCCGGACTCCGGTCCGGGGTTCACGGGCGTGACAACACAGGCCCCCTCCTCAACGGTTCAGGCCGTTTCCGGATCGAAAAGCTTCTTCAGTTCCCGAGTGGGCCCCGGGTAGCGGCCCTCGCCGGGCCCCACCTTCCAACCGGAAACCGCCCGATCCGGACAGTGCTGGAAGCAGGCCCAGCATCCGCTGCACCCCGGGCCGAAGACCGGGGTCGCTTCCTCGTTCTCCTGTGTGATGCAACCCACCGGGCACACCTTGACGCACACACCGCACCGGGAGCATCGCTCCGGAACCACGTTCACCGCTGTGCACATCCGGGCCATTTCCGGGGTGACCATGCGGCCCATCAGGTTGAACCCGGGCATCGGCTTGTGAAGAGACGAAACCGAAGGGGCTACTTCCGGGCGGAAACCGGGGACCGCTTCCACGATCCGTTTCACGTACCGGTCCAGGGCTTCACGGTCCTTGTCGCAGGGCACCCCCACCTCCGGCCAGGCCATGCTCAGCAAGGGTCGCAGGGACGGAAAACGCTCGCACAGCCCGCCGCCGAACCCTGCACTGCCCGCGAGCCCCTTCACCAGGTTGAGGTGCGGGGGCCACGATTCCGGAAAGATCACCCAGTGCGCTCCCATGGCGATGTAGTTCTTGTGGGCCAGCTGCTCTGCCAGGAGCGAGAAGTGAGCGCCCGGCTCCCCCCCGGCCGTGCCCAGAAGGAAGACGGGCTTTGGCGCGGCCGCCGTGGGCAGCCGTGCCACGAACCGCTCCATGGCGAAGGTGGGCCGGAAATACATGGTGGGACAGGCGAACCCCACCAGGTCCACCTTGCCCAGGGCCGGGGGCTTTGGCTTGGCGGTGATGTCGTGGATCGTGCACGTGTGACCTTCCCGCCGGATGCGGGACGCCGCGTAGCGGGTCATCAGGCGGGTGTTCCCCGCGGCCGAGTGCAGCAGAATCAGGCACTTCATGATAATCTCCTTCACGTGTGTTCGGTTTCGTTTTCTACGCTGAAACTGGATGCCGATCCGAAGCTTCCAACGGATGCCGGATGCGGCGTCTTCCTTCAGCCCACGGTTTTGCCGGCCCGGACAAGGATATTCACCCCCCGGCAGGCAACCCGCTCCGGGGAAAAGCCGGCTTCTTTCAGGCGCCGGAACAGGTCTTCCCGGGGGATGGCGCTCCGGTAGGCCATCCAGAACCTGGAGGCCCGGGCCGAACCCATCTTGAACCGGATCACCATCCGGATCAAGGCTGCCTTGACCACGGAAGCCTCGCGGTGAAAGTCCACGATGAAGAGCGTCCCGCCCGGCCGCAGGATCCGGTGCACTTCCCGGAAGACGCGGTCCATGTTGTCCACCTGGAGCAGGATGTGCTTGCACACGGCCACATCCGAAGTGGAAGCCTTGAGGGGCACCTGCTCCGCTCCGGATGTGAGGATCTTCACCCGCGGGGACAAGTGATCCGTCTCCTTGCGGGCCAGGTTCATCATGGCCGGGGCTGCGTCCATCAAAACAAAGGAGGCTCGCGGCAGAACGCCTGCCAGTTCCCGGGCCATCAGGCCCGGCCCGCAGCCCAGGTCCGCGATCACGGGCCCCTCGCCGCTCTCTCCCAGGCAGCCGGCCATGATCCCGGCCCACGGGGTGTAATCATACTTCACCACGGTGCGCACGTCTTCATAGTAATCGTTGCTCGTCTTTTCGTCCCACTGGATGCGTTCCACCCGTCGATCCTCCCCCGGTTACCTGACCGGAACCGTTCCGCATACATAGCAGCAAGCACCGCCGGCTTTCAAGGCTGGCGCCGTCGGGAATGGCCGAACGAATGGTACGCGGTTCTTGACCCCGGGCATTTCTCAAACACGAAATCCTCCCGTATACTGTTCTTTCTTAGATCTTCCGGATGCGAGAGGAGAATGTACCATGAAGGGTTCGAACCGCCCACGGAGTTCCGTACTGCCCGCCCTGCTCGGTCTTTCCCTGCTTGCGGCCGCCTGCAGCTCCACCGACACGGAAGCCCCTGTTCCCCCTGGCAAGCGTCCTCTGGGAGTAGGGGTCTACGAAGAGTAGGGGTTCACGGTGTGAAGGCCGGGTCGATCGCCTCCGGGGGAGGCAGCACCTCGGAGCCCTCTTCT
>CAYTRL010000554.1:0-3375 GCA_964439795.1 uncultured Thermodesulfobacteriota bacterium
GGGAGGGGCCCTGCCCCACCTTGACCCCCAGGGACCCATGAACGTTCTGATCCTGAACAGCGGCAGTTCCTCCCTGAAGGTTCAGCTCATCGAGATGCCCCGGGAGGAGCTGCTCGCCTCGGGCCGGGTGGAACGGATCGGCGAACAGGAAGGCGAAGCCCGTTTCTTCTTTCAACCGGGCGGCGGGAGCGAGGTCCGGACCGATCTTTCGTGCCCGGATCACCGGACCGCGCTGGAGATTATCTTCGCCGCCCTCACCGACCCGGCCCGGGGAGGTTGTCTGGACGGACCGGAGGAGATCGGGGCCGTGGGCCACCGCGTGGTTCACGGCCGGGACCTGTTTGTCGGCCCCTGCCTGGTGACCGATGAAACCCTCGCCCGGATGCGGGAGCTTGAGGAACTGGCCCCCCTGCAGATGCCCGCCAGCCTGTCCTGCGTGGAGGCGTGCCGGCACCTCCTTCCGGAAGTGCCCCAGGTGGCGCACTTCGACACCAGCTTCCACCAGTCCATGCCGGAACACACGTACCGCTACCCGGTGCCGGAGGAATGGTACCATCGGTACGCCGTGCGGCGGTACGGCTTCCACGGCCCCTCCCACGAGTTCGTAACCCACGCCGCCTCGGCCCGTCTCGGGGTTCCGCTGGACTCGATCCGCCTTATCACGGCGCACCTGGGCAACGGGGCAAGCGTCACCGCCTTCCAGGACGGGGGCGTCCTGGACACAAGCATGGGCTTCACTCCGCTGGAAGGTCTCATGATGGGGACCCGTGCGGGGGTGCTGGACCCGGCCGTGATCCCCTACATCATGTCCAAGACCGGCCAGTCGGTGGGAAAGGTGCTGGACATCCTCAACAGCTGCAGCGGCCTGGAGGCTGTAAGCGGTGTGGGCCGCGACATGCGGGACATCCTGGCGGCACGGGCTCGCGGTGAAGAGAGCGCCGTGCTGGCCTTCCGGATGTTCATCCACATCCTGCGCAAGGTTACCGGAGCCTATTTTTTCGCCCTGGGCGGTGCAGACGCCTTCGTGTTCACCGGCGGCATCGGGGAACACGCCCCGGAGGTCCGCTCCGCCCTGTTCGAGGATCTGGCCCCGCTGGGCTTTGAGATCGATCCCGGCAGGAACGGGTCCGTGCCGCCGGGAGAGATCGTGGAGATCAGCACGCCCGCGAGCCGTGTAAAGATCCTGGTCATCCCCACCAACGAGGAACTGCTCATCGCCCGGGCGGCCTGCAGCCTGCTGGACAAGGTGCGTGCCGGCTGAGTGGGCCCCCTGCCCCACCCAATCTCCCCTGGTTGGGCAAGGCCCCACCCTGCATACTCCATGGGATTGACATCCCGGCCCCGGATCGAAGTCCGGGGCAGACTCCACCCGAGATCCCTATCCGGTCGTCATCCCCGCGGACGCGGGGATCCAGGGGTGGCCCGGGGTGGGGGGCTCAAGGGCCGCCTCCTTACCCTACCCCTGGATTCCGGATCAGGGGGGTCAAAAGGGTCAAGCCCGGAATGACGGAAAATGCAGAACCCTTATTTATCAACAGCCTGATACGGCCGCTCAAGCCGCCTGCGCGGTGCAGTCCAGCGGCTTCCGCTTTTCCCGGCCCCGGTCTCCCTGCCGCTCCGCCGACTCCCCCCTGCTATGAACGCGAGAAGAGATCTTCCGGAACAGGGTAACGGCCACCGCAATACAGAGGGTTCCCGCAACGACCCCGATAACCAGTTCGATCAACAACGCCAGGAAGAAAATCACTGAAAAATCGATCCCCATTTTGTTCTCCCCCTTTTTCTCTTTCTTGTCCGGATTCCCTTGTTTCATGCCGTTGATATCCACAAAGAACAAGGATCGTGCCAGGAAGGATTCATGCTTGAGAACTCCACCGGGGGACAGACAAAACATATGATTTATTTATGTTTTGTTTGTTCTGGATGCTTGGGTGGAATCCGGGGGTTCCGGCAGGGAGGCCACCCTTCCGTCAAGGAGGTACCTATTGTCCGGGCGCAGGATATCTATTTTCTTGACAAGCTTTTCAGCCCTTTGCTAGAATCCGCTTCAAAATATTGTATTATCTATTACATCCAGCTCTATTGGGCCGCACGCTGTCAGCTGTCGGTTGCCGGCTCCACCCCGCCTTCCCCAAAGGAACCGCTGAATAGATCAAGTGAAGAAGCATGGATTGTTTCTTTAACGACCTTACCTCCACCCAATGCAACCGGGAGGTGACCGAACAATGAACGCTCCGGATACGGAAACCCCGATTACCGCCGAAGACCTCACCCTGCTGCACGAAGTCAGTACATCCATCCACTCCATCCGGGACCTGGATGAGATGCTCCTGAGCATCATGCGAAGCATTCAGGACGTATTTCACATCGAGGGTGCATCCCTGGCGCTGCACGACGCGGACCAGAATGAGTTCTATTTCATCAAGACCATGGAAGAGGCAAGACTCGGGGAGAACGAACCCAGGAGAAACATCCGCTTCCCGGATCACCTGGGCGTGGCCGGGTGGGTCCTGCGGGAAAACCGGGCCGTCCTGATCCCGGACGTCTCCAAGGACGACCGCTTCTTCAAGGGGATCGACATCCAGAGGGATTTTGTCACCCGTTCCATGATCTGCTGCCCGCTGCGAACGAGAAAAGGGTTCCTGGGACTCCTCTATGCCCTGAACAAGACCGACGGGGAGTTTACAACCAAAGACGTGAAGCTGCTGGAGATCCTGTCCGGGACCATCGCCGTGGCCATTGAAAACGCCAAGGTTTACGGGGAACTCTTCCAGCAGGCGCTCACCATGGAAAAGGAAAACCAGCGGCTCCAGTCAGAGATCGAGAACCGCTTCAACCTGCAGGGCGTCATCGGGTCAAGCCCGGCCATGAACAAGCTTTTCTCCCTGCTGGAAAAGGTGATGGACACCACCACCTCCGTGCTTATTCAGGGAGAGACCGGAACCGGAAAAGAGATGATCGCACGGGTGATCCATTACGACGGCCCAAGGAAAGACAAACCGTTCCTGGTGGAAAACTGCGGTGCCCTCTCGGAACACCTGCTGGAAAGCGAGCTGTTCGGACACGTGAAAGGGGCGTTCACCGGCGCCGTGGCCGACAAGAAGGGGATCTTTGAGCTGGCCGATGGGGGCACGGTCTTTCTGGACGAGATCGGAGAGATGTCCCCGGCCATGCAGGTGAAGCTGCTCCGGGTCCTTCAAAACGGAGATTTCCGGCCCGTGGGAGGCATGCAAACCCGCACCGTGGACGTTCGCCTGCTTGCCGCCACGAACCGCACCCTGGAAGAGGAGGTGAAAAAGGGAAATTTCCGGGAAGACCTTTTCTACAGGGTCAGTGTGTTCCCGATCACCCTCCCGCCCATCCGGGATCGAAAAG
>CAYTRL010000555.1:0-3348 GCA_964439795.1 uncultured Thermodesulfobacteriota bacterium
AAAAGTACCGATCCCTCCTGGCGAATAAAGACCGGCTGGACCCGGCGACCCGTGAGGCATGCCTGATCAATCTCGGACACGTGGTCTTCGAAAAGTGTCTGGCCGACTACCGGAAAAATATGCGGAGTTACGAACAGGCATACACCGCATACCAGAACGGGGAGATCACGGAGGAACCCGAACTTCCCCGGTACGATTTTTCTCCAGCCCGCGAGGTGTACGAGGAAGTCCTGACGACGTACCCCGCCTCCCCCCTGAGACCGGAGGTCATCTACAACATCGCCTTCGCCTATGAGGAAGAAGGCGATCTGGACAAGGCGGTCGCCCTGTATGATGAACTGACCCTGACCGCTCCCGGTTCCCGGTTCTCCCCGGAAGCGTATATGAGGCTGGGGGAACACTTCTTTGAACTGGACCGGTTCGACACCGCCATCAAATATTACCGGAAAGTACAGGATCTCGGAGAATCCCAGTTCTACGACAAAGCCCAGTTCAAGACCGGCTGGGCCCTGTACGCCAAGGGCGACTTCCCGGCGGCTGAAGAGGCGTTCGCCGAACTCCTTGGGCGTCAGTCCGCCCTGAAGGAGGAGAAGCGGAGGGACTTGTACAACGAGGCCCTGGAAATCCTGGCGAAAATCCAGAGCGAAACGGGCGGTGCCAAGGCCCTGACTTCCTTTCTTGAGCGGTATGAGAACCCGGCCTACGGGTTGGACCTGTCCCTGCAGCTGGGGAATTATTTTCAGGAGACATCCCGGTTCGAGGACGCCATCGATGCCTACCAGAACCTTCTGGAAAGGTACCCCAACTGTGCCCGGGGCCCGTTTGTGGAGCAATCGCTCATCGAGTGCCTGAAAACGGAACGGCGCCTTCCCGAAGCGGAGAAAATCCAGGCGTCGCTCCTGGATCGATACGGGAGAGGCACGCCCTGGGCCGAGCAGAACCCGGATCCGGAACTCCGGAAAGAGGTGGACGCCCTCCTGTGGACCACGCTGAACAACGAGATCCTGGCCCATCACCGGCTGGCCCGGGAACAGAAGGACCCGGAAGAATACGACAAAACCATCGAGCTGTACAAGAAATCGATCGCCTATTTCCCCCTGGACGAGAACTCGTATGAAACCCGGTACCGCTACGCCGAGGCCCTGTTCGAAAGCGGACGCCTCCAGGAAGCCGCGCAGGAATACGAACAGGTATCCAAGCTGGAACCGTACGACAAGTACCGGGAAAAAGCAGGCTCCAAGCGGATTCAGTGCCTGGAAGATCTTCGCGGTATAGACCAGGCCGACATGGACACGCTGCTGACCGCGTACAGCGATTACGTAAAGATGAACCCCCAGAGCGAGAAGACCCCCCTGCTGCTCTTCAAGCAGGGCGAAATCCTGTTCAACGCTTCCCGGTACGACGAATCGGCCGTATTCTTCAACCGGATCATCCACGAATACCCGGAACATCAGGAAACCCTCCGGGCCTGGACCCTGCAGCTTGAATCTCTGTTTCACGCAGGCCGCTACCCGGAACTGGAAATGGATTCTGCTGCGTTCCTGACCTCCCCCCTTCCCTTGACCGAGGAGCAGAGGAAGCGCGCGGAACACCTGCTTCGTTTCGCCCAGTTCGAGCAGGCACGCGCCGCCCAGGAAGCCGGACTGTACGCCCAGGCCGCGGCCAGCTTCGAAAAGCTGGTACGGGAAGCGCCGAATATCGATATTGCACCGGATGCTCTGTTCAACGCGGCGGTTTGCTACAAAGAACTCGGCAACTGGACCAAGGCCTCGGCCTGTTTTGAAGAGATTACGACCCGGTATCCCACGTCCAAGCACTATGCCGACTCCCTACTCGCCCCGCTTTCGTATTACGAAGAGACCGGGCAGTGGGACCGGGTCTTGTCGGTGCTGGACAAGCTGTACGCGCGGGACCCGAAAAACGAACTGGCCCGGGAATCCCTCTTCAAACTGGCCAAAAGGTTTCACAGGAAGGGGCAGACGGACCGGGCCCGGTCCGCGTTCGACCAGTATGCAACACGATATCCGGATGACGTTTCCCGCAACCTGGAAATCATGTACATCGAGGCGGAACTGTACGCGGAACGGGGCGACCTCCAAGCGGCGCAACAGGAGTACAAACGGTTTCTGGATGCATACGCCAAGGCGAAAAAAAACGGCGAAACGGTGGACCTGGAACCCGCATCTATCGCCAAGGCACAGTTCATGGTCCTGGAACCGGTGTTCGTAAAGTACCAATCGATCCGCCTGGTCCCCCCGCTCAAACGGAACCTCACTCGGAAACAGTCCATGATGGACAAGGTGGTTTCCGAGTACTTGAAGACAGCCAAATCGGGTGCCGGATCCTACGCAGTCGCCGCAGCCTTCCGGGTGGGCCTGGCATACGAGGATTTCTGGGACAGCCTGCTGCATTCGGCCCTGCCCAAGGGCATGAGCGATGAGGAGATCGGCATCTACCGGGATCTTCTGGCGAAACAGGCCGCTCCCTACCGGGAAAAGGCCATGGATGCATACCGGGTAACGTTGCAGAAGACCCGCGGCAAGGGGGTCCTGAACCCCTGGATCCTTCGGGCCTACAACCATTTGGCCGCCCTCGACCCTGTGGGCCACCCGCCGCTTCTCCAGGACACGGTCCTGTGGAAAGAAACGTTCAAAGAGAAGCGTATCATGGTCTGGAAGGTGGACCGTTCCCGCCCGCGGGGGTTCTCGCCCGAAAAAGCCGCGGACCTGGAACAGGAGATGGAAACAATCCTCAAGGATCTCCAGCAGGGCTCCCTGGATCCGCAAACGGACCGGACCCGAATCGAGCGGACCGCCGCACGGCTGAACCGTATTCTGAAAAAAGAACCGGGCCTCTATGAGGTCCATTTCAACCTGGGCATCCTCTACCAGATGTTGGGGGAGTCCCGAAAAGCCAAAACCGAGTACCTGCTTGCCTTGAAACAGACCCCTCAACTCCCCATCGCCCACCTGAACCTGGGCATCCTCTACCTGCAGGAGGGCGAGCTGAACAACGCCGAGAAAGAGTTCACGGAGATGACCCGGCTTTCCCCGGATTACGCCGGATCGTGGTACCTGCTGGGTGTAACGCGGAACCGGGGAAGCTCACCCGGCAAGGCGGTGCCCTCGCTGAAAAAGGCGATCTCCCTGCTGCCCCAGTTCCTGGACCCCTACATCGAGTTGGGCATGACGTACCAGAAGACGGGCAAGCAGGATGAGGCACGCAAGAATTTCGAGCTCGTCCTGTACCACCCCAAGACCAACGCAAGGCTGCTGAGGAAACAGGGCTGGAACATCCTGGTGACCGGCCACATGGAAGAGGCCATCGAGTGTTACAACCGGATCGCGG
>CAYTRL010000556.1:0-3302 GCA_964439795.1 uncultured Thermodesulfobacteriota bacterium
CATTCCGATGGAAGCAGGCAAGTTGTAGGAGGTGTGTTTTCATACGATAAACAAAGGCATTTCAGTGATTCGGAACGTGGGCATTACCTGACAGAATAATCATTAATATGAGGTATGTCAAGCCAAACATTGTATTTTTTTTAGTGTTTGTATCGTAAAACAATGCCCGGCCTCCCCTGGCGAGACCGGGTCGGTCCGGCCTTTTTCCACGCTCCTGTCTCACCGCTTTCCTGTTCGGAGCAAGACCCGTTGATACTGGAACCTCCTCTCTTCGCGTCGGCAGGGTCGCCTGACCGGATCCGTTTCAACGCCCTGTCCTTCCCTCCTTTCCGGCACGGGTCGATGGAATGTGAACCCTGTGATATAATATGCGGTTCTTGACCGCCACGATTTCGCCGGAACCACCTGACCCGTTTCCCATCGGAAAGGAAACTCCATGGCTTTTTTGCGCCTTTCGGCAAAAACACGCTCGTTTTCTGCCGGGGCCTTCTTTTTCCTGTTGTTATCCGCATCTCTGTGCGCTGCCGTAACCCCTGTCCCGCACCCCTCACCACCTCATATCGTGATCGTTTCTCTGGACGCCACGCGGGCGGATCATCTCTCCCTGTACGGGTATCCCTTGCCCACGTCCCCGCACCTTGACCGGTTCGCCGCACAATCGATCGTTTTCGAAAACGCCCGCACCGTGGTCCCGCTCACAGGTCCTTCCCATGCCTCGCTGTTCACTTCCCGGTATCCACACGGCCACGGCGCCTTCCGGAACGGCATTCCCCTCAAGGATTCCTGGACGCCCCTGGCGGAACACCTCCGGGGAAACGGATACGACACCGCAGCGTTCGTGAGCGGCTGGACGTTGCGGGGAAAGCTTTGCGGACTCGCCCAGGGTTTCGATGTGTACGACGACCGGATCCCGCACCGATACAAGCTCGTAAACCGTGAACGGTACGCGGAAGAGACCAACGAAGCGGTCCGAACTTTTCTGGATGCACGGCAACCGTCCGGGAAGCCCCTGTTCCTCTTTGTGCACTACTTTGACCCACACGACCCGTACCGACGCCAGCCCGAGTTCTTCCCGGCCCTGAAACAGGCCGCCGATACAGTGCCTGCACCCTTCCCCGGGAAGATCCGGGATACGATCCTGAACTACGACAGTGAGATCGCCTACATGGATCGGAACCTGGGAATCCTGCTGGATCTTCTACGGGAAAAAGGCATCCTGGACGATGCCGTGATCCTGATCCTTGCGGATCACGGGGAAAGTCTTGGGGAACACGGCTACTGGGGACATGGAAGGAGGGTCTACGATCAGATGATGCGCATCCCCCTGGTTGTCCACGCGCCTCGGCAGATCCCCGGCCACCGGAGGATCCGTCAACCGGTGAGTACGTTGGACCTTCTCCCCACAATCCTGTCCCTGGCCGACCTCCCCCCGCCCCCGGGCGCCTCGATGCAGGGCAGGGACCTGTCCGGATTCCTTCGCAGGGGGGACCCTCTTCCCCCGCAACGGATTTACTTCGAGACGTTTCGCGGCACGATCAAGCGGTTCACGAAATTCGTCTTCAAGAACCTTCCCAAGTCCCCCATGCTCATGGGGTACGAGGAAGACGGCTTCAAGTACATCCTCTCCCCCGGGGATTCCTCCCTGGAAATCTATGACCTTTCCGGGGATCCCGGGGAAGAAAACAACCTGGCCGGCCGGACGCCTTCGCCGGCCCTGGTTTCGCACATGACTTCCTGGTATCACAGCGGTCTTCATACCGGACCGGTGCGGGCCAGGCTGTCCCGTGAAGAAATCGAACAGATGAGGAGCCTGGGCTACATCGATTGAGGCCGTTCCGTTTCCTATCCGAAACCCGGATTCGGAAAGAGGGTTCATGACAAGCCAACCAACGTCCCACCCGCTGCCCATTCCTGAAGAGGGACGTATCCTTATCCGGGCGAACAACTGGATCGGAGACGTGGTCATCGCCACTCCGGCCCTGCGAGCCGTTCGAACGGCTTTTCCCCGCGCGCACCTCTCCGTACTGGCCAAGCCCTGGGTCCTCCCCCTCATGAGGTATCACCCGTCCATCGACCGGCTGGTGCTTTATGACTCCGGGTCCCGCCACCGGGGGGTTCCGGGACTGTTTCGGCTGTCCTCGGACTTGAAACGGGAACGGTTCGACGGAGCCATCCTTCTTCAGCGCGCCTTCGAAGCCGCCCTGATCAGCTTCTGGGCCCGCATCCCCTTGCGTGCCGGTCTCTCTACGGATGGCCGCAGGCTTCTTCTGACACACCGGGTAAAAGCCGATCGGGAGATATTCGATTTCCACCGCGTGGAACACAACCTGGCCGTTCTGACCCGCATGGGGATCCCCGGCGTCGGCTCCGAACTGGAACTGCCCGTGGGATCCAGGGAAATGAACCGCGCCGCACAGATACTGGACTCGGCCGGGATCGCAAGGGACCGCCTGTGCTTCGGCCTGAACCCGGGGGCGGCGTTCGGCAGTGCCAAACGCTGGTCCCCCGACCGCTTCGCTGCGCTTTCCTCCCGCCTGGCACGGGACTACGATGCCCAGGGCCTGATCTTCGGAAGTCGTTCAGAAAAAGAGCTGGGAGATGAGATCTGTGTGATGGCCCCGGATGCCAGGATCGTCAACCTCGCCGGCGCCACCACCCTGGAGGAAGCGCTGGCCCTGATCGGGCTGTGCGGACTGTTTATCACCAACGATTCGGGCTTGATGCACGTTGCCGCGGCGCTGGATGTGCCGCTGGTTTCCATCTTCGGCCCCACCAACGCCGACGTCACCTCCCCCTGGTGCGAACGCAACCGGCTGATCAGGAAAGAAGGGATCTACTGCAGTCCCTGCATGAAGCGGGAGTGCGGGGAGGGCCATCATCTGTGCATGGAATCGATCTCCACGGATGAGGTGTTCGAGGCCGCCCGTGACCTGATGGGTCGCTACGGTGCGGACCCGCCGGAAAAACGCCGCACGAGCGTCGTTGTATCGGATGATCCCGTCCCGATCCTGGATTTCACTCAACCCCCCGGTCGCTAGGGGTCCAGCAGAGACCGGTACAGCCGTTCGGTAGCTTCCGCTTCCCGGGTCAAGGTGTACCTGTCATGAAACAGTTCGGCCCCTGCCTGGCCCATCCTCTCCCGTTTTTCCCGGGACCCCAGAAGGGAGATCAGCGCCTCGGCCAGCGCTCCCGCGTCGCCGGGAGGAAAGAGGAGCCCGTTTTCTTCCTGCCGCACGATCTCCGGCACCGCGCCGGATGCGCTTCCCACAACCGGTCGGGCGTTGGCCATGGCCTCCAGAAGC
>CAYTRL010000557.1:0-3301 GCA_964439795.1 uncultured Thermodesulfobacteriota bacterium
GTTCCCGGGAGGTCTCCCGCTTGATGAAGCTTCGGATCGTCTCGCGAAAGGCTTCCTGTTCCTCGCTGAATCGAAAATCCATCGTCTTCGTCCTTTCCAGGCAGTGGGTTCATCGAACGGTCACGCACGGATCGAGCGCGCCGGAATATCCTCCCCGGGATCAGTCCGGCCGGGGCCGGAACTTCGGCAGGGCGATCTCATCGCTCCGGTCCTCGAAGACAACCTCCACCGGCATCCCCACGTACACCTCCTCGTTCCTGCACTCCACGATGTTGGAATGCATGCCGGGCCCCTCCTCCAGCTTGACCAGGGCCACGTTGTACGGCATGTCCTCGGTGAAGGCCGGGTGGTAGGTCTGGTGAACGATGATGTAGGTGAATACCTCTCCCCTCCCGGACAGCTTCACCCAGTCGTGATCCAGGCTCGTGCACTTGGGGCAAAGCACGCTGGGGGGAAAGCGTACATGCCCGCATGCACCGCACTTCTGCATCCTGAGCTCGTGTTTCCTGCATGCTTCCCAGAAGGGTTGCGTGTCCTCGGTGGGCATGGGCAACGGCTTTTCAAACATGGCGTTCACCTCCTCAGGATCAGGGTGCTGTAGCTCAGGGTTGGCGGGTACTCGTGGGGGGCGCCCCCGTAGCCGTTTACAAAGACGATCTCGGCGTCCTTGACCTGACGCTCCCCGCAGATCCCCCGCAGCTGGCGGACCGACTCCACCACGTGCCCCATGCCCATGAGATGGCCCTCGGAAAGCAGCCCTCCGGCCGTGTTGGAGGGAAGTGCGCCGTCCAGGCCCAGCCTTCCTCCTTCCACGAAACTTCCTCCCTCGCCCAGGCCGCAAAAGCCGAAGTTCTCGATCTCATTGATCACCAGGATGGTGAAACCGTCGTAGAACTGGGCCACGTCGATGTCCTTGTGGGTCACCCCGGCCATGCCGAAGGCCATCTCCGCCGCCTTGACCCCCCCCCGGTGCTCCGTCTTTTCCGGCCAGGGAGGGATCATCTCCGAGGAGTGAGATTGCCCCATGCCCATGATGTACACGGGCGGATGCTTGAGGTCCTGCGCACGCTCCGCCGAGGTGACCACCACGGCCCCTCCGCCGTCCGTGTTCACGCAGATATCGAACAGGTGCAGCGGCTCGATCACCATCCGGGAATTCTGATGATCCTCCACGGTGAACGGGCCCTTGCCCCCCATCTGCGCGGCCGGGTTCAGGCAGGCGTGTTTCCGGAAGGTCGACGCAATTTCCCCAAGCTGCCGGCTCGTCAAACCGTATAGATGCATGTGCCGCCTGGCGATGTGCGCCTGGAACGGGATCGCCCCGATGTCCCCAAAGGGCATGGTATACTGCAGGTTGGGCATGTCGAACGGCACCCCCTGTGGGCTGTTCTGGTTCCCATAGGCGCAGACCACCACGTTGCACAACCCCGCCTCGATGGCCGCTGCCGCGGTCTGGATCATCCCGATGGGGGTAGCGCCCCCCATGTCCATGGTGGCGGTGTAGGTGGTGGAGATCTCCATCAGCGCGGCCGCCCGGGCTGCCCAGCCGTGCGCCTCCCCCATCATGGTGGGGCTCAACACCAGGAGGCCGTCCACGTCGTCCCGGGAGAGTCCGGCGTCCTCGATGGCCAGCTTCATGCCCTCCAGGGTGAAGGACATGGTGCTCACGCCCGGGATCTTTCCGAAGCGGGTCAGGCCCGCCCCCACGATGGCGTACTTGTCTTTGAGGCTCATCCCTTCCACTCCTGTGTCTGTTTGGTCTCCGGGCCTGCAGGACACCCCGGCCGGCTGCTACTTCGCCTTCCAGACCGGTTTGCGTTTTTCCGTGAACGCCCTGGGCCCCTCCTTGGCGTCTTCCGTCATGAAGATCTCCACCGCGATTTCAAGCTCCCGGTCCAGCGCCTTGTCCATGGGCAGGTCCATGCACTGGCGAACGGAACGTTTGACCGCCTGAATCGCCAGCGGCGCGTTCTCACAGATCTTCTCCGCCATCTTCATCGCTGTGGACATGAGGTCTTCTTTGGGGACCACGTAGTTGATCAGCCCGATCTCCAAAGCTTTTTCCGCGGAGAGGAACTCGCAGGTGAGCAGGATCTCCATGGCGTGGACATAGGGGACCTGCCGGGGCAGACGCACCGTGGTGCCTCCCCCCGGGAACAGGCCGCGCTTCGGTTCGGCGATGGAAAAGGTGGCATGCTCCGAGGCGATGCGGATATCCGTACCCTGCAGCATCTCCAGCCCCCCCGAGGAGCAGATTCCGTTCACGGCGCCGATAATCGGTTTCCAGATGTCCCCTTCGCGAAGCACAGCCACCAGGGGGGCGTTGGGGGGGTACTCATCTCCGAGCAGGGACTTCTTCCCGCTGGCCAGGTCTCCCACATTCTCCGTGACCTGGGGGATAAAGCTCTTCAGGTCCGCCCCCACGCAGAAGTCCCGGTCCCCCACCCCCGTGACAACGGCCACCCAGAGGTCGGGATCGTCCCGGAAATCGAGCCAGGCGTTGGCCAGCTGCCCCATGGTGTCGAAGTCCAGGGAGTTGCGGGCTTCCGGGCGGTTGATTTTTACGACGGCGATGTGGCCTTCTTTTTCATAGATGACGGACATGACTCCTCTCCCTTCCGTTCAGACCATTTCACCAAATGGTGAATACCATCTATCTAGCAAATGCTTCTCTCCCCTGTCAACCCGGTCAGACGGAATTAGAAACGGGAAGAAACGAAGGGCCGGCACTCCGAAAAAACGCGCGAACAGGCGCAAGGTGCGCTCCTCGCTCCAGCCGCTCGATGTAAACGCCGGCGGGAACATCCGGGACAAACGGCGGACCGATAAAAGGATTGACAGGATGGGGGAAACCCGATATTTTTCACCAGACGGTGAACCTTCCTCCTGCAACCGCTCTCCCGTTTTTCCATCGCGGCACGTGCGTTCAGTTCGTTGACAAAGGGTCCCGGATATACTAAACAGGACGGTCTCGATTTCTCAGCCCCATCTACCCATCATCCTCATGATCGGGAAAGACAGCTTGAGACGGCACCCGCTCCTCATCGTGCTTTTATGGATGGCCTTCGCGGCGTTTTATCCCCCGTGGGTGCACGCTCAGACCCCCCTCCCGTTCGACGAGCTGGGCGCCGGACCGCGGGCCACGGCCATGGGGCAGGCGTTCACGGCCCTGGCCGACGACGCATCCGCAGCCTATTACAACCCGGCCGGGCTCACACAGATCCGTTCCCCCATCAATCTCACGTTGGGCTACCAGTATGCCAAACCCCGGGTGAACGTGAACTTTCTCGTTACCCCCCCC
>CAYTRL010000558.1:0-3295 GCA_964439795.1 uncultured Thermodesulfobacteriota bacterium
ACTCGATGAGAAGCCGCTTGTCCACCATCTCACGGAGCCGCTTCTCCACCGTTGCCGGGTTCTTCCGCTGCAGCCTGGCCAGGGTCCTTGCGGACACGAAGACCGGCGGCATCAGGGCGGCGAGCCAGGCCTCTTCCCGGGTGTACAGGACCTTGAGCATGTTGATGAATTCGGGAATGATCGGTACGGGCACGTAGGTCATATTGAAACGATAGGCCAGGAGACGGTACGCTAGGTCCAGGGACCCCCGTTTTTTTTTGCCGCTCATCCGCGCTCCTCGGGTGTTTATCCTGCACCGTCCTTCATCGTAACGGCGATTCTGCAGCTTGCGGCACCCTCGATGACCGTTTCCAGGATTTCCAGGTCCGCCCCCATGCGCCCGAACATGCCCCGGTCCATCTCCATGGTGGCGTCGCACACCCCCTGCTGATCCGGACGGCGGTACCCGAAGGGACACCCGTGGACATAGATCTCGAACCGGTCGGGCGTCTCGCTCCCCGGGACGACCTCGATGGGGAACTGCATGATCTCCACCAGGCGCAGGAACTCCTTCTTGAAGCTTGCCAGGGTATGGTAGCGTTTCCGGCGCACGATGTGACTGTTGAAGTTGATCCAGGCCACCCCCCGGTTGATCGCCCGCACCAGCGGGTCCCCCACCCGGGGCAGCCGGTAGATCTGTTCGTAGGTCTTGCCCAGCGCGGCCATGATCGTGGTCGGAGTCATCTCGTTGCTTTCTCCCGGGTGTTCATTGGGCGGACCGGAACCCCGGGGGGCGATTCGCCCCATGGGGGTGGCTGCATATCGGATGAAAAGGAGATCCTGGCCCCGACTCGTGTCCCGGCCGGCGAAGAGACGCAAAGGACACGACGCTTACAGAGCCTGGTAGACCAGCTCCATGATGTCTTTGACTTCCATGCCGTACTTGTCAAAGGTCTTCTTTGCGTTTTCTCCCAGGTTCTGTTCGCAGAACGGGCAGGAGGTCACAATGGTGTTGGTCCCCGTTGAATGGGCCTCTTCCAGCCGCTTCTGGGCCGCGAACCCGGCGATGTCTTCTGGAAAGGCCGTGCGGCAGCCCCCGCCCGCGCCACAACAGAAACTTCCTTCCCGGATGCGCTCCATCTCTTTGAGGGTCACCCCCGGCAGGGCCTCCAGGATGTCCCGCGGGTCGTCGTACACGTCACAGTAGCGGCCCACATGGCAGGGGTCGTGGTAGGTGACCTCCATGTCCAGGCTCTTGGTAAAGGTGAGTTTTCCGTCCCGGATGAGTTCGGCCACGAACTGCACCACGTGCTTGACCTCCGCGTTGAGCTCCTCGGCATACTCATGGGAGAGCGTGCTGAAGCAGCCCGAGCAGGCCGAGACGATGACCTTTGCCGAAGTGTCGTTGAGCGAGGCGAGGTTCTTCTCACGGATCTTGCCGAAGCGCTCCTTGTCCCCCACCCGGAGAACGGTGGACCCGCAGCAGATCTCGTTCTTGCCCAGGATCCCGAAGTCCACGCCCGCGGCATGAAGCACGTCGGTCACCCATCCCGCCACCGGCTGGATCACCGGGTCGTATGCCGCCGTGCACCCGGGATAGTAGAGGACCTCCACTTCTTCCGTGGAGGCATCCTTGATCTTCTTCTTTTTCGCCCATTTCTGGCGTGCCGCGCGGGGCTGCATCCAGGGGTTGTCGTAGTTCATGATGCTCTTGACCAGCGGCTCGTGTTCGGGAAGAGGGCCCATTCCCTGTTCCACCAGCCACTGTCTCAGCGCGATGGATGCGTTGGCCGGTTCCAGGTGCTTGGTGGGGTTGCAGTTCTCCTGGCAGGCACCGCACTGGGGGCAGGTGTAGACGATCTTCTGGATCCGTTTCGCCACGTCGGGGTCCTCGATGTCCAGCGCGGGCGGATCGCAGGTCAGGGCCCGGACCAGTTCCTGTGTCCCGGTCCCGAAAAACGGCTCGAACCGGAAGCGGGTTCCCCGGGGGCAGTTGTCCGCGTACTTGTGCGGGATCGGTTCATCGGGGTTGCTCATCCGGCAGAGACCGCACTTCCAGCACTTCCAGGCCATGTTCCGGTATTCCATGAGGGGCTTGATCCCCTGGGAGACTTTGGCGTCTTTTGCCATGTTGGAGCTCCTTTCCACGAGCCACTTGGATGGTTCCCCGGGTGGGGCGGGGTTCCGGGGCAGTCGGTACAGCCCGGGAGTGTACACCTATTATTGACTGATTATCCATAAAATTTATTGACCAGTCAACTAAAAATACCGGTCCACAACTAAAAATCGAGACTTGTCGCTCAGGTCCGCCGCCGGACCCGACCCGCCGCCCTTCGCACGAGCTCGAGTTTCCGGTCGTGTTTGATCATCTGCGCCACGCAGGCACCTGACAGGGCCGCCATGGGGACCCCGCCCGGCCAGAAGGTGTAATGACCGATGGAGTAAAGGCCGTCCACCGGGGTGGTCAGGGAGAGCCAGCGGTCCTGGAGAAACGATTTTCCCAATGCCATGCTCCACCCGCAGGAGGCCCCCTCCGGGTTTCGTGTGAACCGGATGGTGGACAGGGGCGAACCCAGGGCCCGGTACTCGATCCGATCCTTCAACCCCGGGATGTACCGGGAAGCGGTTTCCAGCATCTGGTCGGCCACCATCTTCTTCAGCCGTTTGTATTTCGCCGGCCGGGCGAGATCGTCACCGCCCGTCCCCCAGTTGTCCATCCAGTTGTAAGAGGTGAAGGTCTGCAGCACCAGGGAGTTCTTGCCCGGCGGGGCCAGTTCCGGGGCGTGCATGGAGGTCCAGGTGATCTCGGTGAAGGCGGAATCGTGCATGAGCTTGTTTTCCACGGCATCGTAATCCGGGACCGGGCCTTCCGGGAAAAACAGGGTGTGATGGGTCTTCAGATAGCGGGAGAGCTCCTCGCGGGACATGTCCACGCCCAGGTACAGCGCCGTGAGCGGCTCGGAAAGGGGGGATCTCCGGATCTCGGCGAGCAGGGACGGGTCCAGGAGCCCCGGGTCGATCAGCTCGGTGTAGAGCCGGTTCATGGCGCCCGCGAAGACCACCTTGTTCGCGTGATACTCGTTGCCGTCCCGCGTCCGGACCCCTCTGACTTCCTTGTGCTCGGTCAGGATCCCGTCCACGGTCTGGCTGCAGTGCAGGACACCGCCGTGCGCCCGAAAGCTTTGCGCCAGGTCGTCCATCAGCCCCTGAAGGCCCCGGTTGTAGTGCCAGTAGTCCTCAAACCAGGTGAACCAGAAGCCCGCGCCCATGCCCACGGGCATGTCCCGGTAGCCCAGGTTGCATATCCGCTCCCGGT
>CAYTRL010000559.1:0-1577 GCA_964439795.1 uncultured Thermodesulfobacteriota bacterium
TCCTCCGGAAACATCTGGTACTTCGCCCTGGGGTTCAGCTACGGAACCAGGCCCGGCGGCCAGGCCGAACCGTAAAATCAGAAGTCAGGAGTTTGAAGCCTGCATGAAACAAAACGTTCGATCCTCCCTGGGGCAGACCGGCACACCTCCGCCGGTGGCAACGTTGTTCATGCTCGTTTTCACCGTTGCCTTCTTTCCGGCACCGGCCCGGTCCAGTCCCTTCGATACCCTGGGATTCGGTTCCCGCTCCGCGGCCATGGCCAACGCCGTCACCGCCGTAGCCGACGACTTCGCCGCATCCCTGTACAACCCGGCCGGCCTCACCGACGCAGGAAAGATGGAACTCAGCATCGGGTACGTTCACAGCTTTCCGAGCCTTTCCACCTACTGGGCGGACCAGTGGCATGATGCCAACGAGGACAGCATCGCCGGGATCATCCTGGGTGTAGTGTATCCTCCCTTTCGCTTCTGGAAACTCCAGTTCGTGGGCGGGATGGGCCTGTTCATCCCGGACAAATGGCTGGGCCGCAGCCTCATGCTTCCCTACGAACAGCCGCAGTTCATCATGTGGAATGCACGAAATCAACGGATGGTGATGCTTTCACCGAACGCCCTCAAGATCACCGAATGGCTCTCCATCGGGGCCGGGTTTCAAATGATCGTGGACACCAAGGGCGGTCCCACCTTTGCCCTCATCGAAGACATCCCGACAAACGAGGGAAAATACAGCGAGGGGACCATGTCCACCTCCCAGAAACCGGTGTTCTCCGCTTTTGCGGGCGTCATGGTCGAACCGTGGGAAGACCGGCTCAAGCTGGGGTTCTGTTTCCGGGACAAGGTGAAAGCAGCCGTGGACGTGCCTCTGCTCGTTGTCATCGACCCGATTTCCATGGGGCTCCCGCTGGATATCCTGCCGAAGTCGGGGATCGACATGTCCACCCCCGCTCCCCTGTTCTTCTCTCCCAGACAGTTCGCCTTCGGGATCTCCTTCAGGCCGATCAAACGTCTTCTGCTGGCCGCGGACGTGACCTTTCAGATGTGGAGTGAATTCATCAACCCGGGGCCGGAGGGGTACTCGATCTTCTCCGGAGGCCTTCTGTTTCTCCTCCGCCAGAACCCAAATTTTATTCTGCCCCAGGGAAACTTCCACGATATCTGGGTCCCGGCCATCGGGGCGGAATACCTGACACTGGACAGCCACTACGTCCAACTGTTCCTCCGGGCCGGCTACCGGTACCGGCCAAGCCCCGTACCGGAACAGACGGGCCGGGCCGCGTTCATGGACAGCAACACCCACGTGATATCCGGCGGTGTCGGGCTCACCTTTCAGAACGTATTCAAGCGGGTCATGACCGAACCGTTCTCGTTGGATCTTGCGGTCCAATACTTTCACCTCGAGGACAGAACCTATGTGCGGGACCTGCTCGTGGCCATTTCGGACCGGTTCGGGGACCTCCGTTTCAATGGACATGTCGTCAGCATTCAGACCACGTTGACGTTCCGGTTCTAACAGGAAGGGGGTACGATGTTCCGTACAATCCCGACAAAGGGCCGGGCCGTTTCACGGGCCCTGCTCT
>CAYTRL010000559.1:1677-3268 GCA_964439795.1 uncultured Thermodesulfobacteriota bacterium
ACGATGTTCCGTACAATCCCGACAAAGGGCCGGGCCGTTTCACGGGCCCTGCTCTTCCTCCTCACCGGCCTCTGTTTCTTGGCGGGCTGCGGCCTGCTCGGAGCCGCCGATGACCAGGCAAAAGGAGATCAGGACCTCCCGCTCAGCGGCGTGGGCCCCTACGCGAAGCAGTTTCTGGACTGCAGCGGCGAATTTCCAGACCCCATTTTCATGACCTCCGGCGACCCCGATGTCTATTGGGGCGAACCCTGGCTGCTCCAGGAAAGCGACTCCCGGTTCATGCTGTTCTTTGAAGAGCGGGACGAGACCGGTTCGCAGCAGCAGTTGGCGATCTACATGCAGCGCATCGAGATCCTTCCGGCACCGGCGGGTTCCTGCAGGGACTGGGACCTGACGTTCATGACCCGGCAGGGAAACCGGGTCCCGGCCGCGGATCCGATCCTGGTTCTGCAGGGGGGAGGCGCCCCCTGTGTTTTCAAAGAGGGCGGTGCGTTCCGGGTCTGGTACGACCTGCCGGACGAAAGCGGCATCGACACCGTCATCGTCCAGGAGTCGGCGGACGGAAGCTTTGTGACGGCGGGGCAGCCGGAACCGGTCCTGCGGCCCACGGAGTCCTGGGAGATGGGGTACGTGGGTTCGCCGTCGCTTCTTCAGAACCCGATGAACGGCAAGCTCCAGCTCTGGTACGAAGGCAGCATTTTCTCGAACCGGTCCATCGGATACGCGGAATACGACCCGGCGGCTAAACGCTGGGTCAAACGGGACTCGGCGGGCCGAAACAGTGTGGACGACCCGGGGGAGGTCCAACCCGCCCTCCGGCCAGATCAACTGGACTGGGAATACCACTACCCTGCGGAACGGGGAAGCGGCACCGTGGGGATGCCCAACGTGATCCTCTACAAGAGTCCGGTGCGAACCTTCTACTACATGTTCTATACCGGAAACCTCACGGCCTGGCCCACCGGCAACCCCCTGGCCGAGGAACTGGCACCCCTGGCGAAGTGCATCAAGGAGAAGGCGGCGGTGGGCGCGGAGGAATGCCTGACGGAAGAAGACGCGGCCCTTCTCGCACTCCTGGACGACCAGGACACGAGCATCGGGCTGGCCGGGTCCCTGGACGGAATGAACTGGTTGAAGGCATCCACCATCCAGATCTGGGGAGAGGTCGCCTGGCAGGTCAACCCGATCGTGAACGAGGTGTTTGCCATCGACGCCCTGAACAAGCTCTGGGTAATGTTCAAGGGGGAGGCCTACCAGGAGTTGATCAAGGGAAGCACCAACGTGTTCTTCCCCCTCGTGATCGTGGACGAGATGGCGTCCTGCACCCTCAACCTGCAAACCCGTTTCTTCATGGTCTTTCAACAGTCCGGCGGCCTGGGCGGCACAAAAGGATTGGCCCTGGCCACTGTGCAGAGGTAATTTCGCCCTCCGCGGACCGGCGTCTTGATCGAAAACGAAGACCCGGACGATCCGGAAGGCTTGCGGAACAGGAAATCCACCCGATCACTCGGACCCCAACCCCCGGGAGGACGCGTGCAACCGTTTCCTGGAGGAAAAACCGCCTGTCTCTTTATCCTGCTCTCCTTCTCCC
>CAYTRL010000560.1:0-3264 GCA_964439795.1 uncultured Thermodesulfobacteriota bacterium
CGCGACGTGCACGCGTGTCCTCCTGAAGTTGAGCCTCCAAACGAGCCCCCCACGCCAAGGATTTTCTGTTCAGCGACATCTACAAGCTCCTCCCGATGGAAACCCGCCAGTACCCGGGAAGGATCCTCGCCGCCGGTCTTCTGCACGAATCCCTGCAGGACCTGGGCGTGGACACCCTGCCGGAGGAGTGCGTACAGTCTCCGTGAGGTTTTTCACAAATATCCATGTGGTTTTTTCGTGGACAGGACACGAGCGGGAGTTGGCATCGTGGCCCCGGAAACCATGAACGCTGAGGAGAGAAAACGCCTGTCCGAGCTCATGGGAAAGACGCTCGGCGGGAAGTACAAAATCCTCTCCCTGATCGACCGGGGGGGAATGGGCGCCGTCTATCGTGCCCGGCAGATGAACCTGGACCGCATCGTGGCCGTCAAGGTGGTCCGGGAAGAACATCTGTTTTATCCCAACGTGATCGAGAAGTTCATGGAGGAGGCCCGCAAGGGAAGCTCCATTCAGCACCCCAACGCCGTGGAGATCTACGACTTCGACCACGACCGGGATACGGACCGCCTGTATCTCGTGATGAAGCTCCTGGAGGGAAAAACCCTGAAACGGGTCATCCAGGAGTCCGACACGCTTCCGTGGAAACGCACTGTGGCGATCGCCGGACAGATTTGCGGGGTTCTCGCCGAAGCCCACGAGAAAGGGATCATCCACCGGGACCTGAAACCGGCCAACATCATGGTGGAATCCCGGCACGGAACCTCGTGGGACTGGATCACCGTGATGGACTTCGGCATTGCCAAGGTGTTTTCAGAGCAGCACGGGATCACGCAGACCGGCATCCTCATGGGGACCCCCTACTACATGAGCCCGGAACAGGTGGAGGGGAAAGGAGACCTGGACGGCCGTTCCGACCTCTACTCCCTCGGCATCATCCTGTACGAGATGCTCACAGGCAAGGTCCCGTTCCATGCGGACAGCACCATATCGGTCAAGATCAAGCACATCACCGAACCCCTGCCCCCGCTGCGCGACACAACCGCCGGGCAGGATATTCCACCGAAGCTCGAAGACATCATCATGCGGTGCCTGGAAAAAAACCGGGAGAACCGATTCCGGAGTGCCGGAGATCTGTTCCACGCCCTCGAAGAATTGCAGGTGGAGAAAGCGCCGCTTCCCGGACAAACCGAACCGCCAAAAATCCTGGAGGAGACCCGGTCCCTGAAAAAGGTCTCTCCCGCGGCTCTCTCTCCCCCATGTCCCGCGTGCGGGCAGCCCACGGCCGAGGAACGCTTCACCTGTCCCCGGTGCGGGCGTGAAAACCTCTGCACATCGCACCGGACCGGGGACGGTCCCTGCATCTTGTGCACGAAACAAGCCGCGCCTTCCGTCCTGCGGCGAACCTTCAAGCGCTGGTGGAAGGAACGTTCTTCCGCGGGTTCCGCTGCAAGGCGGCTGGTGCCGGAAGGCTGGAAAGGAAAGGCCGCGATCCTGGTTCTTCTGGCACTGATCGCCGTTTCCGGAGGCGCCGTGTATCGACTCACGGGAGGGAGCGGAAGCGAAGCGGTCCCAGGGAACCGACCCCTCATCCCGGAGAGTCTCCCGGCGGAACAGGTGGGGACGGAAACCCGGGAAGCCGATCCGCTTCCGGTCCAACATGCAAGGTTGCGTGGCGAGTTCCTTGCCGTTCCTGTGTCCGGGACCGACGGGGAGGAAACGGCCTCGATCCGGGTCCGGGAACTGCCCCGCGGGGCGACCCTCTCCCTGGACGATCGGCTCCGGGCGGTGGCCCCGGATATCGTGGAGCTTCTCGAACCCGGCTGGTCCCTGCTGGAAGCACGCAAGGAGGGGTATGAGAGCTGGATCGAGATGGTACGCATGGAGGCGGGTACGGTTCTTCTCCTGACGGTTTCAGAGGAAGGGGGTGCGGTCGCCGGACAATCGATCACGATCACAGGGGAGCCGGCGGGGGCGGAAATCTACCTGGACAATCGGTTTGCCGGCCCGGTTCCCACCACCCTGGACAGCGCGGAACCCGGATGGCATCTCGTGGAGATCTCGGAACACGACCATGTGAGTTGGATGACTGATCTCTGGCTGGAACCCGGTGAAGAAATCGCCCTGGATATCCCCGCGCTGGAACCAGAGAGCGAGCAGGGGTGGATCGTACTCTCCGGCGCCCCTGCCGACGCGGTGATCACCTTGGACGGGACCGACGTGTCCGCCGATAATATGGACGAACCGCTTTACGTGCATCCCGGCATGCACCGGATCTCGGTAAGCAAACCGGGGGATCAACCCTGGACGGAAACCGTTCCGGTGCAGGAAGGGGAGCAGGTAACCCTCCAGGTGCCGCCCCTGTCTTCGACAATCAGGAAGGGAAGGATCCAGGTGTCCGGGGAACCTGTTGGATCCAAGATCTACCTGGACGGATGGTTCGCGGGCCGGGTCCCCAAGACCCTGTCAGGGCTCAAGCCCGGATGGCACGTGCTGAAGTTCAAGAAAGAAGGGTTCCAGGACCGGCAGGAGGAGATCACTCTGAAAGAGGGGCAGTCGGTGCAGCTCAGTGTCTCCCTAACCCCGGTCAAAACGTTCGGGACTCTTCGAGTTACCGGTACATCGGGTGCGCACGTGTACATCGGTGAAAAGCACGTAGCCACCATCCCCCAGACGATCGAGAACGTACCCTCGGGAACCCACCGTCTCCGGGCCGTGCTTAAGGGATACAAGGATCATGAACAGAATATCCTGCTGGAACCGGAGCACACCCTGGACCTGGAAATCGTCCTGAAAAAGAAGAAGAAATCCTTCCTGAAGAAGATCAATCCGTTTTGACAGACCCGCCGGGACGCGTCCTCA
The DNA here is from genome assembly GCA_964439795.1 of uncultured Thermodesulfobacteriota bacterium. GTDB lineage: Bacteria > Desulfobacterota > DSWW01 > DSWW01 > DSWW01 > CAYTRL01. The sequence goes on from CAYTRL010000560.1 coordinate 2,860, forward strand.
ACCCCTGGAGGACCTGCTCCATGTCGTCCGGCAGGGACGCCTGCAGCGTGGCCGGACTGCCCGTATCCGGATCCAGGAATGTCAGCAACGAAGCGTGAAGCATCTGGCGGGGTGCGGCCCGGGCCAGGGGGTGCGTACACCTGCGGGGCCCGTACATGGGGTCCCCCAGGACCGGCAGGCCCAACTGTTCCAGGTGGATGCGGATCTGGTGTGTGCGTCCGCTCAACGGCCTGGCCTCCAGAAGGGTGAATCCCGGAAAGCTTTCCAGCACCTGAAATTCGGTCTCGGTCCTGCCCCCCTCACGGGCACCGGTACCGGCCCCGGCCCGATCCGTTCTCCTCCTGCCCCCGGCCTCTCCCGCCGGCCGCCGGGGAAACACCGGGGCTTCCCGGACGAAACGCCTCC
>CAYTRL010000561.1:0-3262 GCA_964439795.1 uncultured Thermodesulfobacteriota bacterium
CCAACTCCAGGAAGCAGCCGGTGTGGATCCGCACGTGGTTGCCGATCCGGTTCCCGAACTCCAAGGAGGTGCCCGTGCCCACGCTCACGTTGTGGCCGATCCGGTTGTCCTCCCTGATGGAGACGCCCTGGCCGCACTGGAAGCGGTCCCCGATCTCGGTGCCGGCATAGATCGTGGTGAAGGGGCGGATGGTTGCGTCCCGGCCGATGATCAGCGGCAATGCCCCCTCCTCGTGGCCGCGGGGGGGCATGCCCAGGATCACCGGGGGGTTGAGGGTCAGTCCCTCCCCCGTGGTCACGTTCGGGTATCGTCTTACAAAATCGTGCATCTTCATCTGTTCACGGTTTCGGATTCACTGAATGCGGGACTGGGCCTTCAGGAAGCCCTGCAGGGCCTCCGGGTGGCCTGGTTCTTTCTTCAGGACCTCGCCGAAATCGAGGGCCGCCTCCATCCAGTCCTCCCTGCTCATATGAATCTTGCCGGACTTCAGGTTGTACTGAATCTCGTCCGGGTCGATTTGCCTGCAGCGCTCCAGCACTTCCAGTGCGCGGTCCAGCATGCTCAACTGCAGGTACGCATCGGCCAGTCGGCTCTGTATCGGGGCCTGGTCCGGGGCCAATGAGGCGGCCTGTAAAAAGAGTTCCGCCGCCCTGTACTTGTTCCCGTTACCCTGGTAAAGCAAGCCGAGCCGGAAATAGCCCTCAGGGTCCTTGGGGTGCTTTTCCAGGTGGGCCTGGTAGGCCTTCACCGCCTCCACGAGGTTTCCCTGGCCGGTCTTGATCTCCGCCATGAGTGTGGTGGTTCGGGGGATTCCCGGAGCGATCTCCTGCACGCGTCTGCAGAGGTCCATGGCCTGATCGAACTCCCCCTGGTTCTTGAGAAAATCGGCCAGCTTGATCAGAATTTCCGGATCCTCCCCCAGGACCTTTTGTCGGTCCTCCACCTCCTGCAAGGCAGCGGGAACGTCCGGGAGGGACAGGCAGTAGTTGAGATAGCGATCTCTGTAATACGTATTTTGAGGATCGAGTTCAAAGACCTTCTGGATTTCCTTTTTGCTTTCTTCCCACCTGTCCAGTTTGTCCTGCAAGGCTACGGCGAAAAGCCAGTGTGCAAGGGGCTCATCCTCTGGGATTACCTGTTTCAGCGTATCTAAGTCCGTGGTTTTTGCCATGGCCTTTTCGATAATGGCCTTGATGACCTCATGGTGCGGGTGGGCCAGGATCGCCCGGTGAAATTCCCGGAAGGCCTCCTCCTCCTTTCCCTCGAACAGGAGGTAGTCCGCCAGCAGGAGATGCGGGTAGTAGTTGAATGGTTCCAGCCGGACAGCCAGCTCGAACGATTTCTTTACCCGGGGTCCGGGGGGCCTGCCGTTCAGTTCATCGATCTGGTAACGGGTCCAGCCGAGGTTGATGTGACTCGTGGAATTCGTGGGCACTTCCCGGATGGCCTTCCGGTAGCAGCCCTCCGCCTTTTTCAATGCCTCGATCCTTGCCGGTGCAGGGGTGTCTTCCTCCTGTGAACGGATCTGGTGGATGTTTCCCAGATCGTTCCACGCATCCGCATCCCCGGGGTTGATGCACAGGGCCCGGGCCATCCACCGTTCCGCCTCCTCCAGCGAATTCCGGTCTTCCCGGGCCCTCCGTATGTCCCGGTCGGCCCGAAACTGATTCCCTACGAGCAGGAGATAGTAGCAGAGCGGTACGAGGACGACGAAGAACAGAATGAACCTCTTTTTTCCGGGGGGCACGTCTTTCCTCATCGGTTCCGGAACCTCCTGGAAGCAAAGGAAAACACAGGTAGACGGAGCCGGAGCAATCGATACATGATCCCCAGAAGAAGAAAGAAGAGGATTCCGTTGGCGGGAATGTGCAGGTTGAAATCAGCCAGGCTGTGCAGCGCCAGGGAGAGGAGGGAGCCCGCGCACCCCCAGAACAGGAAGTAGTTCGTACGCGGAAGCGGATAGGTCGGCTTTATCCTCTCCTTCCCGCTCCCACTGTAGCGAAGACGGCGACCTTCCAGGGCTTCGCCCGTTTCCTGCGGTGCGTTCCGGTTGGCGAGAAATTCCCGGGTCCGCCACTGAAAAAGATTTGCCGTTTCCCGGATGAAGAAGACGAAGAAGAGGAGGACGAGGCCGAGCCCGATCCCCCCGGTCTCCGCCAGCATCTGGAGGTAGTCGTTTTCCGTGTGCGTGAAGTGGAACGCGAGCTGGGTTGTCTTGAAGGTGGGAAATATTACCGAAAAACAGTTGAGGCCAACCCCGAAGAGGGGAAAATCCATTGCTATGGACCCTGTGTCATGCCAGACCTGAAAACGTGCCGCCTTGGGGATGCCCTCAAGACCTCCTCTTTTCAGGAGGAATACGACCAGGGCAAAGGCCACGAGGAGGAGGAAGCAGGCGATAAACGAAAGCCTCCACACGCCACGAATTTTTTTCCAGTTGTCAGGGCGAAACCGGTTTTCCATCCGTCCCAAGACGAGGAACAGCAAGAACAGGGTCAGCAGAAACGAGGTGATCCCCGCCCGGGAAAAGGAGAGAAACAGGGTGGCCGTCATGATACCGATCCCCAGGAGCCCCAAGACGATCTTGTTGTTTTCAGGGGACTGGAGCACTTCCACGACCCGTATGGTGCCGGAGGGGGCTGACCGTTTCATACCCGTCGCCCAGGCAAAGAACATCGCTATGACCAGGGGCAGGACCAGTTCTATGTAGCCTGCGAAGTGGTTTGCGTTGATGTAGGGCCCCATAAACGGAAGCCTGGAGATATGAAGAGGCTGCCAGAAGCCGTAGACCCTGGATGCGCCCATCACCTTCTGCACAATGCCGATGAGGGCTACGAGTATACCGGCTGCAACGATGCATGAAAGGATCCTGCGCAGAAAGCCTTGAACGGAGCCTTCCGGCTTGTAGTTGATGAGCAGGTACAGGAGCCCGACGTAGGACAGGAAGAGCATCCCTTCTCTGCGGGTACGGTCCCGGGCCAGGCTCAGCGTGTGGGCCCGGGGTTTCGAATCCTGTCCTTCCTCTTCCAGGATGGACGCGGGGTTCCCGGGGGCCTTCCGCTCCGGGCCGTCCGCGTCCGATCCGGTCTCTCCCGGTTCCGCGCGGGCCGCACTCCCGGGGGCCGCGTCCGAGAGAAACGTGGTGTACAGGGTTGCGGTTTCCGGGGAAAGGAACTGAAGGACCCGGGGGGGAAGCGGGGTGAGTTGGAAGAGGATGAGGGCGAAAAAGAGGATGGCCGGGGGGAAAATTTTTCGGTTGGGC
>CAYTRL010000562.1:0-3249 GCA_964439795.1 uncultured Thermodesulfobacteriota bacterium
CCGGCGCACGGGAGATGCCGCCAGGTGGCAATGGACGCACTGTTGATTGCAGCGCAGGCCGACATTCACCTGAAGGATATCAATCGATGAACTTCGCAGAGGCGAATGGATGTGGGATTCCATGGTCTTTCTAAACGCGTTCATGTCATCTTCCTCTTCCCTGAATTATAAGACCCGCAAGAAAGTCCTGACAAATTCTCCGAACCTCATGGTCAAACAGGGCCCCTTCCACCTTGCCGTCCGGAGAAGAAGCACGGCGACTGGCCGGCGCTTTTTCGTCACCCGGGCCGAGTATATCGTTTTGTCGGTCCGGAAGGAGAAACCTTGCAGGAGGGCTACCGAAATTCAGCGAAACAGGCCGTTGATCCTGAATCCGTTTCTCCCGGGAACGAACCTATCTACAGGTTAACAGAATCGATCGCCTTTTTTATACGGTGTCGGGCTTCAGGGGGCAGGGAGGCGGAAGGGGGGATCTCTTCCTGCTCTGATTTGGGCTGATAATCCTGACAGGCCTTTCGCAGGAAAAAAAGCTGGCGCCTGTACCGGCGGCAAAACTTGCAGAGGGAGAGGTGAACCCGTACACCGATCCGCTTTGAAAGGGGCAGTTCCCGATCCAGGGATTCGGATATCAGATGTGTAACCTCTTTACAGGTAAGCATCAGCCATCCCCTCCGGCGGCTGTTTGGAACCATGTGTTTTCAAGGCACCTTCCAAAGGAAACACGCGCACGATGCAGCATGGTCCATAGATTGGTCGCAGTAACGCCCACAACCTTACAGATCTCCTCACTTTTCATGTCATCCAGCTCCCTCATTGCGAACACCTGTTTCAGGCGCGGAGGAAGATGGTCCATACATGCGGAGAAGACCTGCCAGAATTCTTGATTTTCGAGGAGCCGCTCGGGCTTTTTCGGCCAGCGTCCCGGAGGCATGCGCCAGGCTCCCCGCTGATCAAACGAATTCTTCGTTTCTTCTCCGTCATCTTCAAGGGGAATTTCCCGCTTGATCTTTCGAAAGTGATCGATCAGCTTGTGCTTGAGTATCCCCACGAGCCAGGTTCTTTCCGAAGACTGTCCCCCGAAGGTTTCCCTTGATTTCAATGCCGCCAGGAAGGTTTCCTGTACAAGGTCTTGAGCCACGTTCGCGTCCCTTGTACGCAGAAGAGCGAAGCTGTACAAAAGGTCGCCGTGAAGATCCACCCAACGGCTGGGATCCGTAAGGGCGTCATGTTCTTCCCCGGGGTCGGAAGATCGTGTCGGGGCAACGGGATTTTCCAATTTGGGCGGCTTTCTCCGAATTCCATTGCAAGGTCTTGTTCTGAAGGCTATTTTTCATAACATTTTATAGAATGTTTATAAAGAGAAATGTTGCAGACGGGGTGTATTTATGGAGGGATTGCACAAAGGGTCTGTGCCGGTTCAATAAGAAAAGGCACCCCCTGTCATGATGGCCGATATCCTTGTGAAACAGCGGAAACCGCGTTCCTCATGATCCATTTCCCCTGGAGGGAGGTTTGCGCGCCGTGGTTATCGCCGCCAGGCCATCCATCGCTCGAACGACCTCTTCGCCCCGGGCGTGAGCCGCGTGCGGTTGTAGAGGTCGGCGACGTGCTTGATCGCCTCGGCCTGGGTGGGGTACGGATGGATCACGCCGGAGATCTTCTTGAGACCGATTTTTTCAACGATCGCCAGTGTGACCTCCCCGATCATCTCCCCGGCATGCTGGGCCACGATGGTTGCCCCCAGGATCCTGTCCGTGCCCTTTGCGACGTGGACCTTGACGAACCCCTCCACTTCTCCGTCCGCGATCGCACGATCCACGTCTTTCATCTGGCGGACGAAGGTGTCCACCTGGACCCCCTGTTCTTCCGCCTCACGTTCGTACATCCCCACGTGGGCGATTTCAGGGTCCGTGTAGGTGCACCAGGGCATGGTGAGCGTGCTGAGCTTTTTCCTTCCGAAAAAGAGGCTGTTCTGGATTACGATGCGGGCGGCCGCATCCGCTGCATGCGTGAATTTCCACTGCATGCACACATCGCCGGCCGCGAAGATCCGTGGATTGGTGGTCTGAAGACGGTCGTTCACCTCGATCCCCTGCCTCGGGTCAAAAGAAACCCCCACCGCTTCCAGGTTCAGCCCCTCCACGTTCGGCGCGCGGCCGGCGCCCACAAGGATTTCATCTACGGTCAAGGAACCGCTTTTTCCATTGGATTCGAAATGGATGATCTTCGTTCCGTCCATCTTTTCCACGCGTTTGATCGTACAGTTCAAGATCAGGCGGATGCCTTCCCTGCGGAACGTCTTCTGCACGATTTCCGCTGCGTCCGGATCTTCCCGGTCCAAAATATGGGGGCCCGAGTGGAGCAACGTGACCTCACAACCCAGCCGGTGAAACGCCTGGGCCAGTTCGCTGCCGATCGGCCCCCCTCCGATGCAGGCCAGACGCCTCGGCCGATCCGTCAGGTTGAAGACGGTCTCGTTGGTCAGATAGCCGGTTTCGGCCAGACCCTCGATTGGGGGAGCCACGGCACGGGCCCCGGTTGTGATCACGGCTTTCTTGAACCGAAGGGTCTTTCCTGCGACTTCCACGGTATCCGGCCCCGAAAAGCGGGCCTCTCCAAGAAAAACGTCCACGCCAAGGTCCTGAAACCGTTTGGTCGAGTCATGGTCGCTGATTCCGGCCCGCAGCCTTCGCATCCGTTCCATCACCGCGGGAAAATCCGGATCGATATCGCCGGGGATCGGCACACCGAAACGGTGTGCTTCATCAAGATCGGAGACGGCCCGGGACGAACGGATCAAACATTTGGACGGAACACAGCCAACGTTCAGGCAGTCACCGCCCATGAGGTTCTTTTCCACCAGGGCCACCTTTGCCCCAAGCCCGGCCGCACCGGCGGCGGTGACCAACCCGGCCGTCCCGGCCCCGACGACAACAAGGTTGTACCGGCCGTCCGGCTCCGGATTGACCCAATCCGGGGGGTGCACGTTGGACACCAGCTTCCGGTTGTGCTCATCCATGGGCGGCACGAGAACTTCCTCGTTATCCTTTCTCGGTTCCCTTTCCGCGGCAACCGCTTGATCCACGGTAGATCCTCCTCCTTGTTCCACCTTTTCCTTCAGCGCCCCGCGTGCGATGCGCGTGATAAAGACCGTTACGGCCACGGTTGCCAGAAGGCCTGTAACCCGGAGGACCCACTGGACGGTTGTTGCGGATCCTCCTGCCGTTCCGAGCGTCGCAAGGTCGCCGG
>CAYTRL010000563.1:0-3247 GCA_964439795.1 uncultured Thermodesulfobacteriota bacterium
GTAGCCGATCTCCGAGGCTACACGCCGGGCCTCCTCCAGGGTGGTGGCGGTTCCGTTGTCCGGCTGGACCAGGCCCAGTTTTTCCAGCATGGCCTTGAACCTCTCCCGGTCCTCGGCCAGGTCGATGCTGTCCGGAGAGGTGCCGAGAATCGGGACACCGCACTGCTGGAGCGGCACGGCCAGGTTCAGGGGGGTCTGCCCGCCGAACTGGACGATCACGCCCTCGGGTTTTTCCGTTTCCACGATGTGCAGGACGTCCTCCAGGGTCACCGGCTCGAAGTAGAGCTTATCCGACGTATCGTAATCGGTACTCACGGTCTCCGGGTTGCTGTTGACCATGATGCTCTCGATACCCTCCTCCCGCAGGGCGTAGGAGGCGTGTACGCAGCAGTAGTCGAACTCGATCCCCTGCCCGATCCGGTTGGGCCCTCCCCCCAGGATCATGACCTTGCGCTTTCCCTCCTGGGGGCGGGCCTCGTCCTCCTCTTCGTATGTGGAGTAGTAGTAGGGCGTGTACGCCTCGAACTCGGCCGCGCAGGTGTCCACGAGCTTGTAGACCGGCCGGATATCCAGCATCTTCCGCCAGGCCCGCACCTGGTCTTCCCCGGTCCCGGCCAGGTACGCCAGCTGCCGGTCGGAAAACCCGTTCCACTTGGCCTCCCGCAGAAGGTCCTCGGAGAACGGCCCCCTGCCCGCGGCCCCCTGCCGGTCGGGCACGGCGGCGGCCCGGCGAAGGTCCTCCTCCAGTTCCAGGATCTCCCGGATGTTTCCGATGAACCACGGATCGATCCCTGATTTCTCGTAGACGGCCCCCTCGGAGATCCCGCAGAGAAGGGCGTGACGAACCAGGAAGAGGCGCTCCGGATGCGGGCGGGCCAGCCGGTCCAGCAGGTCCTGTTCCACGGCGGACGGGTCAAGATACCAGCGGGCCAGAAGGTCCTCTCTCGCGTCCTTGGCGTCGCACCCCAGGCCGGACGCGCCGATCTCCAGGGAGCGCAACCCCTTCTGGAGCGCCTCCCGGAAGTTTCTCCCGATGCTCATGGTCTCGCCCACGGACTTCATGGCCGTGCCCAGCGTGTCGTCCGCACCCGGGAACTTCTCGAAGGTGAACCGGGGGATCTTCACCACGCAGTAGTCGATGGTGGGCTCGAAGGACGCCGGGGTTTCCCGGGTGATGTCGTTGGGGATCTCGTCCAGGGTGTACCCCATGGCCAGCCGGGCCGCCATCTTGGCGATGGGGAAGCCGGTGGCCTTGGAGGCCAGCGCCGAGGACCGGGAGACGCGGGGGTTCATCTCGATGACCACCATGGTCCCGTCCGTGGGGCTTACGGCGAACTGGATGTTGGACCCGCCGGTCTCCACGCCGATCTCCCGGATGATGTCGATGGAGGCGTCCCGCATGGCCTGGTACTCTTTGTCCGTCAGGGTCTGGGCCGGGGCCACGGTGATGCTGTCGCCCGTGTGGACGCCCATGGGGTCCACGTTCTCGATGGAGCAGATGATCACTACGTTGTCCATCCGGTCCCGCATCAGCTCCAGCTCGAACTCCTTCCAGCCGGTCACCGACTGCTCGATGAGGACCGAGTTGATCCGGCTTGCCTCCAGGCCCTTTTTCACGATCCGGTCGAACTCCTCCCTGGTCGTGGCCGCGCCCCCTCCTGTCCCGCCCAGGGTGAAGCTGGGCCGGATGATCACCGGAAGACCGATCCCGGCGGCGATCTCTCTGGCCTCCTCCAGGGTGCCCGCCAGGCCGCTCTCCGGCACCATCAGGCCGATCTTCTCCATGGCGGCCTTGAACAGATCCCGGTCCTCGGCCTTCCGGATGGAGTCGGGGTCCGCGCCGATCATCTTCACCCCGTACCGCTCCAGGACGCCCTGTTCCGCCAGCTCCATGGCCACGTTCAGGGCCGTCTGGCCGCCCATGGTGGGCAGGAGCGTGTCGGGACGTTCCTGCTCGATGATCTTTTCCACGTACGCCGGCAGGATCGGTTCGATATAGGTCCGGTCCGCCACCATGGGGTCGGTCATGATGGTGGCCGGGTTGCTGTTCACCAGCACCACGCTGTACCCCTCCTCCTTGAACGCCTTGCAGGCCTGCGTGCCGGAGTAATCGAACTCGCAGGCCTGGCCGATCACGATGGGGCCGGCGCCGAGGATAAGGACCTTGTGGATGTCATCTCTTTTGGGCATGGGAATCTTCCATCTGTTTCTCAATATGTTTCCGTCAAGCCCAACCTCGATTTCAGACTGTCCGCCAGCGAGCATAGCACGGGAACGACCACCAGGGTGAGCAGCGTGGCCACGGCCAGCCCGAAAATCACCGCCACCGCCATGGGCCCCCACCACTGGGAGGACTCGCTCCCCACATCCAGCTGAAACTTTCGGAAATCGAAGCTCACGCCCACGGCCATGGGAAGCAGGCCCAGTATCGTGGTGATGGCCGTGAGCATCACCGGCCGGAAGCGGATGAGACCGGCCTCAATCAGGGCCTCCCGGCACGAGAGCCCCTGGGCCCGGTGCTGGTTGTAACAGTCGATGAGCACGATGGCGTTGTTGACCACCACCCCGGCCAGGCTGATCGCCCCGATCCCGGTCATGATGATGCCGAAGGCCGTCCCGGTGACCAGCAGCCCGAAGTACACGCCGATGAACGAAAGGACCACGGACGTGAGGATGACAAACGGTGTGAGAAAGGAGTTGAACTGGGTGATCAGGACGATAAAGATGAGAAACAGGGCCGCCATGAACGCGTTGCTCAGGAAAGCCTCTGCCTTGTCCTGCTCCTCCTGTTCCCCGGTGAACCGGTATCCGTACCCCCGGGGCCACTCGAAATCATGGTCCAGTACGGCTGCGATATCCAGAATCACGTCGTTGTCCAGCCTGCCGGTAACATCACCGGAGATGGTGACCACGCGCTTCTGGTCCAGGCGCTGGATGGCCCCCACCCCGGCGGCCAGCTCCACGCCGGCCACGGATGTGAGCGGGACCGGCTCCCCCCCCGGCCCGGACACCGTGATGCTCCGCACGTTCTCCACGGTCTTCCGGTCCTTTTCAGGAAGCCGGGCGATGATGTCGTACTCGTCCTTGCCCTCTCGAAACACCCCCACCTTAACCCCGTTGATGGCAGCCTTGACCGTATAGGCGATATCATAGGTATCCAGCCCCAGCAGGGCCGCCTTTTCCTTGTCCACCTGCACCCGGATCTCCGGCTTCCCCTTTACGAAGTTGTCCTTCAGGTCCACCAGTC
>CAYTRL010000564.1:0-3221 GCA_964439795.1 uncultured Thermodesulfobacteriota bacterium
CCCCCAGTTCCCGCAGGACTCTCCCCACAGCCTGCTTCCGGTGGATACCGGGATATCGGTGCAACCGTTCAATCAGCGATTCCAGTGTCATGAGAGGGTCTAACATCGTCATTGTACGGCATGCTTGGAGACGTTGGGCAATGAACCCGGCGGTAAAGGTTGCTGTTCCGTTTTCCACAGGGGTCCATCCGCAGCCATGAGCATGTGCGGCCTGCCGTGATAGTCCGGCACCTGCTCGATGCACCGCCATCCACACTTCTGGAAAAACGACACCCGGGACAACTGAATATGCGCTACGAAGACCCGCCCGCCGCGACGAACCACCTCCTCCTCGGCCCTGGCCACGAGACGCGGCCCCGCCCGCCCCCGCAGCCCTTCCCGCACGGCAAGCCGGCTGCCCAGCCAGGCACCTTCCCCCCGGGGCGTGATCCGGACCGTCCCCACGCACCGGCTGCCCTGACGGGCCACGATATGCACGGAATCCGCGTCCTGGTCATCCCGGTCGGTTTCCCGGAACAGGCCCTGTTCCCTCACGAACACTTCGTGCCGGATTGCATAGGAGACCTCCAGGAAGGGGCCTCCGCGCACCACTTCCCAGGCCAGCTCCCCGGGGTCCTCCGTTCGGCCTCTTTTCCGGGCCAGGGCGTCCTGATAATCAGGAAGGGCCGAACAGGCACGGCAGCGCACACAGCCGGCCCGCATGGCACTCCAGTCCAGGCCGTGTTCCTCCAGGATCTCCGCGATCCGGGGAACCACCGACCGGACGTACGAGGCTCCCGCCGTGGGAGAGCCTCCAAGCGGAGTCCCCGGGATCGGACGGAACGGGACGGGGTAGGGATACACCCCCAGGCCGGCCAGACGCCTGCACCCTTCCAGCAGGCCGTCCACGTTCTCTCCCAGGCCCATGAGCAGAAAACTGCTCACCTGCCCGCGACCGAACACCTGAACGCCGTCGCTCCAGGCCCGCAGAAACGCGTCCGGAGGAACGGAGGCCTTGCAGGGAGCGACCCGTTTCAGCAGCCTCTCGTCGAAGCTTTCCCGGTGGATTCCAAGGCTCACCACCCCAGCGCAGCGCAACCGCTCCAGGTCTTTCCTTGAAACCGGCGGCATGAGCTGCACGTGAACGGGCAGGCCGCTGGCCTGAACGACGGCCCGTGCGGCCGCCTCGGACAGATCCGCTTCAAGTTTCCTGCCCCGGGTGCTTCCAGAGGTCAGGGTCACGTGGCGGGCGCCGTCTTCGGCGGCCCTCAGGGCCACCTCCGCCAGCTGGTCCGGGGCCTTGCGCGCCACCGTGTTTCCCGCCTGCAGGGAAAGTCCGATCCCGCAGAACCGGCAGCCGGCCGGGGTTCCCCAGTAAGCACAGGATTGGAGAACCGTAGAAGCAAGGCAGTCGGCGCCGTGGAACAGGGCGATCTTCCGGAGGGGGACCCCTTCTCCGGTCTCTTCCCGGTAGAAAGAGGGTTCGTTCATGAGAGCCAGATGCACGTCCACCATCCGGCCCTCACGGAACAGGGCCCACCGGTCCCGGTTTTTCTCCATGACAAAGGGTGAGGCGGAAACGAATCCGGATGAGAACGGCACCGATGCCGGAGAACCGTTGAGAAGCAGGGTGATCCCTTCCGCCGGCCCGGCTCCGCCCCTTCGTACCGGGTGCCCGTTTCGGGCCGACCGGCCCGGCCGGACGCCCCGGGCCTGCAGCTCCGCCTTGAGGTCCGCCAGGGGGGTTACAGCCATATCACCCGGGTCCGTTCGTCCAGTGTGTGTCCGATGACGTCCTCCGCAACCGTCACTCCGTCGATGAGGTCCTCCTGCGTCAGTGCGTACAGGCGCATGGGCGCGGCGCAGGCATCTATATGAACCTCCTCCCGGATCAACTCCTTCACCTTGGCCTCGAAATCGCCCACGGTGCCACTCCCCCTCCCCACCCCCTTCTTCACGCAAAAGATCCCGTCCGCAAAAAAAATGACACGGGTCTCCAGGCCCCTCTTCTTCGCCGAGCGGGCGTAGCGCAGGGCGGTGTAGGGTTTCAGGGATGCGTACGGAGGATCGGAAACCATGATCACGAACCGGGATATGTCTGTCACGGCACGGCTCCCCCGGCGGCAGAAAGGCCGCCGGTTTGGTTCCTGTTTCTGCCCGCTTCGATTGCGTGGACAACGGAAGGGAAGAGGTTTTATCTACGGACTCTCAGGTTTTCTTGGACCCGGCCTTTTTCTTGGGGCGGGACGTTTTTGCTTGATCCAGCTTGAACGACAGGGATTGATCTTCCGGCTTGGTACGCAGCGTGACCTTGGCGTTGACTTCCACGGAGATGCCGTCCAGGACCTCCTTGCTCAAGCGGGTGACATCCACCCGTGAAAGGAAACGGTTCAGCTCCCGCTGGAAGATCGTGAAGAACTCCTTCTTGCTCTTGTCGCTCTGCTTGATCAAATAGCTGACCGCTTCCCGGGGAAGGTTGACCTCCCCCAGCACCTTGCGAACGCCTTCTTCCGTCATGAACAGCATGCCGGCACCCAGGAACAGGGCCCGTTTCACCATCTCAGGGAGAAAGGTATCCAACGTTTTCTTTAGGGATGAGTCCGGGATCCTGCCGGAGGACTGAGGGCCCGTGTCTTTTTCTTCCATCGCGTGTTCCCCTCTTCCGAAAGCCTGTGAGCACCGGCTGCCCCGGTGCGCCGTCCCTCTCGTTCCCTTCCCGGACAGTGTAACGGATCTACCCGGGATTGATCAAACCGGCTCCTCCTCATCCTCCAGCGCCAGGACCAGCAGTTCGGTGATGTCCCGCATGCGGATCGGGGCCTCCTCAGCCGTGATGCCCACCTGCAGCCCCTGATAACAAAACGGGCAGGCAGTGACGAAATCCGTGGCCCCGGTGGCCACCGCGTCCTTTACGCGGGCCTGAGACATCTTCTGCTGCACCTCCGGGAACCCCGCCTTGAGGCCCCCGCCCGCGCCGCAGCAGCGCGAGTTCTCATGATGCCGCTCGATCTCGGTGAACTCCACGCCGGGGATCGCTTCCAGGATCTTCCGGGGGGCCTCGTACACCCCGGAGGCCCGTCCCAGGTGGCAGGGATCGTGATAGGTCACCTTCATGGGGACTTCCCGCCGGAAGCGGATCCGGCCCTGGTCCATGAGCCGGTTGATGAAGAGCGCCATGTGCAGCACTTCGAAATTCATCTCCCCCACCTTGGGGTAGTCCTGGCTGATGGTCTTGTAACAGC
>CAYTRL010000565.1:0-3217 GCA_964439795.1 uncultured Thermodesulfobacteriota bacterium
GAAGCGGCATTTGTTCAAAACCTCGTGTACTACGTCTCCCGGGCTTACCGGGAACCTTCCGGACGATTTCAAGCTGGGCACGGTGGGCAAGCCCTGGGCGGATACCGAGGTCCGGATCGCGGAGGACGGGGAGATCCTGGCCCGGGGGCCGCAGATCATGAAGGGGTACTGGAACAAGGAAGAGGCCACCAAGGAAGTGCTTGATGACGAAGGCTGGTTTTACACCGGGGACATCGGGGAACTGGACGCGGAAGGGTTCCTCAAGATCACCGACCGGAAGAAAGACCTGATCATCACCGCCGGCGGGAAGAACGTGGCCCCGCAGAACATCGAGAACTTCCTGAAGATGGACGAGGCCGTGGAACAGCTGGCGGTCATCGGGGACCGCCGGAAATACCTGACGGCCCTCATCGTCCCCAACTTCGAGTGGCTGGAGGCGTTCGCCAAGGAAAAAGGGGTCACCGGGGACCATCAGGCGATCATCGCCTCGCCGGTGGTGAAGGAGGAGTACGAACGGCGGATCATAGAGAAGAACAAGAGCCTGGCAAAGTACGAGACGATCAAGAAGTTCGAGCTGCTCTCCGAGGAGTTCACCGTGGAAAACAACATGTTCACTCCCACCATGAAGGTGCGCCGCAAGAACGTCATGGAGGTCTACAACGACCTGATCGAGTCCATGTATCCTACGGGGTGACGGGACAGGGGTTCAAAAACTTTTACGGTACGGATCATGGAACAGCGGCCCCGGGGCCGCTGTTCCTGTTTCAGGGAGAGGACATGTCCTCCGGTAGAAAACTTTTTGGGTCGGTCTTTTTGATTCTGCTCCTTCTGTGTCTGGCGGCCGTGGGGGTTACCCGTTTGAAGGGTGGCGGATGTGGGATCTCCGGCGGGGACTCCGCCTCTGTCCCGGACCCGGTGCCCTACCTGGTCTGTGCCCCATCGTCCGCGGACGGGCAGGGCCGGGGCCGGATGAGCCCGTCCGGCCCCTTCCTCGCCGGGTCTGAAAACGACTTTGAGATCACCTACACGGCAGGGGAGGACGGTGTGGCCCCCGGCGGGTTCGTTCTCCTGCAGGTCTCCCCCTGGTGGGGATGGAGCCCTCCCCAGACACAGGACCCTTCCCAACCGGGCTACACGGAGGTGGAGACATCCTCCCCGGATCCTCCGCGGGTCGTGCGCACACTCTCCCTGAACCGCGTCCAGGTGGTCCCCGGACCGGACGGCTTCCGTCCCGGAGAGACCGTCACCTTCCGGTACGGCGGTGCCCGGGTGGACCGGTTTGCCGAGGACGAGGAAATCTTTCAGTTGTTCGTGGATGGGGACGGGGACGGACATTCCGCGGCCGTGGAGCCCTCCCCCTCGATCCGCATTGTGGCCGGGAACCCCTCCCGCCTGAACGTGACGGTCCGGTCGCAGGCCGTACCGGGAGAAGATCTCCAGGTGCGGCTGTTCCCCCTGGACCCCCTGGGGAACTGGGGTGAGCTTCCCCACGGCCGTTACGAGGTCCGGGTGACCCTGGACGGTTCTCCTCTGGAACGCCTCGAGCGGAAGGTTCCGGAGGGGCGTAACGTCCTTTCCTTTGACTACACGGCGCTTCGGGAGGGCATCTATTTTTTCAATGCATCGGGCCCGGCCGGGCTTTCCGGCAGGAGCAACGTGCTGCTCTGCCAGAAGGGTGTTCCCCGTCTGAAACGGTATTTCGGGGACATCCACGGCCATTCCCGCCTGTCCGACGGGACCGGGACCCCGGAGGCTTATTACCGCTATGCCCGCGAGGTTTCCGGGCTGGATATTGCCGCCCTTACCGATCACAGCGACTATGGAACGATACCCGTCCGGGGCAAGGTTTGGGAGCGCATGAAGGAGGCTGCCAACCGGGCCAACGACCCGGGCCGGTTCGTGACGTTCCTGGGGTTCGAGTGGACCAGCTGGGTGTACGGGCACCGGAACGTGTATTACCGTGACGGGGACGGGCCGGTGTTCCGTGCCATCGATCCGGAGAGCGACACCCCGGGAAAACTGTGGAAGCTTCTGGAACCGTACGAAGCCATGACCGTGGCCCACCACGTGGGCGGGGGGCCGGTATCCACGGACTGGGATGTGATCCCCGGCCCCAGGGAGTGGCTGGTGGAAATCTGCTCCGCACACGGCTCCTCGGAGTCCTACCAGGGAAAGTCCCGTGTATACAACCCCGTGAAGGGCCGGTTCGTCCGGGACGCGCTTCTGCGGGGGTACAGACTGGGGATCATCGGATCCGGAGACTCCCATGACGGGCACCCGGGTCAGCGCACTGCAGGGGCGGTGGCAGGCGGGCTCCTGGGGGTCTACAGCCCCGAGCTCACGAGGAAGGCTGTATGGGAGGCGTTCCGGAAACGGCACGTCTATGCCACCAGCGGCCCGAAGATGATCCTCCATTTCCGGGTGGCCGACGCCCCCATGGGGTCCCGCGTGGCATGGCCTTCCTCCCGGGGGAAGATCCCTCTGGCCGTTCGTGCCGTGGGCTGTGAACCGATTACGGAGGTGGAGATCCTGCGGGATGGAGATCCCGTGTTCCGCTGGAAGGGGATGGAAGCCCAGGTCCTGTTCTTCCCGGAAGATACCGTTTCCCCGAACGAAGAGCACTGGTACTACGCGCGGGTCACTCAGCAGGACGGCAACATGGCATGGTCCAGTCCGGTGTGGGTCCGTGTGGAGTAAAGCCCAAATACGGCGAACGATAAGCACCCGTCTGCGGCGTTGGACTCGGTCCGTGTCGCTGCGACTTACTACAATGTAATGTCTCGCGACCCGGACCTTCGCCCGCCTTGCATCCCCGCGATTTCTGCATGCATACAACAGGCAAGCGTTCCGTCAAGTAGTTTAAGAAATCGCGTTCTTTTCCGGCACTTCTTGTTCGCCGGAGTTAAGGGGGAAAGCCCACGCAGAATTGTTGTGCGCTTTGATCTAAGCCTTTTGGAACAGGCTGCCTAAATGAACTTTTTCAGCAGCCTTCCAGGAAGGGGAGGATGTCGGAGAAACTTCGCACAACCGGAACCGCGACCGCATTTTTCAACGCGTGATAGGCGGTGGCGCCGGTGCCCACCAGCAGGCAGTCCACGTCGGCCCGGGAGGCGGTTTCCGCGTCCAGGGGCATGTCGCCCACATAGAGACACGCGATCGCTTCCAGGTGAAGTTCGTTCCGGATAGCCCGGATCATGTCCGGGTGGGGTTTGGCGTG
>CAYTRL010000566.1:0-3180 GCA_964439795.1 uncultured Thermodesulfobacteriota bacterium
CGCACAAGTACCCTCCCTCCTACTTCTCCCACGCCGAGGAGATCCGGGAGCGGGCCCGCACCTTTGCCGACCGATACATCCGGCCCCAGGCCCTGGAGATCGAGAAGAAGGTGTCCCGGGACCCGGACTACTTCCACTGGGACATCATGAAGAAGGCCTGCGATTACCGCTTCTTCTCCATGATGATACCAAAGGCGTTCGGGGGCCTGGAAAGCCGCGTGCTGGCCATGAGCATGATGGCCGAGGAGCTGGCCGTGGCCTGCGGCGGCTGGGCCTCCACCATCGGGGTCCACTCCGCCGGTATCTCCTGCGGCCTGCTGACCCTGGACCCGTATATCCTGGAGCACTTCATCCGGCCCACCGCGGAAAAGGAGAAGCAGGGCGAGCCCGTGGTCTGGAGCGGGGCGGTCACCGAGCCCCAGGCCGGGACCGACATCTGGGACGAGGATTTCATCCGGAAGGCCAAGATCATGACCTTTGCGAAGAAGGTCAGCAACGGGTACGTGCTGAACGGCCGGAAGTTCTTCATCTCCAACGGGTCCATCGCCAACTACTCGGTGGTGGCCGCCGCCCTGGACCGGGAGAACCTCAAGGAGTCCTGGACCATGTTTCTCGTGCCCACGGACAGCCCGGGCTTCTCCCTGGGCCGGGTGGAGCGGAAGATGGGGCAGAAGGCCAGCCCCACGGCTGAACTCATCTTCGAGGATCTCTTCATCCCCACGGAGTTGAGGCTCGGCGAAGAGGGAGATGGTGCGCGGGCCGTGTCGATCTACCTGGCCGGCTCCCGGGGCCCGGTGGGGTCCATCGGGGTGGGCTGCGCCCGCCGGTCCCTGGAGTGTCTCGTGGACTGGGCAAAGCAGAAGCAGACCGGGCGGGGTCGGCTCATCGACCAGCAGGCCATGCAAATGACCATCGCCCGGATGGCCCAGGAGATCGAACTGGGCCGCCAGGCTTATGTGAACGCGGCCCTGGCGTACGATTTCTTCGTGGAAAACCTCTTCCAGCAGCCGGTCACCCAGCTCGCCCTGAAGGCCCTGCCTTCCGCCTTCATCCGGTCAGGGGTGGGAAAAAACCTCCTGGCATCCGCGCCGGTGAAGAAGATCGTCAAGAACCTCCTGAACAAGGTCTTTACCGAGGACAGGCTCGCGCTGGCCAGCACCCTGGCCACATTGGCCAAGGTCAAGGGGAGCACCGTGGGGGTGGAGGTGGCGGGCGAGGCCACGCGGATCATGGGCCACGACGCATTCGATCCCCGTTGGCCCGTGGAGAAGTGCTACCGGGACGCCAAGCTCACCCAGATCTACGAGGGCACCAACCAGGCGAACACCATTACCTTTTTCAAGGACATGGTACGCACATGGCAGGAGACATGATCATGGAATGGTTTGAAACCGAATCGAGAAGACAGATCGCGGAGACGGCGGGCAGGTTCGCGCAGAAGGAACTCCTGGCCAGGCACCGGGAAGCCGGGGAGGCCGGGGAACCGGGAATGCC
The DNA here is from genome assembly GCA_964439795.1 of uncultured Thermodesulfobacteriota bacterium. GTDB lineage: Bacteria > Desulfobacterota > DSWW01 > DSWW01 > DSWW01 > CAYTRL01. The sequence continues at coordinate 1,495 of CAYTRL010000566.1, forward strand.
CCCGCAGGCCGTACGCGAAGCGGGTTCCATGGGGCTTCTGGCCGGCCCCCTGCCCGAGGAACTGGGCGGTGTGGGCATGGATGCTGTCTCGGAGACGATCCTCTGGGAAAAGATCAGTGAGGGCCTGGCCGGGGCCGCAGCCCTGATGGCGTTTCATTCGGCGGGCCTGGGAGTCCTGGCCGACCTGCGGGAAGCGCCGTCTGTGCGCGCCTGGCTGGAAGAGGCCTTTCTCGAGGGGAGCGGGGAGGAGCCGGCCCTGGTGTCCCTGGCTGTCCCGGAACCGGTGGTGGACTGCGGGCAGCCGTCCGCACCCCGGCTCGAGTCGGGGACAGAGGCGGGGGAAGAAAGGCTGCTGGGAGGGTTTCTCTGCCTGCCGGGCCTTTCCGCCGGGGGCCGCCTTCTCGCCCTGATCCCGGCCGGGCCGGGGGAAGCCGCCGTGGGCTGGCTCGACCCCCGGGACGCGGAGACGCTCTTCACCCTCAGCCGGCCGGGAAGCGGCCTGGAAGAGCTGCGCCCGGGCCGGCTGGCGTTTTCCGGCCCGCTGCCCCGGGGAATGGAAATCCTCTGCCGGGGAAAGGAGGCCTCCGGCCTTGTCCGGCAGGCCCTCATCCGGTTGCGGATCTCCCTGGCCGCCATCCAGACCGGAAACGCGGAGGCGGCCTGGCTCGAGGCCCGCGACTACGCCTCCCAGCGGGTGCAGACCGGCCGGGTGATCACCGAGCACCAGGAAGTCCGCCGCATGCTGGTGAATATGGAAACCCGGGTCCAGGCGTGCCGAAGCTTCGTCTACCGGGCCGCAGCCCTGACGGAAGACGCTTCCGTCCCGGGGGAGGCGGAAGTCATGGCCGGCCATGTGTTCCGATTCTGCGGCGAGGCGGCCGAGGCGGTCTGTCTGGATGCGGTGCAGGTCATGGGCGGATACGGGTATATGAAGGATTACGGTGTGGAAAAACGGCTCCGGGACTGCAAGAGCCTGCAGGCGATACTTGGCTCGCACCCGGTGGACTGGCTGGGCGGCAGTTGAAAATGCACCATCTGCTGCGTTCCGCTCGGTTCGCCTCGCTGCGACGTACGATGTACGTCTCACTCATCGAACCTCGCGCGCCTTGCACCTGGCACATTTTGAACTGCCGCCAGGAAGAATAAGGAAAATCACGGAGAAAGGTTCCAATGGATATTCTCCCCATGGTTCATTTTGCCTTCCTGGCCGCCTGGGTCGGGATCGTCGCCACGGAAGGGGTCATCGAGCTGGCCCCTCGTTTCAAGCGGGAACTTCACCGCCCGGCGATGGTCTTCCACTACTGGATCGACCTGCTCGTGGAGCTTCCCGTCATACTGGGAATCGTTTCAACGGGAATCGCCCTCTGTTTTTTCATTGAAAAGATCACCGCGCTCCATATCATCAAGATCGCTCTTGCCGGGGGGGCCGTGGCCTGCAACCTTTTCTGTATCTTCATCGTGGTCAAGCGACAACGGATCCCGGCGTCGGCAACGGAGGAGGGTGCCTGGAGAGAGAGCAGAAAGATCCTTCTCTCCTTTGCCGTGGGGTGCCCCATGGCCGTGGGGGCCCTCCTGATCGGAATCCGGCTCGCTGTCCAGCGGATGGCGGGAACCATGTAAGTTGGGGCGTCATTTCAGGCAAACAACCGTACAACAGGGAAACACGGGAGGCACATCATGGTACAG
>CAYTRL010000567.1:0-3161 GCA_964439795.1 uncultured Thermodesulfobacteriota bacterium
CGGGTCCAGATAAGAAGCCTTGATATCGACCGCGAACTCGCCCGGTTCCTCCAGGATCAACGGCGGCTGGCCGCCTCTGGGGATGAAATATCCGAATTCATTGGCGAACCCCTTGTAGGTCACGTCTTGCACGCGATGGATGTCGGAGAGAGGAAAGTACCTGACATGTACCTCTACGTAAGCCGGAACCGCCGGATGGATCTGCACCTTGGCCGGAAATCGATTGCCCGGAAAGAAAGAGGTCCCCACCTTTACCGCCGTGGAAAAGGTCAGAGGCCGGGCAACCCAGACCCTGTACGAACCGCCGAATACATACGGGTTACCCACGAGGTCTCTCGTTTCCCCTGAAAGAATAATCCGGGTAAGCCCCATTTCGGCGAAGTCGAATGCTCGTTGCAGATCGGACTGGAGAATCCCGTTCTCGACCCCGCGCAGGGGTACCGGGCCCACGGTGACCTCTTTCCCGGAGGGAGAAACGATCCTGCACTGGATCCAGCCCTGTTCAAGATCCAGGAAGTGAGGGAGGGCCCTCACGGGCACGTCCCCGATGCCGAGGCCGACCGGCTCTGTCAGGTGGCTGTTGGGGTAGTACGTCACGGGTGACGGATCGAGCCGGTAGGACCCGGGCGGGAGGACCAGATCGTTCCCGTGCCTTGTCCGGTAGCTCATGGCAAAGCGTTCCCGGTCCTCCGCGGACAAAATCCCCTGGATTCCATTGGAAAGGGTGTTGGAAAACAGGGAGACGATCATGTGGGGGGGGCCGGACGCCCCACCTGGACCGGCGGGAGAAAAGAAGAAGGCAGGGCAAAGTTCACGGCTTCGTCCGCCAGAGGGCCGAACATAAAGAAGGACGCGAAAGCCCCGCTTCCCGCACCGTACGGAACGTTCTGGTGGATGTCTTCCGACGGCAGGAGACTGGTCATCAGTCGAAGATGAATCCGGTAGAAACCCGGCGGGCATTCCGGGGAGACCTTCAGTTCCAGGACGGTGTCCAGATCCAGGGTTTTCCGGGATGCCGGAGGCAGCGGAACCGGGATGCGTTCCAGACCCTCGATGGGACTTCCGTAATACCCCTCCAGAGCAGCGACCGAGCCTCCGTAGCTGCATGTTTCTATGGGCTGGCCGCCCGGGGTGAGGAATCCGGACATGGAAATGTTCGACTGCTGGGTGTACCGCCCCTGTTCGTCGTACAGCCGTTCTCCCCATGCCACGAGATAGAGTTCACCTTTCCAACCGTTTCGTATCGCCTCATCCTTCCACAGGGGCGTCTTGATCTCCATGTGAACCGGAATCCTCTGGTTTTGCCCCGGCTCCCATTGAAAGTCATCGATCTGCGCAGTGGCGTCCCAGTGATAATAGGCAGACCGGTAGGACAGGTGAACCCCCCGATCATCGACGGCTCGTTCGGGCTGGCAGGCCAGCAGGAACAGGGCAATGAACCAGAAACCCGCATGGGTTGGAAAGAGGAGGCGATGGCGTCTCATGGCGGCTGCTTCCCCCCGAAAAGATCTCTGGATTGATGTGGAACCTCGTGCCGAAAACGGTCCGGATCCTGCCTCATCCTGATGATCCATGGCTCCAATCCACGAGATTCTTGAACCGTTGCAAGCCACGGTGCTTTTTCACTCATCCGGGCAAGCAGGGGACCCCAGTCGTCGTTCGCTATCCCGGGGAGAAGAATAATATCCAGCGTGTGGCAATGAACACACCGGGTTTCGTACAGAACCCGCGCTGCTCGATCGGAACCCGGGGACAAGCGTTCAGGCTCATCCATGGGGAACGCCGCCTGGATATACGCAAGAACGGATTCGGTCTGCATCTGCGTCAGGTAGAAGCCGTTGAACCGTGCCAGCCGGTCCACGAGGCGCTCCCAGTCGTCCGCCGCCCGGGGAGTCCGTTTGAAGGCGTCGTCGTGGCATGCCAGACACTTGATCCGGAAGAGTCTTTCAGGCGAAGCAGATCGCAACAGGACGAGATAGGCCAGCGCCGCCTCCGCCTGCGCTTCGCTCATGCGGTCCCCCGCGTACGATTTCATCCGGTCGACGGTGAGGGCCCATGCCTGGTGAGATCGAACAAAATGCAGGGGACGTTTCTCGGAGTGGCACCTGGAACAGGTGCTTCGGAAGTCCTGCGCATATTCACGGCTTCCATGCAGTGAAGGGATCGTCAGAGCAAAAAGGATGACGGACGGTACCGTGAACAGGATGAGCGCACCCAGAAGCAGGAAACCGAGTTTTCGGGACCGGAAGAGGGCCCTTCCCGGGGTTCCCCTCCCCTGCCCGCCGGAGCCGAGGATCCAGACCGGAATCTGTGCAAAGAACCAGAAAAGCCAGAGAAAGGCGAGAAAGGTATTGAAATAGGGAAGAAATGCGTATGGAAGCGACAGGGTCTTCTGGGAGGATTTGAAAAAGAAGGTTGCAAGAAAGGTGTTGATGGGGAAAAGATCGACCGTATGGAGTGCGGGGAGTATGATTTCCGTAGACAGGACCGTCGCGATGATCAGGGACAGGACCCAACGCCCCCGCCCCAACAAGAGACGGTAGACACGAACCCGGAGGAGAGAGTTTTTCATCTTTAGCATCGGGCGGAGTGTTCATGCATTGCTGTTTTGCAGGTCTGTGCGTATGCCGAACAAGAGAACAGAGAGAGAGCAAAACGGGAATCATCTCAAAAAATCATTATAGACGAATGTGCGCGCGAGGATCAAGAAAGAGGAACCGCTCAAGGAGAAACCGCTGGAAGCATCGGGAACGATTTTTCGTCCTGCCGGGAATCAAAAGGGTTCGAACCTCCCGAGCCCCGAATGGAGAATTTCTTTCTTTCCCGACCCGTCATCCGCAGGGCGGGGGCTTCTTCCTCAGCCACGATTCTCCGGGTTGCCTGCCCCGGTTGCCGGTCTCGATTCGACTTCCGTTGATTCGTCCCACCACGGCCCCCACCCCGGTTCCCCATCAGCCGGGAAGGCTTCAACCCCTTCCGCGGCACGGTTCCCCCGGGGCAACAAGATCCTGGGAAACACTGGCGAGGGCGCATAATTGTTCCTTAACCGTTGCTTGACCAAAGGAGGTGAATCAACAAGCATCGGGCCATCGATGATGACTCCGAACCGTTTGTCTGCGAGGGCTTCCAGGCGGTTCTTTAACAATCATGCTCGAGTGTCG
>CAYTRL010000568.1:0-3151 GCA_964439795.1 uncultured Thermodesulfobacteriota bacterium
GAGAAGGGAAGCTCCACCGTGGGCCTGTTGATGCAGTACCAATCCTGGACCCGGCTCACGATCACCGCATCCTGAACCTCGAACGTCCTGGAAACGAACCCTTCCGGACAGCCGATCTGGAACGGGATGCTCGCAATGAGTTCCGGGTGCGCGCTGGAGGCGGCAAACAGGGTTCCCGACACCGGTTCAGAGGCATGTAGAACGATCGGTTCCCACTCCCCTGTTTCCATGGTTTCCAGGTACATGTGCGAGGCCGCCGGGTCGATGGTCACCATCGGACGGGACGCTTCGTCCACATAGATCTGCACGTCCGTCACCGGTTCGCCGCGGTTGCCAAGCAGGTAGACGGCGCTCAAACCCGAGGGGACGTTTGACGCGGGCCCCTCCTGCCACTCCAGACTGAATCCCAACGATCTCACGTGCAGGAGCATGGGTGCGGAATCCACCCACTCCGCACCCGTGCCGGGGTCCGACACCACCCGGACCACCAGATCATAATCCTGGCGTGAGGCATCCTGCGCATGTACGGCCAGCTTCACCGGGATTTCCGCTCCCGGCGGAAGGACCAGGGATTGATCCACACTGCCGGCGCCCACAAAGCCCACCACGATGTCGGGGTGTGGATTCACCACGGACAGGAGCACCTGGTGTTCCGACTCGGTGTCGTTGTTGACGATGGTCAGTTCCGCTTCCTGATCATAATCCCGGAGCACCTCGAATTCGTTGGCGCCCCCGGAGAAACTCACCGCACGGGCCGTGGTGGTTGCCGTCACATCGGTGCTCGCTTCTCCGCAATCCGTCCGGCTGGTCACGTACCACAGGTAGGTGGTTCCCCATTCCAGGTCGGTCAGCGTGACGCGGTGCTCCCGTCCCGGGTCCGCCGTCACGGTTGTGAAATCCTCTTCGCCCACCTTCTTGTAATGGGCTTCCGTGGTGGCGTCCACGTCGGTGGACCAGGCCAGGTAAATCCTGTTGCCGGCCGCCGCAGCCGGGGATGCACCGGCCGGGTCAAAGCTCAAGGGCGTGATGTGCGGGTCCGGGTCCAGGACCAGGCTGCCGGAGGCTTCGGCCGGCGACACCAGGTGGGAGTTTGCCGTCACCTCCACGGTGAACGGGTGATCCTGCCCCGGCAACTCGCAGTCGCAGGGAATCGTGATGTTGAGGGCGGCTTCCCCGTTCTGCCCGTTTGCCAGCCACAACGAGTCGGGCATCAGCACGAACCAGTCAGGGTTCTGGCTTGAAACCGCAAGGCTGAAACGGTCGTCAACGCCGGTGCGGTTGCGCACGCGCAGACGGACCACACCATCCCCACACAGGGGCACGGTGACATGATCCGCATCCAGGGATACCTGCATGGAATCAGCCGATGTGGGATCCATGCCCGCGTTCACTTCGTCATAGTCTGAAACACCGTCGCCGTCGGTATCCTCCCGAGTGGGGTCGGTCCGGTGGGTGTACTCCAGCAGGTTCGGCAGCCCGTCCCCGTCCCGGTCCCATGCGGCGTCTTCCGGATTCCCCGGAGCCAGGCCGTACGTTAACTCCCAGGCGTCCGGCATGCCGTCCCCGTCCGAATCGAACGCACCCGCAACGCCTCTTCCCGTCACGGGAGTCAGCACCTCGGGCCGGGCCGGATCGCTGGAGGGGATGTGGATGACGGCGCTTTGCTCCCCCACCTGGGAGGGAGCAAATACGACATGGACCGCACACGCCTGGCCGCCATGGAGGAGCGCGCCGGAACAGGTGTCCGCGTGGATGGAAAACGCAGCATCGCCGGTCGGGGAGACATCTCCCAACTGCAGATCCAGCTCGCCGTTATTGGTGACGGAAACCGCCCGCTCCACATGCAGGCCCAGGTCCACATCGTGGAATGCCAGTTCCTCGGGCGACACCCGGATCTCCGTCTGCGCATCGTGCCCGGATATGGCCAGGTCGTAGTATCCCAACGCGCTACTGCCGCTCCACACCTTGAGGTAATAGTTTCCGGCGTCAAGGATGGAATGGGAAAGGGAGCCGATCTCCCCGTCAGCGATGTATGAATCGTTGGAGCTTCGGAGCCACGTCTCGTTTCCGTCGTACAGGGCAAAGACAAGCCCGCCCTTGTTCAGGTGGGAGCTGAGGGAGATGTCCACCTGTGTGTCCGCCTGAACGATGAACCGGTAGATCTCGGACCGCAACGGCGATGTGAGCCAGGTCCCGCTTTTCACGTTCCAGGCCGTGTAAAAGGTGGAGTAGAAATCCCGCTGCCCATCGGTCACCCCCGGGTTGAACCAGGCGTTATACACCGCCAGGTCGTACCGGCCCACCGCATTGCCCGAATCCCACACGCGAATGCAGTACAGGCCGGTCTCCGGAACCGTGAAACTCAGCAGCCCGGTTTCCCCGTTCAGGATGTTTCCATCGTGGGAGTAGGCCAGGCCCACACCCGCCGTATCATACAGGCCGAAGCCCAGCCAGCCCCGGTTCAAGCGGGCCTTCAGCATCACCGTCACGCCCTGGCCCTCGGTGAGATCAAAGAAGTACCAGGTCTCCGCACCCGGGTGTTCCACCGATATGGGGTCATCCTTCGCCGGCAGGGGGTATGCGTGGGCCAGGTCCACCGCGTCCTGCACATCTTCCCGGGTCAGTTCCAGCGCCCGGAGGGGGTGGCGCCCGTCCGCCAGTTCCACGTAATCTATGGTCACATCGCCGTCCGTATCCGCCTCCCCCGAATCCGTTCCGTGGTACAACTCGGCGGCGTCCGCGAGCCCGTCGGCGTCCGTGTCCAGATTATCGTTCCCGCCCAGGATGGTGAGATCGTAATAGCCGGCGGTGCGGGAATCGCGCCACAGGCGGATGAAATACACCCCCTCCCGCCGTATCATCTTGCTCAGCGACCCGGTCTCCCCTTCCCCGACATGGCTGTCGTTGGTGTATTCCAGCTGGGTCCCCTCCGTGTCGTAGAGGCCAAAGCTCACCCATCCGCTGTTCAGAAAAGCCGAGACCGAAACCTCCACGAGCGTGTCTTTGGACACGGAAATCCGGTGGACCTCCTCCGGGTAAGCAGCCAGCTGGAAGATGCCCTCTTCTCCATAACCAGCCGTGTAGTCGGTGGAGAAGAAATCCCGGTGACCATCAACCACCCCCGGGTTGAACCACGCGTCGTACACCGCCA
>CAYTRL010000569.1:0-3082 GCA_964439795.1 uncultured Thermodesulfobacteriota bacterium
GCTGCTTGCGCGAGCCTACACGCCGAACCTGGACGACCCCGGGTCGGCGGGGAAAGAGGCGGCGGTGGTAGCCGAGAAGGACGAGAAAGAGGGCGGGAGGGCTCTTCCGGAGCAGGAAGAAGATTCCTACGACTTCAACGTGACGTTCGGGAAATCCTGGCTGTTCAAGTCGTTCACCTACAAGCCGATCCCCACGGTGACAGATCCCTATAAGCTTTCCGGTTTCAAGGCGAAGGCGGACCAGAACCGCTGCGGGACCATCGAGTCCAAGTGGGCGCCGGTGAACGACGGCATCGAGACGGTGGCGAACTTCTTCGCCGGCTCGCCGCTCCTGCTGCGGCCGGAGTATTTCGTCCACCTGAGCATCCTGTACGGGGAACCCCTGCCCATGCAGCCGTAGAGTGTGCCGGGAAATTGCCGCGTCGCCTTCGGCTCCACGCAATATCCAATTCGTGTGTAAGCGTACATGGGCCGTCGAACACTCAGGTCTTTGAAAGCCGCTTCCACTTTTCATCCCGAACCGCGTCCTTGATCCGCTTCACGTGCCCCCGCCCGAGCCCCTTGACCTCGCAGTCCAGTTCAAAGTACCGGCGGATCTTTTCATCGTCGAGGATCCCGAAGCAATCGATCACGGCCAGCGGCCCGCCGGCCCATTTCACCACTTCGTCCGGATCCAGCTCCAGGTATGCCTGGTGACGGACGGCGAAAATGACGGCATCCACCCCCTGAAACGTGGTCGGCAGGTCTTCTTCCATCCGGACCCGTTGCAGTTTTTCCTGGTTCCGGAAAAACCTGGCCAGGCTGTATCCGGGCCGTGGATAGGTTTCCTGCTTTTCCAGCTCCCACCAGTGTTTCACGTAGGGATCGTGGATCCTGGGCTCGGCCCCCATCTCGGCGAGTCTGCGGACCAGCAGCTCCGACCCGCTGTACCGGGTGTCGCCGATGTCTTCCCGATACGATACCCCCAGGATCAGGATGTCCGCCGCGGCCAGCGGCCGGTTCATGTTGCGCAGGGCGTCGCGAATCAGCTCGGCCACGTGCAGGGGACGCGTGTCGTTGATATCGATGGCGGTGGGCGTGATCTTCAGGATGTCATCCTGGAACCCGAAGATGTGGTTGTATGCCCAGTGGCCCAGTCCCCCGTCCTTGGGCAGGCAGTAGCCGCCGATCCCAGGGCCGGGGAAGATGATGTTGCTGTGGGTGGGACGCATCTTGATGGCATCGATCACCTTGACGATATCCACACCGTTCCGTTCCGAGAAGGTGGACCACTCGTCCATGAACGCCAGCATGGTGGCCCGGAAGCTGTTTTCTATGATCTTGGCCGTTTCGCTCTCCACCGGGCGGTCGAGCACCGTCAGCGGATATTCTTTGGTGTTGAGCACATCGTTGAGAAAGGCCACCACCCTCTCTTTCGCCTCCTCATCGATCCCGCTGCAAACCCGCCAGAAATTGCGGACGCTGTCCACGTACTGCTTCCCGGGCATGACCCGTTCGTAGCTGTGGGCCAGGAGCGGCTTGCTTTTGATGCCCCGGTTTCGGAACTCTTTGAGCATGATCGGGTAGGCGATCTGTTCGGTGGTGCCCGGGGGGACCGTGGTTTCCAGCAGCACCAGTGCATGGGGCGGAATCCTTTCCCCGATGGTGTGGAAGGCGCTCTCCAGGGCCGCCATGTCCACATCACCCTGCCGTACGTTCCCCAGCTCTTCCTTCACGTAATCGCACTGTACATCTACCACCACCACGTCCGCGAGCTGGAGCACGTCGTAGGTATAGGTGGCCACGAGGTTCTTCTTCTCGTTGACGCACCGGTGTACGAGCTCTTCCACCAGAGGGTCCTCGGACACCACGGGTGATATTCCACGGTTGATCAGGGGGATCTTCCAGTAGCTGCGGTCGCTGGGCCGCTGCATGCCCAGGACGAACTTGGAGTTCTGTCCGTTTTCATCTTCGGCATCGGCCACCACAGCGGCCATCACGAGCCCCACGAACCCGATACCCATGACCACCACGATCTCCCGGCCCCGGGCCCGCTCGGTTTCCACGAGGCTCTGCAGGCGCTGGAACTCCTCTTCATAATCTTTTTCCTGCGGGAGGGGAAACCGTTCCCCGTCCGGACTCATGGAATAGGAATGGTCCATGGAAATAACACCTTTCTCAGGATTTCATGATCCCTGTTGAATCCGATAGGAAGAAGGCCTCACTACCGCATGAGCTTGTAAGCTATCGTGAGGTCCCCCACGATCTGGTCGGCCGTGGATGCCTCCTGGCCCAGGAAGTCCCCGGGCTTGATCAGGAGGATCCCTTTTTCAGAGAAGCGGATGGACACGAACCCCGATTCGAACAGGGAGAGGATCACCTGCCGGTTCAGCTGGTTTTCAAGGTAGAGCATCACCTTTTCTCTTTCCTTTTCCCCCCTCACCAGCACGGTGTCGTTGAAGGCGTCCTCCCCGGTGGTGAGGACCTTCCCCCGGCTGAAGATCTCTTCCAGCCCCTTGCTCTGGCCCTTGGGTGTCAGCGTTGCGGAGAACAGGCCGGGGTATTCGATCCGGATCTGCATCCTGCCCGGGGTACCGCGGCCCGCCGTGTAAAAGGAGATCCGGTAGGGGATTCCCATGTAGTTGCCCTGTATGCGCGGGGCGGAAAACGGCCGGACCACCAGTTCGCCGTTGACCAGGGGTGCGATCTCCTTCAGGCGTTTGGACTTGGTGTACATCTTCATCTGCCGGAAGAGGTACAGGCCCAGGAAGATCAGAAGCGGGAAGAGCAGCTCCATCCACTCCTTCCAGTTTTTCAGAAGGTCTTCTATGTCCATGCGGGTTTCCCTGGTTTCAGCCTGTTGAAGGGTTCGGGACCGTTTCATGACACGTAAGGGCGACGAGGCACGCTCGCTCGCGGAGGTCTGTGCCAACAGAAGAATACCCCTCAGAGGAGGAAAAAAACAAGATGCCTCACCTCCGGGCGTTCCGTTCGAGTTCCCGGACCTTTAAGGATTCATATTAGGAGCATTGAAAAACAAGGATTAAGTATTTTCCGTCATTCCGGACTTGATCCGGAATCCAGGGGAGAGGAGAGGGAGGTT
>CAYTRL010000570.1:0-2222 GCA_964439795.1 uncultured Thermodesulfobacteriota bacterium
AAACCCAGGTCGTGATGAAGTCTCTGTTCAAGGCATCGATATCTGTACAATAGATCCTATGCAGGGTTCCGGGATTTAATCAAGGGATGTTGACATCGCGCCCGTCAGAACTGAAGGGACACCGTTCCCCCCACGCCGGTGGAGGTCCCCCACACCGTGGTGGGGCCGTTCACGGTGGACAGGGTCCGTTCCGGCAGGTACTGGAACTGAACATAGGCGCTGAATACCAGCGGGAACTGGAGCAGCTTGGGGATGGCAAGGGCGTACCCCAGTGCCAGGGAAAACACGTGCTCGTCGGTGTCCAGGTACTGGGTGTAGGGTTGATCTGTTTTCACCGGGGAGGGCTGCCAGTAGTATCCCAGGTCCAGGCGGATCGCCTGACTCAGGATGTACTCCAGGCCGAAGCGCGGGATCACGATGTCGTGAAACGGTTCGCCCGGCGGGATGCTTCCGAACGGATCGTCGTATTTCGACCAGCGGGCGTAAGTGCATTCCACGGCCAGGAGCAGGTCCTGCCGGGGCCACCAGGCTACGGAACCCGCGAATTCGTCGGGGGTGAAGAAATCCTGGAAGCTCAGGTTCAGCTGGATGGGAAGCGACAGGGGGCCGAGGGTCGCAGAGCCGCCCCCACGGCCCACGATGCGCACCGGCGCGCCCCCCTTTCGCCACACCGCGGCGAACCGGAGCTGGTTCCAGGGCCGGAACAGGATGCCCGCAATGGGCTGGATCTCCGTCTCGGCGTTGATATCCACCTTCTCGAAGACGTTCCTTCCCTCCAGCACGTGAATCCGGACGGTCATGTCCTTGGCGCTGTAAGTAACCGCATAGCGCATGCTCGCGCCCAGGTACACCATGCGGTGGAGTTCCACGCCCAGACCGCCGCTCATCACCAGCATTTCCGGTACCCTTCCGAACACCGGAAACTGCATCTCGTCGTAGCCAAAGGTCTTCACCAGGGTGCCTGTCTTGAAATTGCCCGGATAAGCCAGCGCCAGGGCCACCACGATGTTCCGGTTCCATTTCCTGGGGAACATGCCCTTCAAGTTCTGACGATATCCCATCACGCCGGCCTTCAGATCGGTGGTAAAGGCCAGGCGCTCGTTCCCGTTCCCATCCCGCACCTTGATCCGCGGGGCGTTGTACAGGTAGCCCAGGGTAAATGCACTGGAGGCGTTTACGGCCAGCGCCGCCGGGTTGTAGTAGACCCCGGAGTAATCGTCGATCACGGCGGACACGGCGTTGCCCATGCCGATGGCCCGCGGCGAAAGGCCGAAGTGGGTGCACATGTCCGCACGGACACCGTCCGTCACTCCCCCGGCAAGGAGAACGGTGAGAACGGTCCCCGCCAGAACCCCCAGGGGCAATGCCCTCCGGGGCGGTTTCGAACGTTTCTCCTGGGTGTGGCCTTCACGCATTCTGATCAAAGGAACAACCTCTTCACCCGACGTAAAGGGTTAAAAATAGAAGGTGAGGCCGAAGCCGAAGGAGTGGAAGAGTCCCGAGCTCGTCAGCGGTTCACCGCCCTCATGTACGTTCGGAAACGTCCTGGGCACCAGAATCTGGAGCTGGTAGAAGAGCGACCACTGAATCGGACGGGGAAATGTCCCGAACAGGTCCCAGAACACACCGGTACCCAGGGACACGCTGTGCACATCGTTGTCCAGGAGGTTATAGGGAGACCCCTGACGCTGGGGGCGCAGGGGGGATTCCTGAAAGGAGTAGCCGGCGCGGAGCGCCAGCCGGTTCCGTAGTATCCGGTATTCCATGCCGATCCGGGGCACGAGTATGTCCTTCATGGGCGGATCCAGGGGGGTGGCGCTCTCGTCGCTGTAGGGGTGCCACACGTAATAGGTGGCGTCCACTGACACCAGCAGGTCATTTGTGAACTTGTAAGAGGCCCCCAGGGCGAACTGCTCCGGCCGATAATGCCCCTGGGCGCTGACGGTGAGCGGGATGGGGACCGGGATGAGCTTGTCCGGGCCCAGGTACAGGTTCATCTGCATCTGCATGCCCCCCGCCACGATGAACTCCACGCGCTGCCGCCACGAAAAACCGATACGAAGCCCGCTCACGGGTTTCAGCAGGACGCCGAGCAGGGGGTGGACCTCCGTGGTGACGTCCATGACCGAGCGGCTCGCCTCCGTGACCGGTTCTCCCCGGATGTTCACGGCCACGTCCATCTTCACGTAGTGCCCCGCTGGGGCGGCGACACCAACTACATG
>CAYTRL010000570.1:2232-3081 GCA_964439795.1 uncultured Thermodesulfobacteriota bacterium
ACTCCCCATGGATCTGGAGGTTCATGCCACCCCCGATGAGCAGCCAGGGGAAGATCTCCACCGCGGCGCAGGCCATGAGGCAGATCGGCTGATCCGCGCTGGAGTCCCCGTACAGGGGGTAATACGGGTCGTAGAACGTACCGTACCGCACCTTGTAGACCGATTTTGTGTTGTCCGGGAAATAGGCGCTCCACCCCACGACGATCTGGCGGGAAAGCTTGATGGCCTTGGAAAGGTCCACCGCGATACCCGCTCCGGGTGACTTGGTCCACTTGTCCATGTGCGTGCGTGCGGGTCCCGACCCCTCCCGGACGTACACCCGGGGGGACACGAACAGGTACTCGAACCGGGCCTGGTGTCCGTGGATCTGGGCCAGCCCCGCCGGGTTGTAGTAGGTGGCGGAAACATCGTCCGAAACGGCGGTGTAGGCTCCTCCCATGGCCATGGCCCGGGTGCCGATGCCCCGGGTTTCCATCAGGGAGGCGGCCGTGGCGGACGATGCAATGGCCGCCACCAGGAGAAGGGAGAGGCAGATCGCAACGAGAAGGGGGGAACCGGTCCCCGCGAAAGGAGCGGAAGCGAAGGCCGGGGGTGCATGGTGAACCGTGTTCCCTTTCGGCATGAGTTCCTCGTATTTCTGGGGATGGTTCACTTTATATATGGGAACCCGAGGTTTTTGTAAAGGCTTGGAAAACGGTCGGGATTTGGGATGTCACCCGGGGACCCGTACCGACCCAGCGAGGACGGCGAGGCTGACCCCGGCATCGTGATGGGAGGTGGTTTGGGGGGGATGCTTTCCCGGCCGCCGGATCAGGGCGCCCGGTCTACACGTATCCAGTGGCCTTGCGG
>CAYTRL010000571.1:0-3069 GCA_964439795.1 uncultured Thermodesulfobacteriota bacterium
CCCCCCCCCCCCCCCCCCCCCCCCCCCCCCTAAGGATCAAGTCCGGAATGACGGAAAATACGGAATCCTTGTTTATCAATAGGCTCCTACATAAGCCCTGTCCCGGTCGAACATTTACGGGGTTCCCGGTACTGACAAGGTGGCGGAGCCCCTTCCTGCAGGCCGGAATCCACCCCCTCCGCAGGAGCGATACAACGTTCCTCTGCATCCAGATCGCCGGCGTCTTTCTTCACCCCGCAAAGAACATCTAACACATTAAAAATAAAACAAATATTGCTTATGTTTGTCCTGCGAACGGCTCTGTTTTACATGTCTGGTTGGATCTGCTATAAAAAAGGAAACAGCATTTTTTTTCAGTGAACCACCCGATGGACACGGAGCGCGCGCACAGCACAGGAAAGACGGCACCCGATCTTCGACGGAGGATGACAGCAGATGAAAAAACCGACCATCGCAATCCTTGGAACCGGATATGTAGGGCTCGTAGCCGCCGCCGTGTTTGCGGACCGCGGCTTTTCCGTTCTCACCTCCACCCAGGACCCGGATAAGGTAACACGGATCAACAACGGCCAGGCTCCCTTTTTCGAGTACGATCTGGACCCCCTTGTGGAAAAGACCGTCAAGGAAGGCACCCTCCGGGCCGTTCAGGGCCGGAAAGAGGCGGTGCTCAAGTCCGACATCCTCTTCATCGCGGTGGGCACGCCCAGCCTCATGAGCGGCGAGGCGGATCTTCGGCTGATCAAGCAGACCGCGGAAGCCATCGGGACCACCCTGCGGGACAAGAGCGGATACACCCTCATCGTCACCCGCAGCACGGTGGTTCCAGGCACGACCCGCAACCTGGTGCTCCCCCTTCTGGAGGAGCACTCGGGCAAGAAGGCGGGCAAGGACTTCGGCGTATGCATGAGCCCGGAGTTCCTCCGGCAGGGCGAAGCGGTACACGACACCCAGTCTCCGGACAGCGTGGTCATCGGCCAGTTCGACAAGCGGTCCGGCGATGTTCTGGAGGCGTTCTCCAACGAGGTATACGCGGGCCAGGACGTCCCGGTCCTGCGCATGAACCTGGAAAGCGCCGAGATGGTCAAGTACGGCCGGAACACCTTCCTGGCCATGAACATTTCCTACATCAACGAGATGGCCCGCATCGCGGAGACGATCCCCGGGGTGGACATCTACGAGGTGGTCAAAGGGGTGGGCGCGGACTGGCGGATCAACCCTGCCTTTCTCAACGCGGGGTGCGGCTACGGCGGTTCCTGTTTTCCCAAGGACGTCAAGGCCATGATCTCCTTCGCGCGGACCCGGACCGTGGAACCTCAACTTCTGGATGCCGTGGAGGAGGTCAATGAACAGCAGGCCGCGCACATGGTGGCCATCGCCCGCCAGGAACTGGGTGGCCCGCTCAAGGGAAAGAGGATCGCCCTGCTCGGTCTATCCTTCAAACCCGGCACGGACGACATGCGCGAGGCGGCCAGTATCAAGATCGCCAACCATCTCTACGCCCACGAGGCCGACATCGTGGCTTACGACCCCAAGGCCATTCCCAACGCCAGGGACCGTTTCATCAAGGACACCATCAAGATCGAGTACGCCGAGAGCCTGGAGGCGTGCCTGCAGGGGGCCGACTGCTGCATGATCCTCACCGAGTGGGAGGAGTTCAAGGCGTTGAAGCCGGACCTGCTCAACAAGTTGATGAAACGGTCGGTGGTCATCGACGGACGGCGGGTCTTCAATGCGTCGTTCCGCAAGAAGTTGGCCCGCTACCGGGGGATCGGGTTGGGCAGCAAGAAGGCCTGGGCGGAAATCAGCCAGAAGTGACCGAACCCGGGCGTCCCAGGGACGCATCAGCCGCGTGCTCGAAAATGTAGCCGATCAGCTTGTACACCAGGCGAGCGAGGGCGAAGTCCGGGTGGTGAAGACCGTCAACCGGGGCGAACTCGCACAGATCGAACCCCACCACGGTTTTTTCCGAGCAAAGCCTCCGCAGAAACGCCAGCGTCTCGTACCAGAGGAACCCCCCCGGTTCCGGGGTCCCCACCGAGGGGATCACCGACGGGTCGAAAAAATCGGCGTCCACGGTGAGATACACCACGTCCCCCAGCGACTCCAGGACGCGGTCCTGCCAGTCCGGCATACCGCCCGTCCTGATCTCGTGGGCCGGGAAGGTGCGCACCCTTCCCTTCCAGTCGTGGGACACCTCTTCCAGGCTCTGGGCCCGGATCCCCACCTGAACCACGGAAGAGACAGCCTCCAGGGCTCTGGCCATCACACAGGCGTGGCTGTAAGGGTTCCCCAGGTAGGTGTTTCGAAGGTCGCCGTGCGCATCCAGCTGCAGCACGCTGAGGTCTTTTCCGTACCTCGCAGCAACGGCACGGATAGGTCCCAGGCTGCAGGTGTGCTCCCCCCCGAGACAGACCACGAACTTCCCGGCATCCAGCAGATCGGTTACGCGGCGACGGATACCAGCCAGAGCCTCTTCCGTGCTCTCGCACACGAACAGCAGGGGCTCCAGGGTGGCGATCCCGCCGCACATGCGAAAGATCTCCTCCCCCAGTTCCTCATCGTATTCCTCGAGTTCCCGGGAGGCTTCCAGGATGGCCCGGGGCCCGCGAAAGGAGCCCCACCCGTAGCTGGAGGACCGTTCAAAGGGGACGGGCAACACCACCACCCCGGCCGTTTCCGGGTCTCCGTGCTTCCCTTCCAGGGAGAGAAAAGTTGCATTGCGGTCAGCCGCATTCATGGATCGATCTTCCCCCGGTTGCACAAATAAAATAGAGAGCACTCCGGCGACGGGATATCTTCCCTGTTTCGCCCGGCACGGATCAGGGAGCCTGTCTCATGTGATAATGCAGAAATGGGCGCACGCAAGCAAGTGGAAGACCACAAGAGGCCAGCGCATCTTGAAGGGACCGGGCTTCGGAGGGTTACCGACTTATATCCCCATGGCACGCAGGACACAATGCTCGTTCCACTCTCCGGTTCCTCTATCAGGTCGCACGTTTCTGCGAGGAGAAACCTTGCGGGTTGATGAGGAAACCACCCTGACCCGCCTCGAAGATCGGAGCGTGGTGG
>CAYTRL010000572.1:0-3053 GCA_964439795.1 uncultured Thermodesulfobacteriota bacterium
TGTTTCTGATGCTGACGGCTATGCCTTGAACCGGGCTGTTTAACCTGCAATCTGACGGTTATCGACACCCTCACCCCAAAGGAATCCTGCTGAGCCGGGGGGTTGCCGCGCTCCGCTCGCAATCTCCACCGTTGGACTCATGGCCCAAAATCCCAGTAACACACCGCACAGCAACATACTTTGATTCCCTTGCAGGCCGTCATCCGGGTTGTCGTAGACAACCGGGTTGTCTCTTTTTGAGATTTACTCTACCTTTATTAACATGAAACCTTTCCGTAATAATTCCGCCCAATGTCTGTCCCGCATCATCCTCTGTGCGGCTCTCACGACCCTCATCATCGAGACCGGCTGTTCGGATTCCGGCTCCGGGACGGCTGGATCTCCACCGTCCTCCGGGACCGAACCCTCCCTGTTCGTGGAGGGCTGCCCGGTCAGCGGCTCGGCGCATGCCGTTCGAATCACCCGTCCGGACATGCGCATGCAGGGCCCGGACGCCCTGGGCGGGGAGGGGGACTACCTCCTCATGAACGACCGGGCCGCCTTTATCGTGACGCATCCGGACAACCCGGACAGCTACTATTACTACGGGGGGATCCTGGTGGACGCCGTGGCCCTGGACGGATGCAGCCAGGCCGGACCGGAACAGTACGAGGAACTGCAACCCCTCGTGGGAAAGCTCGACCTGCTGGATTTCCCAGCATCGGCCATGCGTGCATTCCGGGGGGAGAGCATCGAGATCCTGAACGATGGATCAAACGGCGGGGAGGCCTCGGTCCGGGTGCGGGGCACGGACGATCTGTACTGGCTCGTGGAGTATGAGCTCATCCGGATGGCTTTCAAGGGAGGTTTGAGAAGGTCGCTCAGCCAACCGTTCGGGCTGGAGATCCTGGTGGATTACGTGCTCCCCGCGGATTCCTCTGTTCTCCGGATCCATGTCCACTTCCGGAACCGGCTGGATCGGCCACAATCCATCATGCCCGCCGTGGCCCACATCTTCGGGAGCACCACCGAACGGGGGTTCTACTCCCTCGCTCCCCTGTCGATTGCCGGTTTCCACCTGAAGATCGGCGTTCCGTGGATCACGGCGAGCAGTCCGGACGGCTCCCTGGCTTTTGCCGTTCATGACGCGATCACATCCACAACGAGTATCTCCGGAGTGGACGCCATCTTCGACCTCAGTCAAGGCCTGGTTCCTCTGCGGCTTGGCGCGGGCGGCGAGGAAGAGAGCACGGCCACGGAGACTTATTTCGTGAGCGTGGGGCCGGGTGACGCCAACTCCGCGGAATCTCTCCTTCATGAAGCCGATCCGGAAATGCTCTGGGGCCTGCCCTACGAACAGCTCCCCGTCACGGGGACCGCTGTGGAACTTCTTGCTTCACGGCCCGTGGCCGGTGCGGAGGTGGAGATCGAGATCCCCTCGGAGGACGGGTGGCAGCCCCTGCACCGTTTCCTCACCGATGAACGGGGAGCCTTTCAGGGCCGGATGGCCGTGGTTCCGTCCGCGGATCTCAACTACCGGCTCACGGCCCGAAAGGAGGGGTTCCCCACACCGGAACCGATCCCGTTCCGGCCGGAGGAGGCAGCCGGGCTCCGGATCGGGTTCCAACCGGGAGGCACCCTGGCCCATGACGTGAAGGACACGGAGGGGAGAAGCCTCCCGTCCAGGATCACCCTGTGGGAGGGAGACAACAAGGCCCGGATCCTCTACACCGGCGTTGCCCCCGGCTCCAGCAGGGTGGCCCCTGGCACCTACGGGGTCAGTGTGACCCGGGGGTTCGAGTACGCCCCCTACCAGGGTGAAATAGAGATCGCTCCCGACCGGACATCCAGGCTGGAAGTGCACCTGGACCGTGTGGTGGATACCTCCGGGTTCCTCTCCACCGACGGACACCTGCACGCGGCCCCGAGCGCGGACAGCAAGGTGTCCATCGCGGACCGGATCCGGATTTGCGCCGCCGAGGGGCTGGAGGTTCCGGTCAGCACGGATCACGAGTACATAGGAAGCTGGTGGAGCGGGATCCATGAAACCGGCCTGGAAGCGTGGGTGTCCACGATCACGGGCCTGGAACTCACGGCCACGGTCCCGGAGCATGTGAACGTGATCGGCCTCGAACCCCGTTTCGACCTGAACGCCCGGGGGGGCCCGGTACCCTGGTACGGGCTGGACATCGCCGAGGTCTATGCCGCGGCCCGCGCCCGCGGGGGCCGGTTCGTCGTGCTGAACCACCCGCGGGGCGGCTGCAGCTACATGTGCCTGATCGGCTACGACCGCCTGACGGGCCTTCCCGCCCTGGAGGACCCCACCCTTCTGGGCCTTCCCGCGGACGCACAGCTGTGGAGCTGGGACTTCGACGGCATCGAGTACATGAACGGACACACCCGGGTCTTTGTGGAGGACCCCGACAGCGCGGACGACACGGGCCTGTTCGAGGACTGGATGAGCTTCCTGAACCTCGGGCACCGCAAGACCGCCGTGGGGACCACGGACACGCACGGTTTCGGTACGCCGGGATCCCCCAGGACCTACTTCGCCTCCTCCACGGACGATCCCGCCCGCATGGACGAGAACGAGCTGACAGGCTCCCTCCTGGCCGGAAACGCCCTGGTGAGCGACGGTGCTTTTGCCCGTGTCCTGGTCAACGACCGGGCCGGCATGGGAGACCTGGTCACCGACACCGACGGCGCGGTGGATCTGTGGGTGCGGATCGAGGCCCTGGCCGGGATCGACGTCACCCACTTCAAGGTGTTCGTGAACTGCGACGAGGTCCTGAACGTGCCCGCGCAACACCCCAACGACGTGGTCAAGTACGATGGGACCCTGTCGGTGCCCGTGCCCGAGGATGCGCACGTGGTGGTACTGGGCTTCGGCCGGGAGTATCTACCCAGGGGGCTGGCGGAGTTCAATCCGGCCCGGGTCCCCCGCTTCACCACGAACGCCATCTACGTGGACGCGGACGGGAACGGGGCCTACGACCCGCCGGGAGGAAAACCCTGTGCCTATGACCTGTCCCTGCCCACCGATCCCGTACAGGAGGCGGGGGCATGATCCGCTA
>CAYTRL010000573.1:0-3052 GCA_964439795.1 uncultured Thermodesulfobacteriota bacterium
GGTCCCCCTCACATCAGAAGATCTGCGGAGACCTGTTGGGGCCGCGAACGCGCTGGCTTCTCCATGACCTGAAAATCGGCTGGGAAGAGAAGGGATGGGGTGGGTATCCGATCCGGGCCATCCAGATCTTCGATGAGAGAAAGAGGATCAGCTGGGCTCCTTTTTGCACCCGGGGCCTCGAAACCCCTCCGGCGGAGACGCTGCGTCGAGACCGGTTCGACCGGGCCCTCCGCGAAAAGGCCGAGCAGGCCGGGTGCCGAATCCGTTACCGGGCCTGCTTCCGGGCGATACTCGAACGGCAGAACGGTTCCCTCCTGTGCCGGGTGACGGAGGGGGAGCGCGTTCGGAGCATCCGAACCCGGATGCTCCTGGGGGCGGACGGCGCCGCGTCCACCGTGGCAGGTTCCGCGTCGCTCCGGATCCGGAACACACGAAAACGGATCCTCGCAGCACGGGCCTACTTCCGGAACGTGGAAGGACTCCGTGACAGCATCGAGCTTTATTTCTTGCCGGAGTTCTTCCCGGGCTATGCCTGGGTGATTCCGCTGGGGCCCCGGTTGGCCAATGTGGGGCTGGGTCTGAGGGCGGACGCTTGTATCCGAAAGGGGATCCGGCCCCTTGCCGCTGTGGAGCGGTTTTCCCGGGGGCATCCCGCGCTCTCCCGGCGGATGCGGCAGGCGGAACCCGAGGGTGCGGCACGGGGCTGGACCATCGGTACCTACCAGCGGAACGTGAAGCGGTCGGCGTCTCATCTGCTGCTGCTTGGAGACGCGGGCCACTTCACGGATCCCCTGTCCGGGGAGGGTATTTACGGGGCCCTGAAAAGCGCGGTCCTGGCGGTTCCATGGGTTTGCAGGGCCTTTGAACTTGGGGATTTTTCCGGGGCTTTTCTTTCCGGCTTCGACCGGGAGGTGGTACGGCACTTCCGGCACGAGTATCGATACGGGGGTTTTCTCGCGTCCCTGCCGAGCGACCATCCCGCCCTCGAGCCGCTGGTCCGCTGGGGATTGAACCGAGTGGGGAAGAATGCGCTCCTGGACCCGGGGTACGCCCGGCGGGTGGGAGGATTTTTTTCGGGCACGGTTCCGGGAAAACGGATGTGGAACGCCGGGTGGTTCTGGAGGACCTTTCTGGGGTGATGAGTCGGAGGTTTCCATGAAACGCAGAGAAAGGAAACCGGCCATGCTGGCCCTGGAGGACGGGAGCGTCTTCCGCGGTTGGGCCTGTGGCGCGGAGAGGGACGTGGAGGGGGAGGTGGTCTTCAACACCAGCATGACCGGCTATCAGGAGATCCTGACCGATCCGTCCTACAAGGGGCAGATCGTCACCATGACCTACCCGCTGATCGGGAACTACGGGGTGAGCGTGGAGGATGTGGAATCCGGATCCCCGCAGGTGGCCGGGTTCCTGGTCCGGGAACTCTGCCGCCGGCCGAGCAACTGGCGTTCCTCACAGAGCCTGGACTCCTACCTGAAGGAGCACGACATCCCCGCCATGGAGGGCTTTGACACACGGGCCCTGACCAAGAAGATCCGAACCCGGGGGGACATGCGCGCCGCCATCTCCAGCCGCGTGCAGAACCCGGAAGAACTCGTAGCCCGGGCACGGGAGTGGCCCGGGCTCGTGGGCCGGGACATGGTCGCCTCGGTCTCGTGCACCGAACCCTATTCCTGGCCCCCGGAGGATACGCTCTCGTCCTTCTGGGGCAGAAGGCCGGCGCCGGAACCCGGCGCCGGGGTCTCCGGGTTCCGTGTGATCGCCATGGATTTCGGGATGAAGCGGAACATTGCACGGATCTTCCGTGCCTGCGGGTGCCGCCTTACCGTGGTTCCCGGGGCCACCGGCGCAGAGGCGATCCTGGACCAGAAACCGGACGGGATCTTTCTCTCCAACGGTCCCGGAGACCCCGCGGGCGTGACCTATGCCATCGAAACGGTCCGGAGCCTCCTGGGAAAGAAACCGATCTTCGGGATCTGCCTCGGGCACCAGATACTGGCCCTGGCCCTTGGCGCCCGGACTTACAAGATGAAGTTCGGTCATCGGGGCGCCAACCAGCCCGTCATGGAAAAGGACACGGGTCGCGTGTTCATCACGTCACAGAACCATGGGTATTGCGTGGACGCCTCCACGCTGGACCCCGAGCAGGTGAGGATCTCGCACGTGAACCTGAACGACCAGACCCCGGAAGGGATGGAGATCGAAGGTCTGCGGGCCTTCTCCGTCCAGCACCACCCGGAGGCGTCGCCCGGTCCCCACGATCACATGAAACAACTGTTCGAAAAGTTCCTGGAGAACATGCGCGCGGGAGCCTGAGGACGCGCTGCCATAAACCGGGTCACGAATTCGAGGCCGCTCCAGAGAAGATACTGAGAGAAGCGAGGAAGAGATGCCAGGATTCTACACCAAATACCCGCGAGCCCAGCTGCTTGCACTTCTTCTTTCCTGCCCGGCCCTGCTTCCGATGACGGGGTGCACGGCCTCGAACTCTGAAAGCAGCATCCAGGAGGAGGACTCCCGGAACGGGCCCCGGATCGTCAAGGTGTCCGTGATCACTGCGGAGCCGGCCTCCCTGGAGGATGTCCTTGTTCTTCCCGGCGAGACCGAGGCCTGGCAGGACGTACGTCTCTCAGCGGAGAAGAGCGGCAGCGTGGAATGGATCGGGCCCCGGGAGGGAGACAAGGTCGTCCGGGGGGAACTTCTGGCCAAAATCGACGTTTCCTCCCTGAAGGCCGGCCTGGACCGGGCCGAGGCCGCCTTTGCGCTCACCGACGCCCTGTACCAGAGACGAAAGCGGCTGGCGGAGCGGAAGATCATCAACCAGGAAGCACTGGATCACAGCGAGACGGACCGTGCCGTGGCCAGGGGAAACCTGGAGCAGGCCCGGGTGGAGTACGAGCGCGGGTTCGTGCGTTCTCCGATCAACGGCCGGGTCAACCGGCTCTTCGTGGACGAGGGGGAGTTCATCAACCGCGGGGAACCGCTGGTGGACCTGGTGAACGTGGATAAAATCGAGGTCAACCTGAACGTGCCGGAGCTGGACGTTCGTTTTTTC
>CAYTRL010000574.1:0-3045 GCA_964439795.1 uncultured Thermodesulfobacteriota bacterium
ATCAACAACCTGCCGGCCCACCGGAAGGGCGATATGGATATCCATTGCGGCGGGGTGGGCCAGTTGATCGAGGGGAGTGACGACGTCCTTGTTGGGGGCGCCCCCGGCGGCGCCGGGGGTTCCGCCGGACCCGGGGGCGGCGGGGGCGCCGCGGGCCAGGCCTCCATTGGAGTGGAAGGGTCGACGTCCCGGAACCCCATGGAACAGGCCATTGAACAGGCGGCCACGGCGGCCGCGGAACGCGGGACCCCGCTGATCAGTCGAAACTCGGATTTACCCTGCGGGGGCGTGTAGCCCCCGCACCGTCTCATCAAGGCGGGGACCTCCTTTTACGGGGGAAAGATGGGCAGACAGGAACCGTCTCTCCAGGGGATGATTCTCCAGGCCTTAGAGCCGGAAGAGAACCTGTATGCAATCGTCGACTCGGCCCGGGATCCTTACCTTGCCCTGGTCCCCCGGGCCGACCTGGCCCTGGAAACCCGGACATTGTTTCAAGGGGAGATGGCCCCCCGCCTGGACCACGTGGCCCCTCATCTTGTCCGCATCCCCCCGGATTCGCCGTATCTGGAACTCTGGACGGAGAAGTGGGGATCCTGCGCCGGCATCCTGCTGCTGACCCGGGAAGAACCGGAAGTCCTTCACCGGCACCTGCGCAGCATCTATGTGGCATGCGATGAGGACGATAACGAATATCTCTTTCGCTATTTCGATCCGCGTGTTCTTCGAACGTACCTGCCCACCTGCAACCGTGAAGAGCTCGATGAGTTCTTCGGCCCTGTCCGGTGCATCCTCCTGGAAGCGGAAACCCCGTACGGCCTGCTTTCCTGCACGCGGGGTTCCACGGGACTGGAGATCCGTGAAACAGTGACGGGGGGTACGGAGGAGCCCGTGCGGCCCCCCCTGTCGGAACCGGAGTGAGAGCGCCCATGCTGCGGATACGAAACCATCAGATGGATGTGTTCCGCCGGAACATGCTTCAGCAGTTTGAAGACAGCATGGTGGAACACGTCAACCACCAGTTCCCGGAGGTCTGCGGGGAGATGGAAGAACCCCAGGTCCGGGAGACGATCCGATACGGCATGGAACGCGCCGGGTCCTACGGGATCACCATCGAGCAGGAGGTGAGCAAGTACATCAACCTCATGTTTCTGTTCGGCCGGGACTTTGACGTTGATACGTCCTTCCCGTGGGCATCGGGGATCCTGAGGAGCGAAACCTCCCCCGGCCCGGCACCCCGGAAGATCGATCGGCTTTACGAGGAGGCCTCCGCGCACCTGCAGGATGCGAAAGGGCTGGACGGAACCGGCGGGGGGGAACCACCTTGAGCCTCGAGGAACTGTACGGTCCGGGCCGCCGGCCCCTGATGGAGCATGTGGATCAGGGGCACCCTATCGGTGATTGCTGGCTCCTGGCCTCGCTGGGCGCCATCGTGAGGAGCGGGCCGGGCCAGGACCTGATCATCCGGAACATCCAGGACGAGGGGAACGGCATCTATGCGGTCAGGCTCTACGGCCTGACGCGTATCAACCCGCGAACCGGCTGGCAGACCTATCGCATCAACAGCCGGGCCGGGGCCGCCATGCCCCCGGGAGGGGGGAGCCCCACAACCCCTGCCGGAGCGGTATGCGAGGAATGCGAGGCGCTGGCCCAACTGCAACAGGACTTCCGAGCCGATGTCACGCCCAACGCCTCCCCATCGCGTATTCTGTGGGTCGCCCTGTACGAAACCGCCATGATGCATCACCTGGGGCTTACTTCCTACCAACAGCTGACCACCGTGGGAGACCGCACGCGGGGGCAAAGAACCCTGGGCGTGAACGCCGCGGCCCCTGCCATGCGGATGATCATGGGCCCGCAATCTCAGGATCTGGTAACGCGGGTGTACAGTTCCCGGAGCGACATCCCGGACATGTGGCGCCTGATCACCAGCTGTCTCGAGCGAACGGGCGTGACCCAGCCCGCGGCCGCCCTGACCATTGCCTCCATGGTCAACTTTGTCTCTGTACCTCCTGACTTCCCGGATCGTGATATCCACGGGGCCGTCACCCCCCCCGGCACCGTCATGTCCCTCAACAACAACCACCAGTTCACGATCAAGGGCGTCCGCGTGTCGGATCCGGGCGCATACAGCAGGCCGGAGGGGGCTGAGAACCATCTTTACCTTCGGGTCCGGGACCCCTGGGGAACCGACGACGGCGCCCGCACCGAGCAGGAGATCACCCATGCCATAGACATGCCCAGCGTCATGCGGTTCTTCGACCTGCTGGCCATCTTCAGCATCCCCAACCCCTGATCCGCCGCCTCCCGGGCCGCCGTTTCATGAGAAGCGTCACGCCGAAGGGAAGAAGCAGGGCGATCAGGAAGCTGACGGCATGTGACCGTTGCAGAGACTGCACGTGGAAACCGTCAGGCGCCACCGTGGAGGAAGCGCCCCAGGCATCTTCCGGCTGAAATTCATAGGCCCCCATGTCCACTACGGCCACGCTGTCGTTGTCGCCGTCCACGACCCTCGGGTTGCCGTCCGGGTCGGTGGACGGAAGCCCGGGCGCTGCATTGTCCCCGCTGTCGATGCACGGGGAGATCGCCATGAGACGGTAATCGTCGTCCGGGGTTCCGGGGATATCGTCCGCTCCGTCGGGGTCCACAAAGGAAGGGGTGGTCGTGAGGTTTCCGCTCCCCCAGTTCAGCGTCGACCCCGGGGCCACGTACGCGCCCGGCTCGCCACTCTGCACATCGCTGTAGCTCACCGTGACCGTGGAGGAGCCGTCCAGCCATAGTTCCGGTCCCGTCCCCGCAGCGTCCCCCCAGAGAAGCGTGTTCGTAAGGGTCGCTGAGGCCCCGTAGATCAAGAACCCCCCTCCATCCGTTTCCGACTCGTTCCCGCTGATGGTGCAGTTGGTGATGGTCGGGGAGGCGCCGCTGACGCAGTAGATCCCGCCGCCGGCGCTGGTCAGGGCACTCACGTCCACTGCCTGGTTCCCGCTGATGCGGCAGTTGGCGATGACCGGGGAGGTGGAGCCGCGGAAGAAGATCCCGCCGACATCA
>CAYTRL010000575.1:0-3035 GCA_964439795.1 uncultured Thermodesulfobacteriota bacterium
GGCCCGGGCCCGGGCCCGGGCCACACTGGTTCTGGAGGGGGAGTCGGCTCCGGGGAACATGCACAACGTGTGGGGCGTCCTGCCCGGTGCGAGTGACGAGGTCGTCATGGTGACCTCCCATCATGACGCTCCCTTTCGGGGGGCCGTGGAGGACGGGACCGGCATGGCCCAGGTGCTGGCCCAGGCCCGCATCTGGTCGGCCGTTCCCAGGGAGAGGCGGCCCAAGACCATGGTCTTTGTGGCGGATGCCGGGCACTTCTACGGCTCCGAGGGGGCTTACCACTTTGTCCGGGACCACGGGGATCTCATGGAAAGGGTCCGGGTGGTCATCACGTTGGAGCACCTGGCCGCCCGGGAGGTGAGGGAGAGCGGAAAACGCTATGTCCTCACCGGCCGGCCGGCCCTCACCGTGATGTTCACCTCCACCGAAGCGGAGGCGTTCGCGGCCGTGCAGAGAGCACTCCGGCGCAAACCGGCGCCCTGCACGGTGCCGGTCCCGTTCGACCTGCTGGCCCCGGCCCCCACCTCTGACGCGGCCTGGTTTATCCTCGAGGCGAACGTTCCGGTGATCTCATGGATCGGCTGTCCCTACTACCTCCTGGACGAGCACGACACCCTGGAGATGGTGGACCGGGAAGCCCTGGGTCCGGTCTGTGAAACGGTCACGGAAATGGTGAAGACCTACATGGTGATCTGACGGCTTGGACTTCCATTGACAGCCGGATGCCGCCTTGACAGAAAGTCCGCAAAAACCGTAATGATGAGAGGCTTTACCGGCCCCTAACCCCATTCAGTGAACAGGAAGGAGAAGAGATGTCCGAGAAGGTTGTGATTTCAGCAGCACTGTCCGGCGGCGGCACCTATAAGAACATGAACGAGAACGTCCCTTACACCCCCGAGGAGTTCGCCGAGGAGGCGTACAAGGCGTTCAACTCCGGGGCCACGGTGGTCCACATCCATGCCCGCGATGTGAACATGGACGGCCTTCCCTCCGCGGATATGGACATCATCCGGCCCACCATCCAGGCCATCCGGGACCGGTGCCCCGAACTGCTCATCAACATGACCTCGGCCATCAGCACGGGCCTAACGGCGGAACAGCGGATCACGCCCATTGTGGAGATGAAGCCCGATATCGCCTCCCTGAACACCAACAGCATGAACTTCGCCCTGGCCGATCGTAAGCGCGGCACCATCCAGTTCGAGTTCATCTTTGAAAACACCTTCGGGATGATCCAGGATTTCGCCACCAAGATGAAGGAAAACAAGGTCAAGCCCGAGTGCGAGGTGTACGACATGGGCGGGATGTACAACCTTCACCTGCTCCGGAAGCAGGAAGGGCTCTTCGAGGACCCGATGCACTTCCAGTTCGTCTTCGGGGTGGCGGGCGGTATGCCCTTTGACATCGGGCACCTGAAAACGTTGATCGACCTGCTTCCCCAGGGCGCCTCCTGGTCGGTGTGCGGCGTGGGGCCCAACCAGTTCCCCGCGGGTATCTGCGCCGCCGCCCTGGGCGGGCACATCCGGGTAGGCCTGGAAGACAACTTCCGCAATATCAACGGGGATCTGCTCAAGGGCAACTACGAGGCCGTGGAGTGGGCGGCCCAGGTCTGCAAGGTGGCCGGCCGCGAGGTGGCCTCTCCGGAGGACGCCCGCAGGATATTCAACTGCCGCCCGAATTGATCGGAAAGGCCCGGGTTCCTCGTATCACTCGGCATCCGGGCCGGAACGCACGACAGGGTCTTCCGGCTACTGGACGGGCAGGCGGATTTCCACGTCGGTTCCCTGTTGCGGAACGCTGTGGACCAGGATTTCCCCCCGGTGCTCCTTGACGATCCGCTGGGCCTTGCAGAGCCCGATGCCGATGCCGGACGCCTTGGAAGAGAAGAACGGGTCGAAGATGAACGGCTTGTCCTGCTCCGGGATGCCCCGCCCGCTGTCGGAGATCCGGATCCGGATCCCGTCGGCCAGGGAGGAAACCTCGAGCCGGATCTCGCCCCCGTCTCCTTGCAGCGATTCCACGGCGTTCAGCAGGATCTCTTCCATGGCTTGCTGCAGCAGGTCGGGGTCGGCCAGGGCCTCAACCTGCGGAAGCCGGGTTTTCCACGTTACCTTCCTGGACATCTGCCCGGCCGCCCTTTCCAGCCTGGATCGGGCCCGTTCCAGGATCTGGGTCACGGAAACCTTGCGTAAACCGACGGGCGACAGGTCCGCGTACTCCCGTACGGCCTTGACCAGATCCTCCAGCCGGTCCGTTCCTTTCAGGATGCTTTCCAGGTACTTTGCGTCCGGGTTCCTGCCGTTGGTCCGCCGGAGCATACGCATGGCGAAACCGCCGATGGAAACCAGGGGGTTCCGGATCTGGTGGGCCACGGCCAGGGCCAGGTTCCGGAGACTCTCCGCCCGCTGACTCTGGAGCAGGTGCTTTTCCTCCAGGATCTCCTTTTCCCGCTCCCGCATACGGTGGACCTCGGTCATGTCGTAAATCAGCACCACCAGGCCCGCGGTTTCCCCCTGCTCCTGCAGAAGCGAGCTGGTCAGGGACAGGGTGCGGGTTTCCCCGGCGGGGGTCTCGTACGGAACGGTTCGGTTGAACTTCAGCTCCCGTCCGCGGATCACGTCGATGATCACCTGGTTGAAGTCCACGTTCTTGTCCATGTCGAAGAACAGCTCGCCCCAGCCGCCCCCGTCGAACGTCCCTTCCGGGTGTCCCAGAAGCCTGTGCGCCGCAGGGTTGCTGAACACGATGTCACCCCGGGGGCTGATCACCATGAGGCCCACGGGAAGGCTCTCGAAGATGTTCCGGGAGATCACCGGGCTGATCGGGTCTACGTCGGCTGTTTTCCGGAGGGTTTGTTCGGGGCTCATGATGTCGTGCTTCCATGGATGCAGTGTTTCGGTCTTTGATGAGGAACAAAAAAATTGCGTTCAGGGTCTCTATCTATATAGTTCGGCAATCCTGTGCCGTAGGATGAGCGGTTTTCACAACCGTGTGTGGGCCGCCCCGCCCCTTGACAGCGGAAAACCGCCCAATT
>CAYTRL010000576.1:0-3034 GCA_964439795.1 uncultured Thermodesulfobacteriota bacterium
CGAAGAACTTCAGATAGGTGAGCTTTCCGTCCAGGTACATGGGGATATCGATGGACATGCAGTGAAAACGGTGGCCGATCACCCCGACGCCTTCCACGGGTTCTCCGCCGTGGGCGTGAAAAATATCGATCGCCTCGGTTTCGTCGAGCAGTTGATCCGCCGCGAACTTGGCCAGAAGGTTGGTGGCCCCGGGAGAGCTTCCCATGCCGATGACCGCCGTGATCCCCGCTCCTTTGGCTTTGGGGGACCACTCCAGGATTTCCTGGGTCACGTCCACATCGTCGCAGACATCGATGTAGTCGATTTTCTCTTCCAGGACCGCCGCGAGAACGGTCTTGACCGTTTTGTAGAAGGGCCCTACGCAGTTCAGGACCACGTCGCTTCCGGAAATGACGCGCTTGATGCTTTCGGGATCTTCCGCGTCAAAGGCCGCGGCAATGCCCTTGCCTGCTGGAAGCTGGCTCACAAGGTCCTCGGCCATTTTCTTGCGCAGATCCGCCACCACCACGGTGTCGAAAATTTCCTGGCACGCCAGGGTGCGTGATGCAACACTTCCCACAGCTCCGCAACCGCCCAGGACCGTCACTTTCTTTCCCATTTTTTCATCCTTCCTTTCCTTTTGTCCGGATTCCACTGAATACGCGGCCCAGGACCTGGGCCGCCTCTTTCTTTGCAACGTTGGGCTCCGTGCTCGAAGCAATCCACATTCCCGCCTCCCGGAGCGCGCCCGCCAGGAAAAGCATCAGGGGCTTGAGGGGGAGGGGGTCCAGTTCGCCGTTTCGCATGGCGTCGGCGATCCCACGCTCCAGAAGCGCCATGGCGTGGCGGGCGTCCATCTTCCGGCAGCGTTCCCAGCCCAGAACCGCCGGGCCGTCCACAAAAAAGATGCGCTGGATATCCGGTTCTTCACAGGCGGCGAGATAGGCGGTGATGCCGGCCGTAAGTTCCTCCCAGGGGCCGGGCTCGGGGGCGACCTTTTCTTCCACCCTGGCGGCCATCTCCTGCTGCATCTTTTCATAGACCCCGGCAAACAGGCCGGCCTTGCCGTCAAAATGATGGTACAGGGCCCCACGGGTCAGTCCGGCACTTGTCACCAGCTCCTCTGCCGAAACCCCGGCAAAACCTTTACTCGCAAAGAGCTTTCGGCCCGTCTTGAGAAGTTTTTCCCGGGTCTCCTGGGACCGTTTTTCATTGAGGTTTTCTTTGGTCATGGGGAATAACATACATGATGTATGTATGTATGTCAAGGATTATTTTTCAATTGGGGACAAGCTCCCATTTCACCCATAGGATCTTGTTCTCCTCTCCCCTGGATTCCGGATCAGGGGGGTCAAAGGATCAGGGGGGGCAAAGGGGATCAAGTCCGGAATGACGGAAAATACGGAATCCTTGCTTTTTATCAGGCTCCTGGAGAAGGGCAGGTGGACCTTGATACATTGTTCAATGTATCTGAGAATAGAATATGCAGAGAAACAGGGAGGAAAAATGGAACCGCAGGATCTGGAAGCCACCCGAAAGGCGGCAGAAGACATCTACCAACAGCTCCGGCTCGACACGCTTCCCATCGGGGTGAAATATCTTCGAGAAAACGATGAGGTGCCGGAGGGGTTCATGCAGCCCTCGGCCATGGGACAGAAATGGTCCCTGTGCCAGGCCTTCACCTTTGCGCGCAGGCACAAGGGGCATGCGGCCATGACGGTCGAGGATAACTTCTGCCTGGCCAGTTCCCTTGCGGAAGGCTGGATCAAGCTGCCCGTGGAGGATTTTATCGAAAGCCAGCGGCTCAACAAGTGGCGCAAGGACCTGGAGGCCGAGATCGTGGTCCAGTCCCTGTTCTCCGAGATCATGACGCCGGAAAACCAGAAGGTCATTCAGCAGCACACGGGGTTTCTTGCGGCACCCCTGGCCAC
The DNA here is from genome assembly GCA_964439795.1 of uncultured Thermodesulfobacteriota bacterium. Taxonomy (GTDB): domain Bacteria; phylum Desulfobacterota; class DSWW01; order DSWW01; family DSWW01; genus CAYTRL01. The sequence goes on from CAYTRL010000576.1 coordinate 1,911, forward strand.
CATCCCTTTCGTGCCGGACTCTGTCCTGATCTACGGGAATGCCGCACAGATCACCCATATCATCCAGACTCTCTCCTACGACGGGAAGAACCTGATGGTCTCGCCTTTCAACGGATACGGGGAGTCCTGTATCAAGGGGGCGCTTCTGCCCTATCTTTCCGGAAAACCCCAAGTGGTCATTCCCGGAGCCGGGGACCGCGCGTTTTCACAGACGGCCGATGACGAGATCGCCGTGGGCATGCCGGCCCGGGCCCTGTTGTCCGCATCCGAAAACCTCTTCCAGTCCGGCCGGGAGTTCAACCTGGGCTACCCCGTCAGGAGTCCGCTGGTAGGGCACCTGACCGAAGACATCCTCCCGGGCTGGACCTACATCCGGAAGCGGATGGAGGAGGAGACGGGTTGATCAAGAAGGGAGGAGATTCATGAAAAAGTACAACGGCATGAGCCGGAGAGATTTCCTGTCCTGGAGCGCCGGCATGGGCGTCCTGGCGGCGTGTCCTCCCGTGTTGACGGGATGCGGCGGTTCCTCCGATCCTCTCTCCCCCCTTACCGAGGGTGGTGAATCCGAGCACAGCGTGAGCAGCGTCTGGATCCCGAAGGGCGAACACGAAGACAGCTATCCTCTCTTCAAGGCCGCGGTGGAAGCGGCAACGGACTTCTCCTGGCTGGCCGGGGGGGACAGGGTTTTCCTGAAGCTGTCGCTCAATTCCGGAAACCCCTTTCCGGCCACCACGGACCCCTGGGCCCTGGCCTGCATGGTCCGACTGCTCAGAGAACGCGGGGCCGGCGAGATCGTGGCCGGAGATCAAAGCGGGGTGGAGCACGTTTTTCACACCCCTGCAGGGGGAAGAGGTTCTTCCCGTGAATGCTGCCGGACCGCGGGACTCCTGGCCGTGATGGACGAATACCAGGTGACGCCCTGTTTTTTCGAGGAACGCGGATACGATGCGTACAGGGCCACCGTTCCGTCGGGTTCGCATCACTGGACCGAGCCGATCTACATCACCACGGCCGTGGATGAGATGGACCACATCATCAACCTCCCGCGGGTCGCCAACCATTCGATGGCCGGGAAAACCTTTGGGATCAAGGTCGGGATCGGTTTTCTGAGGGACGACAGCCGC
>CAYTRL010000577.1:0-2988 GCA_964439795.1 uncultured Thermodesulfobacteriota bacterium
CAGGCGATCCTCGAGTACGACCGTGGACTCATTCTGGTGGCCCGGCGGGAAAACCAGGTCGCCGGCTTCGTGGCAGGTTACCTGAACCCGGATGCCTTTTTTTGCTTCCTGCGGCGACGCTGGATCCGATTCGTCTGGCCAGTGGTTTGGGGTCTTGTCCGGGGGCCCCGGCTATTGCCCCGTCTCCTGGGGAATGTGAAGCGAACCGGGCGGGCCTGGGAGGGCGATGCGACGCCACAGCGCGAACTCTGCGAACTTGCCTCCCTTGCGGTGATACCTGCTCAAGCTGGGGCGGGGCTGGGTGAGGCTCTTCTGCATCAGTTCACTGGCCGGGTTTCCCGGATGGGAGCCGTTCGCCTGGTGCTAACGACGGACGCCAGGGCAAACGAGGCCGTGAACCGTTTCTACATCCGCCGGGGATTCAAGCTGGTGGATCGTTTTCAAGCACCCGGAAACCGGCTAATGAACAGGTACGCGAAGGGGATTGTTGACGGTGGGTTCTCGGCAAATCAAGGAGACTCCGGCCAGGGGTCGGGGAGGTAATGCTTAATCGCTCGCCGAGCCCTGCGCGCGAAGTACCACCATGGTTTTTTGGCCAGCGGAGGAGAGGCGGGGAGTTCCCTGTCGCCCCAATTGTCGACCTCCGTTGATTCCAGTACCCCCAGTATCCTCTGAACCTCTCCATCTTCCCTGGTACGACGAGAAATGTCGGGGATTAACCGGTCGAACTCCGGGGGAAACTGACCCGGGGGTAGGATTTCCGAAACCCCCCGTCTGACCTGCTCCCTGACCCCGGCGCTACCGAATAGGTGGTGGCTTATGCCTTCCCAGAATCGTTCTTTGCCGTCGAAATAGTCCATTCCGATCAAAGCACAGATGAGTGACAGTTTCCTGCCCGGGTTCTGGGCCAGTGATCTTTGCTGAACCGAAACGAACGGAAGCCCAAGCGAAAAGAACCAATTGTGGTATTTAACGAATTCCTTCCGCCAGCTCATGGGTCCCTTGCCACGTTTCCACTGAGAGAGAGCCAGGTCGAGTGGGTGTTTCCAGGCAAGAACATTTTGAACATCCAGGCCCGACTGTTGAGCCCAGGAGATATTATCGATCACCCAGCATAGATCCTTGGAGGAGTCCACGACAAAGCTGAGGCCGAGCTGCCTCGCCAGTTCGCCGTGGAACAGCCTCTCGGGCACATTGCCTGCTTTTTCCCAGACGGAGCAGGGGTTTTCGCCGCAGGAGCAATCAATCCGGAAGTGGTGACTCCTCCAGGGGCGGAACCAGCTGTATACCTCTCCACAGGAAAAGGCCCCGAGGCCATTGCCCAGCATGAGGTCAAGCATGGTCGAGCCGGAACGGCTGGTTCCGCAGACGTTCACCAGGGTAGCCCGCAATTCAACATCTCCAGCTGGTTGATGGCCTGCTATCTATCCCGCAAATTTTCGGTTTTGTCTAACCACGTTTTGCCAGGCCTGGCTCCCCAAACATGATCTCGCTTCAGGTGACGGGTGAAACTGGCATCATTCTTGGTAAATGGTTGACGAATCCGCAACGATGCCATTCTATTGCTGGAAGCGAGCAAAGGCGAGCGGAACCTGAGGACTTCGGATCAGGCAGATCGTTGGAAACGATTCCCCCTCGCTGCTCGTTGCCCCTGAGCCTCTTGCCCAAGGAAGGAACCGGGGTGAAGCGTCTGTTCGATTTCGCGGCCGCCGGGCTGGGCCTGGCGCTCCTGTCGCCGCTTTTGGCATCCATTGCCTTGCTGATCAAGACCACCAGCCGTGGTCCAGTGTTCTTCCGTCAGGATCGCGTGGGGCGCGGTGGCAGGCTCTTCCGGATCTTCAAGTTCCGCACGATGGTCAACGGCCGCCCAGGCAACGGGCGCAACGTGACCGTCAGCCGTGACCGCCGCATCACAGGGGTCGGCCGTTTTCTACGCCGCTCCAAGATCGACGAGCTGCCTCAGCTTTTCAACGTCCTGTGCGGGGAGATGTCGATCGTCGGTCCGCGGCCGGAGGTTCCGGAGTACGTCGATCTCTTCTGGCGAGAATACGAGCCCATCCTGCGCATCCGGCCAGGAATCACTCACCGGGCCTCGATCCTTTACCGGGACGAGGAGAAGCTGCTCAACGTTTCGGACGATCCGGAGCGTTTCTACGTGGAAGAGGTCATGCCTCGCAAGCTGGCCCTCTACACCCAGGATCTGGACCGGGAGAGCCTGGGCCGGGATGTCAGGACCATCTTCGACACCATCGTCAGCGTGGCCCGCGTGACCTCCTCTGACCGGTTGCCGGCTTCCGGTCGGGTCCCCAAAGTCCGTCCCAGGACCCGGTTGCGCCCCCAGGCGGAAAGAGCGGCAGCCCGCTGAGGGCGTGGCCATCTCCAATCCTTTCCCCCGCAACAGGTTCTGCCCCCCCTTGACAGGCGAGTGTCCCTGGCTTATACTCTTATAGCACTCCAATTGGAGCCTTATTGGAGTGCAGGGAAGTTTATGCCCCAGCGCCCGGATTCATTTTCCCGGGTTCGTGAGCGAGGGAACGAGGAGGACCCGATGTCCAGCGCCAAGGTGACCTTGAAGATTCCCAGGCCCCTCTACGATCACATCCGGCTGCTCATCGGGGACTCGGGCTTCAACTCAGTGACCGATTTTGTGGTCTTCGTGCTGCGTGACATCGTGTACGCGGGGCTGACCGAAGGCGCCGAGTTCACCGGAGAGGACCTGGAGAAGATCAAGGGCAAGCTGCGCCAGCTCGGTTATCTCTGACCTTGACTCCTGAATGGCCCCGGCCGACTCGCCCGCTTTTTGCTTGAGCGGATCCCGGAGGCACCGAATAAACCTGAACCTGGGTCCGCGCCGGCAGCGGCCGCCAGACAAGAGAAGGAACCCGAGGGAGAGGACGAGATGTCACAACCGAAGAGCAAGCACATCACCTGGTCCGACGGAGTCGTCACCCACGAGCAGCGCATCCTGCGCAACGACGCCGACGTCGA
>CAYTRL010000578.1:0-2971 GCA_964439795.1 uncultured Thermodesulfobacteriota bacterium
CATGGGAACTTCCGACAGAACGGGGGCTACCCTGCCCACCACGGAAAGGGTCAGCAGATCCGAAACCAGAAGTTCCATCCTCTGCGCACTGTTCCGGATCTGATGGATATAGCCCGCTCCCTTTTCTTCCAGCACCTCCCGGTATTTTTTCAGAAGCCGGGCGGAAAACCCCTGGATGGAAATAATCGGGATCTTGAGATCGTGGGTCACAACATGGACAAAGGATTTCAGCTCCTCGTTGGTTTTATGGAGGTCCTCCTCGGCCCTTTTTCGTTCCGAGATATCCACGATGTTCCCCAGGACCGCGGGTCTTCCGTTGTATTCGATCACGTTGTTCCGTCTCTTGATCCAGAGGGTTTCCCCGTTCCGGGTCACCCCCCGCGCCTCGTAATCGTTCGGTGCGTATTCCCCCTTCAACCGGCGGGCCCGGATCTCCCGCAAACGGGCCCTGTCATCCGGATGAACCAGGTCCCAGGTGGTCCGGCCGGTGATCTCTTCCCGGCTGTACCCGAAAATCTCGGCAAACCTCTGGTTGGCAAATACGACCGTTTCATCCTGATCGATGTAGATCCCGGTGAGGGAGTTCTCCACCAGCGTGCTGTACTGCTGCTCGCTCCTGCGCAGGGAATCCTCCACGCGTCCCCGTTCCACGATCTCGTCTCGCAACTGGCGGTTGGTCTTCTCCAGTTCGGCGGTGCGCTCCCGCACCAGCCTTTCCAGCTGATCCTGGTACTTTCGGATCTCCTCCTGCAAGCGCATCCGCTCAGAAATATCCCGGACCGCGCCGCACAGGACCTTACGGTCCCCCAGGAGAAAGGTGCTGGAGGAGATCTCCACCGGAAATCGGGAACCGTCTTTCTTCCGATGGTAGCGCAGGGGGATCCTGCTGCACTTACCGGCAACGGTCCTGGACACGGAAGTCATCGTGGCCTCGGGTTCCGCCGACACGTCCGTGATCTTCAATGCGAGAAACTCGTCACGCTCGTAGCCGTACAGGCCGAGGGCGGCATCGTTCACATCGATGATCTCCCCGGTTTCCGCGTAAAAGAGCAGGATGGCGTCGGACTCGGCGAAAAAAAGCTGGCGGTACTTCTCCTCGCTTTCCCGGAGCGCCGCCTCCGCCCGGCGTCGTGAGGTGATGTCGTTCAGGAAGATCAGGGTGGCGGGTTTCCCTTCCCAGGCGAACAGAACCGCATTTATCTCCACCCAGATGATGCTGTCGTTCCGGTGCAGAACCCGGCAGGGATATACATTCGTAAACTCCTCTCCCTTGAGCCGCCTTTGATGACGTTCGGCGACCAGGTTCCGGTCATCCGGATGCAGAAACTGGCCAAAGGGCTTCTGGGTCATCTCCTGCGCGGAGTACCCGATAAGCTCGGTGGTCTTGGGGTTTACGAAGCGCAGCTGGCCGTCCTGGGCCACCAGGATGGCCTCGTTGGCGTGTTCCACCATCATGCGGAAGATCTCCCCCGAATCACGGAGCGACCGTCCCATTTTCTGCTCACCTGACCCCGGTTTTGCACGATCCGAAACCATGTCACACCGCCGCCTGTCCCTGGAATATCAAACGGTTTTTTCCATTTTTCTTTCCCCTGGAACGCAAGGGTTCAAGCCCCTGATGGGCCCAGATACGATAATGCACTTTTCCGTCCCGTGGCAAGAAGAAAGTCGTTTCCCATGAAACCGTTCAATCGAAGGTCTCGCCCCCCAGGGAAGGAGCGCCTGGTTCCACTCGCTTGAAACCCTCGCCCAATCCTCATACTATTTCACGATCGGCCCGGGTATTCAATCCATGGTTGGGGAGGAAAGCCGTGTGGGAGGATCCGCTGCAGACGTATAAGCGCTACCGGGAAATCTTCCGCGGAAAGCGGCTGCCGCTGGCGTTCGTGGACCTGGACGCGTTCGATCGGAACATCGACTTCGTGGCATCCACTCAGCAGGGCACCGGGAAGACCGTCCGGCTGCATTCCAAATCCCTGCGCTGCGTTGACTTGATGAAGCGGATCATGGACCGGGGCGGAACGGCCTTCCGGGGCGTCATGACCTACACCGTGGAGGACGCCGCCTTTCTGGCCCGGCACGGCTTCGACGACTTCATCGTTTCGTACCCCACGGTCCAGCCCTCGGACCTGGAGCTTCTGGCGGATATGACCCGCCGGGACAAGCGGGCGGCCCTGGTGGTGGACTGCGAAGAGCACCTGGAGGCCCTCTCGCTGGCCGGGAAAAAGGCCGGCGTGGAGCTGCAGGCCTGTCTGGATGTGGATCTTTCTTACCGTCCCCTGGGGACCCCGGTTCATCTCGGTGTGCGTCGAAGCCCGATCCGGTCCGTAGAACAGGCCCGGGTCCTGGCACGCGCATCCCGATCGCTGCCCGGTGTGGCCATCGGCTCCCTCATGGGCTACGAAGCCCACATCGCCGGCTTGAACGACAACGTACCGGGTCAACGGATGAAAAACAGGATGCTGCGAGCCGTGAAAGCGGCTTCGGTCCGGGAACTGACCCGAAGGAGGGTCCGGGTCGTGGAGGCTTTGCGCGGCGAGGGCCTGGACCTGCGGATCGTGAACGGCGGGGGGAGCGGAAGCCTGGTTTCCACGGGACGGGACCCCTCCGTCACCGAGGTGACCGCGGGGTCCGCCTTCTACGCACCGGGCCTCTTCCGGCACTTCCGGGATGTCTCGTTCGTTCCCTCGGCCTTTTTTGCCCTGCAGATCGTCCGGAAGCCGACGAAAGACATCGTCACCTGTCATGGCGGCGGTTACGTGGCTTCCGGCCCGTCGGGCCCGGACAGACTCCCCGTCCCCATGCTGCCCCCGGGCTGCAGCTACCTCTCTCTGGAGGGCGCCGGCGAGGTGCAGACACCGCTCAAGCTATCCGGCCCGCAGCCGGGTCTTCACGTGGGAGATCCGATCTTCTTCCAGCACGCAAAATCAGGCGAACTGGCCGAGCATTTCAATGAATTCTATCTGGTTCG
>CAYTRL010000579.1:0-2965 GCA_964439795.1 uncultured Thermodesulfobacteriota bacterium
TTCCTGGCCAACATGAGCCACGAGATCCGCACGCCCATGAACGGGTTCCTCGGCATGATCCAGCTTCTGGCCTATACCGACTTGAATCCCGAGCAGAAGGAGTACCTGGATACCGCCAAGAGTTCCGCGGATTCCCTGCTCGTCCTGATCAACGACATCCTGGATTTTTCCAAGATCGAAGCGGGGCGGCTGGAGTTGGAGATTCTGGAGTTCGACCTGCGCGAGCGCGTGGAAAGCGTGGTGAATCAGCTGGCGCACCGGGCACAGGAAAAGGGCCTGGAACTGGCCGTCCTGGTTGCCCCGGAGCTTCCGGCCCGGGTGCAGGGCGATCCGGTCCGCCTGGGGCAGGTGCTCACCAACCTGGTGAGCAACGCCATCAAGTTCACGGAGACCGGGGAGGTGCTGGTACGCCTGTCCCTGGAAGGAAAGCCAGGGACACACCTCACGGTGGTCTGCGAGGTCCGGGATACGGGTATCGGGATCTCGCCCGAGAAAATGCAACGTCTTTTCAAGCCGTTTTCCCAGGGCGATGTATCCACCACGCGTAGATTCGGTGGGACGGGTCTGGGCCTCGTGATCTCCAGACGGCTGGTGGAGGCCATGGGCGGCACGATCCGCGTGGAGAGCCGAGAGGCAGAGGGGACCGTGTTTTCCTTCACCGCAGTGTTCGAGCGGTGCGAGGAAGGGGCGCCTCGGCGGGAAGCAGGGCCGGTGTTCGCTCCGGAAGAGCTGCGGGTCCTGATCGTGGACGGTCACGCCACCGGCCGCACCGCGTTGTGCGAGATGTTGAAAAGCTGGAACTGTGACGTGGTGGAAACGGACCAGGGAGGAGGCGCCCTGCGGTATCTGCAGGAGGGCGTGGAAGAGAACCGGCCCTTCCACCTGGCCTGCATCGACTATGATTGTGTCCGGGAGGAAGGGGAACGGCTGGTACGACGGATTGGAGAGGATCCGAGGATCGCCGGGACCCCTCTGGTCCTGTTGACCTCTCTGTCTCGAAGACCGGAAACGTCACAGAGGCTTCCAACAGGCTTCCAAGCCGTTCTCACCAAGCCGGTGCGACAGTCCAGGCTCTTCGATACCCTGGCCGATGTCCTGGGAAGGGACAGACAACCGGATCCTCTGCCGGAAACAGCGCCGGTCTTGCGGGGGGCCTTGGAAAGTTCCGGCAGGGACCCGGCCCGTATCCTCCTGGTGGAGGACAACCTGGTGAATCAGAAGGTTGCCTCCAACATGCTGAAAAAAGCCGGCTGTCTGTGTGATGTGGTATCCAACGGACAGGACGCCCTGGCGGCCCTGTCACGCTCCTCTTACGACCTGGTGCTCATGGATTGCCAGATGCCCGTGATGGACGGGTACGAAGCCACTGTGGAGATCCGGAAACAGGAGGGGGAGGCGGGCCGTATCCCCATCATCGCCATGACCGCCCATGCCATGAAGGGAGACCGGGAGAGGTGTATCGAGACGGGCATGGACGATTATCTCGCCAAGCCTGTGAACGCAACGGACCTGGTCCGGGTCCTGGAGAGGTTCTTGCCCCACTGACTTCCTGATCGGTAAGCCTTGGGTTTCCCCGCCGGCCTTCCCCCATTGATTCTTCATGCCGCATTCCTGTCCGAGCCCGGCAGCGTGCCAGTGCCCGAATCCGGCGCGCCCGGCATTTCTGTCACAACCATTTTCCCTGCTTTTTCGCACCCCTTTCCCGGCCCCCTTCCCTCCCTCCGTTTGCCTTTTGGCTGGTTCTTCTGTAGATAATTCAGGGTATGTGTTTTGGAACAAACGGACCGACTGAAAGGGGGCGGTGATGGCGAAATCCCTGAAGAACGTTACCAAACTGGTGGCCGATCTGGAGTTGGAAATGATCGCTTCCGTGGTCCAGGAATCCCTGGATGCCGGGGCAAAACCCCTGAAGATCCTGCAGGCCATGAGTTCGGGCATGATCCAGGTGGGTAACCTCTTTGAAAAGGGGGAGTATTACCTGGCCGACCTGGTGCTTGCCGGGGAGGTGATGAAAAAGGGCATCCAGGTCCTGGAACCTCATTTTTCCATGGAAGCGTTCAGCACCAAGGGCACGGTGGTCCTGTGCACTGTGAAGGGAGATATCCACGACATTGGCAAGAACCTGGTGGCGAACATGCTCACCGGTTCCGGGTTCAAGGTGGTGGACCTGGGCGTGGACGTTCACGAGGACAAGGTGGTGGAAGCCGTAAAGAGCAGCGGAGCCAAAGCGTTGGGGCTCTCCGTGCTCCTGACCCCCATGGTTCAATCGGTGGCGGACGTGGTTGCCGCCCTGAGCGCCCAGGGGCTCCGCGATCAGGTGAAGATCGCCATCGGCGGGGCCTGCACCACGCCGGAACTGGCTGAGAAGCTGGGGGTGGATGCGATGGGCAAGGATCCGCTGGAAGCGTTGAAGATCTTCGGGTCATTTTACCAAGCATAGAAAATCGTTGAAGAAATACATTCTGCAGGCGGTTCTCACCTGCCTAATAGCTGGTTTATTTTAAAATCCATTTGAACAGCCTGTTGGAAGGGGAGGGTGCCACGCATGGGCGCATGTCACGAAAGGGTTCTCGCTGCCCTGGAGGTGAGAGAACCGGACCGCGTACCTACATTGGACGTGCTGGAGGAGTTCTCCAACGTCTATGAGATCATCGAGAAGAAACCGCTTCCGTTCGGGTTTCTGTTCAGCAACCCCCACACGGGGCGGGTCATCGACCGCCTGGCGCCCCTGATCAACCGTGCCAACCTGTTCGACCTGGAGATGGACCGGTTCTCCCACGACCGCACCCGGGCGTCGGTGAAAATGGGGTACGATGCCTCATGGGTGATGCACGTTCCCATCTGGCGGTTTGAAGATACCAAGACCATCGTGGACATCTACGGCCGGCGCTACGATACGGCCATGGACGGGAAGGGAAACCTGGCCACCCCCATGTACAAAGAAGGGCTTATAACCAGCCCCTCG
>CAYTRL010000580.1:0-2958 GCA_964439795.1 uncultured Thermodesulfobacteriota bacterium
GTACGTCCGTGCGCTGTCGATCGCCTCTCAGCTCGATATGCTCCCCGTGCGGGTGGTGGTCTGGCCGTACGGGGATGCGGCAAACGAGATCATCGAAGGCACGCTGGACATTACCGGGATGAACACCGACCGGTTCAACGTGGGCGCCATGAAGCTGATCGCCGACGGCTCGATCCAGGCCTACTCCGGGTTCCTGGGCGAACCGTATCATCTGGTTCCCCCGGACAAGCCGGTGGACTACCGGGGCTATCCGCGGATGACCCAGGAATCCTTGACCGAAGAGGTCACCCGGTTCCACCGGGCCGGGTACCAGGTGGCCGTTCACGGGAACGGCGACGGGATTATCGACTACATCATCAACGCGTTCGAGGCGGCGCAGACCGCTTTTCCCCGGGACGACACGCGCCCGATCGTGGTCCATGCCCAGATGACCCGGGAGGACCAGTTGGACCGCATGAACGCCCTGGGCATGGTGCCCTCCTTCTTCCCCCTGCACACCTGGTACTACGGGGACGCCCACATGGAGATCTTCATGGGGCCTGACCGGGCCCGGCGGATGAGCCCGGCGCGATCCGCCCTGCGGCGGGGCATGCGTTTCACCCTTCATGCGGACACGCCCGTGTTCCCCATGGACCCCATGCGGATCGTGTGGAGCGCGGTGAACCGCCTGTCCGACCGGGGCACCCCGGTCTACTTCGAAGACGATGCCAGGGACCAGCGCATCTCCCCGCTGGAGGCCCTGCGCGCCGTCACCATCGACGCCGCATGGCAGCTGCACCTGGAGGACACGAGGGGATCCATCGAGGCAGGCAAGTTCGCGGACCTGGTGATCCTGTCGGAGAACCCCCTGGAGAACCCGGCGGGCATCCAGGATGTGGAGGTGCTCGAGACGATCATGGGAGGACGCACCGTGTACAGCGCCCCCGCGCGCTGAGCCGGAAGAAACCGGTCTATCCCTGCCCCGACGCGATCTCCCTCGCCCTTTGCTTCCGTTCCGCATCCCGCTGATAAGAGATCTTTCCTGCAAACTCGGCGAGCCGGGACAGGTTCAATACCCGGGGCACGTCCAGGGCCCAGAACCCCCGGGCCGTATTCCAGACCCCGGTCTTCCTTGCCGGGTCCAGCACGACCGTGTCCATGGCGATCCCCTCCTCGCCGCCGAGCCGGGATTTGACCGTGCCGTCCGAATCAACAACCGATGAAAATCCGGGAAAGCTGGAATCCTGCGTAAAATGCGGCAACCCCGGCAAAGGAGTTTTCCAGGGGCCGCTCTTGTTACAGAAAACCACGGGGATGCCAAGCTGTGCCGCATAAGCGAAGGCAAGATGCTTCAAGTTCTCCTCGAAAATGCGTTTCAGCGTCCGGGGGAAGAAAAAACCTGTGGACGGAATGGGCGCCGAGTGCGGCATCAACATCAAATCCACGGAATGGGAGCACATCAACCGCGGTGTATAGGCCAGCTGGTTTTCATAGCAGATACCGACACCGATCTTCCCGAGGGCGGTGTCGATCACATGAGGGCCTTCTCCCCCCTTCGTGAAAAACGCCTCAAAAGCGGCCGGCGTCTGCTTTCTGACCCGTCCGGCCTCCTCCCCCTCCGGGGTCGTCAGTACGAACGTGTTGTAAAAGTCCTCTCCTTCCGCCTCCAGAAAACTGCTTCCCAAATGGATCCCCAGCCTCCGGGATTGCGCTCTCAGCCATCGTACCGTCGGGCCATCTCTTGGTTCCCCTGCATCCCAGATCTCTTTCGTGAAGATATATCCCGTAGGCAGGAATTCGGGGAGCAGGATCAGCTCGGCCCCCTGATCGGCAGCCTTTTCCAGGAACGGTTCGGCCCGTTCCAGATTGGCCTGGATCCTTCCGTTATCCGACCGCAATTGCACAGCCGCCACGGACATCGACCGCCCGTTTCTTCCCGTCATCTGTTTCCTCCTCACGCTTTTCCGGTGTGGGCGTGATATACATCATCCGACAGATCGAGTAGAATCAAACCACCTCGCACCCGGTCCTCGAAGCGTTCGCCCCTTGGACGTACGCTTCTTCGGTTGACAGCGCACCCGGTCCCCGAAGCGTTTACCACCTGGACGTGCGCTACTTCGATTGATAGGGATGATGAGACACGAGGGGGGCATCCCATGTCTGAGATCCGCAGCCCGGTTCTCCTGTTTCTCCCCGCCTTCATCCTCCTGATCCTGTCCTGCAACGGAGGAGGGGAAGAGTCAAGGACCCCGGAACCACGTTTCGGGGTGGGCGTGCAAACCCTCACCCTGAAAGACCCGGGCCGGGAAACGCCTGACTGCCTCTGGTATCCGGGGGATGATGAACGCACGCTGATCACGGAGGTCTGGTATCCCACCTCCCTGGATCCTTCCCTGGGGGTTGCCGAGGTCCGTGACGCTCCCGTGGAACACACCCATGCCCCGTACCCGCTCATCGTGTGGAGTCACGGGTTTGTGAACACCCGGAGGAGCCTGCTTTTCCTGACCCTCGAACTGGTTCATCGGGGGTTCGTGGTGGTGGGCGCCGACTTCCCGTTAACAAGTGTAGACTCCCCCTGCAAGGTCTGGCTGGGAGACGGCGCCCAGCAGGCTCTTGATGTCCGTTTTCTCATCGACACCTTTCTCAACAGGTCCGCGGATCCCCATGACGAATATTCCGGCCTCATCGATCCTCAACGGATCGGAGCGCTGGGTCACTCCTTTGGCGGGTTCACATCCCTTCTGGCCGGCTACAGCAGGGATTTCGGGGATCCGAGGATTCAGGCCGTCCTGGTCTCATCCCCTTTCACCTGCCTGTTCGACGAAGCCCTGTTCGGCAGGCAACCGTTGCCGGTGTTGTTCATCGGCGGCAACCGGGACGGGATCCTGCCGTTTCGGAACAACACGGAAACTGCGTTCGAGATGGCCCCTCCCCCCAAGTTCCTGGTGGAGGTGGACGGCGGAACGCACTTCGGATTCC
>CAYTRL010000581.1:0-2956 GCA_964439795.1 uncultured Thermodesulfobacteriota bacterium
CTCGCAATCTCCAATTCTGTGTCTCCCTGCATGAAAAAGGTGGCCTGTCAGGGGACGGATTTCACAGGGGTTTCGTTCCGGCAGAACAGACAAAGCGTGGAGACCCGATAGGGCTCCATCCCGCGCTTGACCGCATGTACCCGTCGATACTCTCTCTGGAACTTTTCTTTTTTCAACAGTTCATCCGCCCAGGGGAAGAGGCCCTTCATCGTGCCGTCCGGTTCATCGATCACGTTGAGGACGATACAATCCGGTTCCCGGCCCAGGATGTAGTCGTTGTCGTACTTGCACCAGATCGGTATCGGACAATCCATGCGGGAGATCTGCTTGTCGATATAGCCTTTCATATCCAGATAGTAGAAGTTGGTCAGATAGGGAATAATGCCGGCTTCGGCCGAGGCCATGTTCGTGGAGGCGGGAAGATGCTCCTTCATCCATCCGCCCAGCTCGTAAAAACATTTCGTGTGAACTTGTGCCCGTGTCTGGGCCATCATGTCGCGTATCGTGTAGTCCCCGTCCACCTTGACGAACAGCTCATGCCCGAGAAGGAGAAGGAGACTGGCGCAGAAAGCCCCCTTCACGACGTTTCCGCGTAAGCGGCTCCCGAGGACCAGCCGCGAAGATCCGGAAGCGATGAGAAGGATCGCGCTGGGGATCACGGGAACATAAAACCTGTACAGCGGCATCCAGTCCCCGCCGCAGTAGACATTGAAGAATCCGTACCCCAGCAGGATGAAAAGGTGCGGAAGCAAGTGCAGGTGTTCTCTCAGGCGCACCAACGGCACCAGGAGTACGAGGGAAAACACGTTGAACTGGATGATGAAAAACAGGAGGGAATATTTCAGGCCCCACATCCATTGAAGGATCGGGCTTCCCGTGGCCTTTAAATAGAAGGTGTTGGGAAGGAGTTCGCCGAAATAGCTTACTTTCCAGAGAGCGTACAGGATCAGGGCGGCGGCGGAGACGAGCAGGGAGATTCCCGGGGTCCGGAAACTGATCTTCCCCGAGGGACTGACCGCCTGAATCCACGCCTCCCTTTCCCGATCTCCGGGAAACGAAAGCCATCCGCCGAGAAATCGGTCCAGGCGACCGCTCAGAAAAACGGCCCAGAGGGCCAGGCTCATCCCTCCGGCCACCAGGATCATGGGCGCCTCAGGACGGCACAAGACGGCCGGGATCATGACCAGCCACGAAACAGGGGTTTTTATACGGCCGCTGAACTCCGCCCAGAACAGCTGAAGAGAGACAAAGAGCATCAGGGCGTAGGGCACCGTCTCCAGACCCGACACCGCATAGAGACAAAACGAACTGCTCAGGGCGAGAAAAAAAAGCCCCAGGTACCGGACGGGAGTTCGAGCCAGGGGTTGTCGGTCCACCGAAACCCAGAGCGCCACGAAGACCCCCATGGCGGACAGAACCCCGAGGACGCTGGATACCGAAAAGCCGGGGATACCCAGTCGATGAAACCCCGCCAGAAGGAGGAGATAGAAAAAATTGGAGTACCCTTCGATCCGCTCTCCCGGATTGAAGACGAACCCCGCCCCCTCCGCCACGTTCCGCACCCAGCGGAAGAGGATGAATACATCCTCGATGGTCCATCCCCAAAGATACGCCAGATGAACCGCCAGCATACCGCCGGCAAGGAGAGGAAGAACAAAACGGGAACGGCCCTGCGTCCGGGGGGAATCATCTCTGTCGGGCATGAAAGGAGTTCTCCAAATCTCGGGATGGTTTGGGATCGAGTCCGTCCCTGTGGTGCGGAGGTTTTTCACTTTCATCAGCATAGGGAAAGGCACCCTGCTTCGTCAAGATGCAGGCATCCACGCAGGTGCGTGTTGATCCAGCCGTTGGGAAAAGATTATTCGCGATCGATGCATTTCACCGGGACGCCCCGGCGGCCGCCGCCTGGTGGATCTCCCGCGCGCTCTGCATGAGCGAGAGGAACCGGTCCTTGTCCTGCTGGTTGGCGAACCGATCACGTATCTCCACCATCTGCAGGAGCCGGTCGATCTGCTGCACGAAGAAAAGCCGGTCTGCCGAGGAATCGACCGGCTGGCTGTCCAGGACGATGAACACCGGGTTCGTGTGCGCCCAGGGACGCGCCGAAATATCCGGTTGATACTGATCGCCCAGGGCACGCGCCGCGATCCAGCCGCTCGAGTCCAGGTCCAGGGTGGTGCTGATCCGGATAGTGTCGCTGTCCTCTCCCGCCTCTCCGGTAAAGACCACCTCCCCGTTCCACACGATCTCCAGCCTCTCCAGGGGCAGATAGTGACGAAGCTCGGCCTCCACCGAAACGGTGACCGGGGACGGACCGCTGAGGGACAGTTCGGAGCCGACTCCGCTTCCGTTTACCGACAGGGAAATCACCGGTCCGTTCGTGAAAAAGCTTCTCCCGGCCTCCAGCCCCTCGATCCATCGGGAATAGTTCAAGACACCATCCGTCTTCACATAGACCCTGTTCCCCCCGGGGGCGCCGTGCGCGAAGGGCACCTTGACCCAGTTCAGAAACACATCCGTCCCGGCCACGCCGGGGATCCGGTACCCGCAGTTGAGGACCCGGTACCACAGTTCCATGGAAAGTTGGTCGGAGCTGGGATAGTTGAGAACCTCCAGGGCGTCCACTTTTTCCAGGGCGATATCCATGCCCAGTTCCCGGGCCGCCGGGGCGGCCATGGAGGCGAAACTGTCTTCGAAATACGCCGGGTGCGCATAAATGACCATGCCATCCTGTTCGTGAACCTGGTCCGCGATCTGGGCGTTGGAGGGATAGTCATAGGGGTTGGAGGCCTGGCCGTATCCGGTGTTCGAGGGCAGGACCAGGGATTTCAGGTTCAACAGGGTCATGTGGCCGTACAGCGGGCTCCGGAACTCCTGGTTGAAGGACAGGATGTGCGTGGCTTCGGAGAGAGCGTTGGGTTTTCCCTCGAAGTATTCCAGTTCGAACAGTCCGTCC
>CAYTRL010000582.1:0-2909 GCA_964439795.1 uncultured Thermodesulfobacteriota bacterium
CACTTGAAGCCCACCGGTACCTCGGAGACCCTGCGTCCCAGGTGGGCCGCCACCCGGTCGATCATGGAACTGGAGACCAGGGTCTTGCCCACGACCGCGTCCGGGTTCCAGTCCGGCCGGTTCTGGAAGAGGTACCACACGGCCACGGAAAGGAAATGGTTGGGGGTCATCAGGCCGGAACCGCGGGTGACGATACCGTGCCGGTCCGTGTCTGCGTCGTTCCCAAAGGCCACGTCGAAGTTGTCTTTGAGGCCGATCAGGCCGGCCATGGCATATGGGGAAGAGCAGTCCATGCGGATCAGGCCGTCCTTGTCCACGGTCATGAACCCGAAGGTGGGGTCCACGGTGCGGTTGACCACCTCGATCCGGATCCCGAAACGCTTTGCGATCGGGTCCCAGTAATCCACCGCGGCCCCCCCAAGCGGATCCACCCCCACCTTGAGACCCGCCCCTGCCACCACCTCGGTGTCGATGATGGTCGCCAGACCCTCCACGTAGGGGCCGATGTAATCGTACTCACGGACAAATTCCGAGGACAGCGCCTTCTCAAAAGGGGTTCTTCGCACGTCCCGGTTCCCGTTTTTCAGGAACGCGTTTGCCCGGTCCTCAATCGTCCGGGTGGTTTCCGTCTCCGCGGGGCCCCCATGGGGGGGGTTGTACTTGAACCCTCCGTCTGAGGGAGGGTTGTGCGACGGCGTGATCACCACCCCGTCCGACCTGGCGCCGGGAGCGCCCCGGTTGTGGGTCAGGATGGCATGGGAGACAGCCGGTGTGGGGGTGTAGCCGTGCCCCTGCTGGATCATGACCGTGACGCCGTTGGCGGCGAACACCTCCAGGGCGCTGGCCATGGCCGGTTCGGACAGGGCATGCGTATCCATCCCCAGGAAGAGCGGGCCGCGGATCTTCTGTTCCGAACGGTAGTCGCAGATGGCCTGGGCCACGGCCAGGATGTGGTCTTCGTTGAAGCTGTTTTTCAGGGAGGAGCCCCTGTGACCCGACGTCCCGAAGGCCACTCGCTGGGACGGGTCGGAAACATCCGGCCTGCGCGTGTAGTAGGCGCTCACCAGCCTGGGGATATTTTCCAGGATCGAACGGGGTGCCGGTTTGCCGGCCAGTTCGGACAGGGCCATGGGGTCTCCTTCCATCTCGTTGTAGGCCGTTCCGGGAATCTCCCGGTCAATTGTAATCGATTTGTCGTGTTTCGCAAGCACGCCCCGGGTCCGGGTACATCCTCTCGCCGGGCGGGTGTGCCGTCTTCCCAGGGTCCCCTTTTCCGGTTGCGTTTCAGGGGCTTAAACGATAGGATATACATTTCTTTTTTCAGTCTGGAGACGTTTGCCAATCCGGGAGCCGTTCACCGTCCCATGGATCCGAATCAACGGCGGCGAAAGAGGCCTGCCCCTGCCGAGGACCCTGAGCAACGGCTCCGTGCGTTTGCCGAATATCTGAAGCACGCAAAAGGGTACAGCGATCACACGGTTCGCAACTACACGAGCGACGTGAGGCAGTTTCTCCGGTACCTGGAGGAAAAGGAACAGGGAAAACCTGTCCCGGAGGCGGATTATTATTCCGTTCGGGGCTTTATGGCCTCCCGGTTCACGAACAACAAGAGCGCTTCGCTGGCCAGAAAGCTGTCGGCCCTGAGGACCTTTTTCCAGTTTCTCCAGCTGGAGGGAACGGTCCGGGACAACCCGGCCATGCTTCTTGCCTCGCCGAAACGGGAGCAGAAACTGCCGAATTTCCTTTCCGTGGATGACGCGTTCCGCGTGGTGGAAGCGCCTGGGACCGATTCCTTTCTCCAGGCCCGGGACCGCGCCATGCTGGAACTCCTGTACGGCTCCGGCCTGCGCGTCAGCGAGCTGGTGGGGCTGAACGGCCCGGACCTGCACATGGACGTCTGTGTTCTGCGGGTCTGGGGAAAAGGCAGGAAGGAGCGGATCGTTCCTTTCGGCAGGAAGGCGCGGGAAGCCCTGGAGGCCTATCAGGTCCTGCGAAGCCGCCTGCTGGCGGAGAAGGGGCTTGCCGGCCCGGAGGGCGGGGGGGAAGAAGGGGCGCTTTTTCTGAACCGTTCCTTCCGGCGGCTGACCGCCAGGAGCGTGGCCCGTCGGCTGGATGCCTATGCCAAGAAGATGGGCCTGCCCCGGCACGTGAACCCCCATGCGCTGCGGCACTCGTATGCCACGCACCTGCTGGAGGCGGGAGCGGATCTGAGGGCCATTCAGGAACTGTTGGGTCATGCCAGCCTGGCTACCACGCAGAAGTACGTACACCTGAACCTGGACCAGTTGCTGGAGGTTTACGATCAGACCCACCCCCGGGCCAAGGGGAAGACGCCGGGAAAACGGGGGCCCGGCAGGAAACAAGGCGGGTAAGAGGAAAGGAGCCAGCGTCATGATGCACAGCACAACCATTCTCGGTGTCCGCTGCCGGGGCGGAGTTGCCATCGGTGGCGACGGGCAGGTGACTCTGAGCAACGTAGTCATGAAGGCTCAGGCCCGCAAGATACGGAAACTGCACGGCGGCAGGATCCTTTCCGGGTTTGCCGGGGCTTCGGCCGATGCCTTTGCCCTGTACGAGAAGTTCGAGGCAAAGCTGGAGCAGTACCGGGGAAACCTGGAACGGGCCGCGGTGGAACTGGCCAAGGAGTGGCGAACGGACAAGATGCTCCGTCGGCTGGAGGCCTTGCTGATCGCCATGGACCAGGACCGTTCTCTGATCATATCCGGGACCGGGGATGTGGTGGAGCCGGACGACGGGGTGGTGGCCATCGGGAGCGGGGGGCCCTATGCCCTGGCGGCGGCCCGGGCCCTGGTAAAGCACACGGAGCTGTCGGCCCGTGAGGTGGTGTAGGAGGCGTTGCTCTTCTCCTCGCAGATCTGGATCTACACCAACGACAGCCTGGCGGTGGA
>CAYTRL010000583.1:0-2904 GCA_964439795.1 uncultured Thermodesulfobacteriota bacterium
ACCGCTTTGCGCCCCCCCAGTGTTTCCTTCACCGCGACCCCCGGGTCCGCTAAATACGCACCCCGGAAGGTGTCCGCGGGAAGGGGCAGGGTCAGCATCGTGGTGGGGGGTGGGCTGGACGGTCGAACGGTCCGGTCCCGGAACCCTTCAGGCCAGGCCCAGTCGTCGTGGTGCAGGGCATCCTCCAGGATGGCCGCCAGCACGGGATAGTCGCCCGCTGCGGCCGCCAGTTCCCGCCGGATCCCGGGATCCGAGCAGGCGGCCACGATCTCATCCACCGCCCCGGTGTCCACGCCGCTCGGTGCCGGCACCTCCTCTTCGAGGTCCACTTCCGCGGGCTGGGGGTCGTTCCTGTGCAACCAGATACCCGGTCGATCCTCTTCCTCTTCGGCCAGGTATGGGTCCTGCGGACGGCCGTTCCACCACACCATGAAGTGGATATGCGGTGGCACCCACGGGAAGAACAGGGTCATGTCAATGCCGGAAGCACCGCTCAGTGCCACGGGCTCGCCGCGCCGCACCGTGCTGCCCACGCCGGCCAGGGGCCGCCAGCAGTGGGTGTACTGGGTGACCAGGCCGTTGCCGTGGTCCACGGCCACGGTGATGCCCCCCCGCAGCCAGCGGTCGCGGACCATCACCACCGTGCCCGGCGCCGCGGCGCACAGCCGGGTGGCCACGGGGCAGACGAAGTCGATCCCGTCGTGTTCGTCGTAGGTGAGAGGCCGGCCGCGGAAGTCCTGTGCCCATTTTCGGGTGACACGCTGGCGGAACCCCTTGCCGCCGCCCACGCGGTCGAAGAGGTGGTAGACGGGCGCAAGCCCGTCGGCCCTTGTCCTGCCTGCGTAGGCGGGGAGGCTCAAGTCCGGCCGGATGAAATCGATGGAACTCAGACCGACCTGAAACCCGCTGTTCAGCCGGCCGGTCACGAAGCGCAGGTCTGAATACACCTGGCGGCCGGAACGGATGCCGAACACCTGGAAGATTGCGGACAGCGGAACCCGGGTCTTCGTTTTCTGGCAATCTGTCATGGCGGTCCCTTCTCGGTCAGGGGGTGAACAGTGTTCCTGCGCGCAGGTGCGTGGAGATCAGCCGACTGTCCGGATCAACGCGATGCCGTTTTCTGTTTCCGCAGGATCTCCCGGCGCAGCCTTTCCGACCAGGGGAGGTCGATGCTGGACCAGCTTCCGGTCCGGTCTTTTTCCGGACAGTGGATGATCTTGTCCAGGCTTTTCAAGGCGTTATCGTACTGTCCGTTCCCGGCGTACAGTTCGGCCAGGTAGTAGTATGCGATGTAGTAGGTGGGATCGATTTTCAGGGCCCGCCGGTACAGCCGCATGGCCTCCTTCTCGTCGCCGCCGAAGATCCCCGGCATCTGGGTCAGGTACTGGGCCCGGGCCACCAGGGCGGGAGGAAAATTCGGGTCCAGTTCCAGGGTCTTATCCATCCCCCGCTTGATCTTGCGCAGGTTCCAGAAGCCGGACAGCTTCCCCTTGACCTGTGTAATGGAGCCGCGGTTGCTCATGGTGTAGAAATGGCCCTCTTTGCCGTGCGGATTCACCTTGACGGCCCGCTTTCCGTAAGCAAGCCCCTTCTGCCAGAGGGCGATCTTCTGCTTTTTTCCCTCCGGGGGAAGGGACTGCCCGTAGATCTGGCAGATCTTGGCCAGTTTCCAGAGGGCCTCGTAGTCGTCGGGCTGCTCGGCCAGCGCCTTCTCGTACATGCCGATGGCCCCCTGAAGCCTGTCCGGGGTCAGGTGGCGTGTCCAGTACAGCTCCTCCCCCTGCTTTTTGTACGCTTCTGCGTTCCCGGCCAGCGCCTGCCCTGCGGACAGCAGCGATGGAAGCAACATCAGTGCGGCCAGTGCGGCTCGATAGGGCTTGGGTCTTTTTCGTTGCATCGATGCTTGTCCTTTCGTGTTCAACCATCCCATGATACCCGTGATCCGGGCGGGTGGAAAGGCAGAGAAAAGCATGGCGGGAAACCTGGAAATTCGGGGAGGTTCGCCGGGGTGCTGCATGTGATCGCCTTGCCGGCGTTCTCCCGGGGCGGGTGCGCACCGGGATGGGGGCAACCCCCTTACGGGAACGCGGCGTTCAGCGGAACGATCTCACACCGGATCTCGCCCCCGTTCAGGTCGACCCGACCGTAGGTTCTCCGAAGGGTCAAGGGGAGGGCGGAGAGGGTGCCGGGGTTGAAGAGCACGGTCCCGTCCAGGACCTTGTGGCAGGGGATGTGAGAGTGTCCGAACAGGATGAGAGAGACCTCCTGGAAAGAGGCTTTCACCCGGCGGGGAAGCCCGAAGGGGCTCCCCCATCCATGCGTGATACCCACCCGGACCCCCTCCAGATCCATGACCTTGTGTTCGGGGAGCTCCTGCCGGATCTGTGGATCGTCCCGGTTTCCCCGGACGGCCTCCAGGGGAAAGCGGTCCCGGAGATATTCAAGAACCGGGGCATGGCGGAAGTCGCCGCAGTGGACCACCCGGTCGGCGGCCTCCATCTCCCGAAGGACGCCCCGGGGGATCTTGTCGGGTGAATGGAGATGTGTGTCGGACAGAACGAGGAGACGCATGGTTTCTACTTAAGGAAATGGACTCTGTTTGTCAACGAGGGACGGGTGCCACAGCCGGCCGCACGGTCTGGCCCACCGGGTTCGGGGATGCTACAATGAACGGCTCCGGGCAACGTTCGCACCATCCGCCCGCAGAGAGGAGAAGAGGGAAGATGAAGGCCGTTGAGGACAAGATCCGGGTAACACTGCCCGGCGGGGAAGGGTACCCGATCCTGATCGGGTGCGGGAACCTGTCCGGGCTCGGGACCGCCATGCGGGAGCAGGGCATCCAGGGGGAGATCTTCCTGGTGAGCGACCGGGGGAACTGTCATCTCTACACCATCGCCCTTGAGG
>CAYTRL010000584.1:0-2892 GCA_964439795.1 uncultured Thermodesulfobacteriota bacterium
ACGGAGCCCGCTCACCTCGATGACTGGATGCGGAAGTTCGAGTCCGGAAGACAGGCCAACCGGGCCATTCTCGCCCTGTCCCGTGTGGACCTGGCCGCCTTGCCAGTGCCCACACGAATCCGGGACGTTCCATTCCGCTACCGGATCCGGTCGTTTGACGAGAATCAATCCAGGCGCATCATGGAGGCTGCGCACCGCGAAGCCGGATATCTCCTGGAGATGCCGCACCTGCTGGCCGCCTCCATTCGTGCCCTTCATCCCGTTTTCCGTATGAGGGGGATCACGAACGACTGTTACGTGGTGGTGGTTTCCATCGACGCGCGGGACCCTTCCGTCCGCGACGAGAAGCTGTTCTTCAACCACGTTGCATTCTTCTTCTTCTGCATCCAGGCACGAGAGGCGGGGAATCACGAGGCGCTCGTTGAATCGATCAAGAAGCAGATGTATTCACAGGTGAAGTCCCGGCAGCCCCACCACTTCAACGAAGCCAGCATGCTGATGCGAATCCTGCCTCTCCGCGCCATCGGCCTCCTGATGCGCCTCCCCTTCCGCGGCATGATGGGGTCCTTCGGTTTTTCACACGTCGGAGAAGCCGCATACACTTCGATGCAATTCATGGATCTGGAAGTCCTGAATCTCTTCCACATGCCGCGCGTGACCATTCCCCCGGGCATCGGGATTTTCTTCAACAAGTTCAGAGGCGGGATCAACCTGACCCTTTCTTACATCGAGGGATTGATCGAGGAGTCGGACGCAGACGGTGTCGTCGACGGCCTGGACAAAATCCTGACGGGCGGGGATCATGGCGATCCGGTGTGATGTCCTCGTCGCCGGGGCCGGGGTGGCCGGCGTTCCAGCTGCCGTGGCCGCGGCACGCCGGGGGCTGTGCACCGTCGTGGTGGATCGAAATTCTTTTCCTGGCGGATCGGGTGTCGCGGGACTCCACACCTTCATCTGCGGCCTGTACGCCTGTAACACTGAATCCCCCGGCCTGCTCCATGACAGTGGAATCGTCCGGGAGATCCGTTCGGCGCTGGAGGACCGAACCGGGGTGCACTCCCCCGTGCGCATGGGAGCCGTGCACCTCCTTCCCTGTTCTCCGTTCCATCTCGAAGCCGTGTACGCCACCCTTCTCGGGGCGGAACCGCGTATCGAGGCGTACTTCAACACCTCGATCACATCGGTGATCCGGGAAGGAAATACCATCACCGCGGTGGTCCTCGATTCCTCTGGAAAGGTCGTGGTGGTCGAGCCCCGGTTCGTCATCGACTGCACGGGAGACGGCGCAGTGCTGCAGATGGCCGACGTCCCGCGACTCGAACCCACCCCGGGCCAGTGCCAGATGGCGGGGTTCACGATGCGGGTCACCGGGCTGGTGGAGGTGGACGACATGCTCTCCATCGCCGTTCCGTACCACCTCGCAAGAGGGGTGCGGAGAGGAACGCTGCCGCCACACTTGAAGTTCACCACCTTCACGCCGGGTACCACGACGGGGGAGGGATTCTGCAAGCTCGGCCTCCCGCCGATAATCGATGATTCCCGGAACGAGCGGGCACTGGCGGATGCCGATCGAGTCCACCGCTTCCTTTCCGGTGCCCTTCCTGCGTTCAGGGACTCGAGGATCTCGGAGACCTCGCCGTACGTTCTCGACCGGGAGGGGCCGCGGCTCCTGGGGGAGTACGTGTTGACGGAGGAGGACGTCGTGAGCGGCGGAAAATTCCCTGACAGCGTGGTGAGAAACGCCTGGCCCATCGAGTTCTGGCACCCTGAGAAGGGACCCCGGTACCGCCATCTCGCGGCGGGTCAGGACTGCTACGAGATACCGGTCCGGTGTCTGAGGTCCAGCCACGTGCGAAATCTGCTGTGTGCTGGGCGGTGCATCTCGGTTTCCAGCAGGGCGCTTGGATCGACCCGGGTCATGGGTGCCTGCATGGCGCTTGGAGAGGCCGCCGGCATCACGGCGGCGGAAACGGCCTGAGGATTCTGTAGCGCCACGTTCTTTTTTTTCGCAATGCTCTTTGGGGACTCGACCTGGTACAATCGGACCCGGATCTCGACTCGTGTCCTGGATACCCCGGATCATCCATGAAGATACTGCTGGTCAGGCCCTATCCCGAACTGCGCGTTGCGCAGCGCCTGGAAGAGGGGTTTCTCCGTCTCGAACCCCTCAACCTGGAGATCGTCGCGGGAGGGGCCCATCCGGACGACGAGGTGAAGATTCTCGACCTCGGCCTTCACCCGCGGCCCCTGCAGACATTCGACAGGACCCTGCAGCAGGCATCCCCGGATGTGATCGGCTTCACGGGGTACAGCTCACACGCCAGGCAGATCAAGCGCCTCGCAGGGATCGCGAAGAAACACCTCCCGGAGGTGATCAACGTGGTCGGCGGCATTCACGCCACGATCCTGCCGGGTGACTACGCCGTGGACGTCCTGGATATCATCGTGCGGGGGGAGGGGGGTACGGCCCTGCATCAGATTCTCCATCGTCTGAAGTCCGGCCGACCGGCGGCCTTAGGGAATACCGCCCTGGACCCCCGGTCCCCCGACTTCGCCGATCGGTGTCAGGAGCCGCCGCCTCCCCACCCTCCCTTGGAGGAGATCCCCGCTCCGAGGCGGGACCTCGTCGACCGGTCCCGGTATTTCTCCGTCTGGACATCATCGCGGAACGGCCGCCTCGGAACGATCTTTCCCCGGGTGGCCACCGTGCGCACATCCGTGGGATGCGCATTCCGGTGCTCCTTCTGCGTTGTTCCCCACCTCATGTCCGGAAAATATGTCCAGCGCACACCCGAGGACGTGGTGGACGAGATCGAATCCCTGTCGGAGGAGAATATCTACTTCGTCGACGATGAAATGTTCCTGAACACGGACCGGGTGAAGCGCATCGCC
>CAYTRL010000585.1:0-2876 GCA_964439795.1 uncultured Thermodesulfobacteriota bacterium
GGGGGTCGGTGCTGTGGTTGGCCATTACGGGGGGGCCCGGGGGGTTTTTTGTGGGGGCACACGGGGGGGGGCAGGGTGAGTGTTTTCAGGAAGAGCCGTAAGAGAGAGTCGGAAAACATCATGTTGTTGTCATCCCCGCGAAAGCGGGGATCCAGGGGTGGCCTGGGGGAGGAGTGTCAAGGTGCCTCCTCCTCCCCTCCCCTGGATTCCGGGTTCAGGGGGGTATAAGGATCAGGGGGGTATAAGGATCAGGGGGGTATAAGGGTCCAGCCCGGAATGACAGAAAAACAGGTGCTCCTCGTTTTTCGACACCCCCTTAAGTCTGGAATAACAGTAAGGCATGCGCAGGGTGGGGCCCTCCTGCCCCACCTGATCTTTGGTTGGGCGGGGCCTCTTTTGCCTCAACAGAATTGTGAGTGTTGTGAACAAATTCTCTGAAGACCCCCGTGCCGTGGCCTTTGACGTACTCCTTTCCGTGGAGGAGCGGGATGCCTATGCGGACCGGGCCCTGGATGCCGCGCTCGAGCGTCTGCCGGACATGGACCCTCGGGACAGGGGCCTGGCCACGGAACTGGTCTACGGGGTGCTCCGGCGGCGAGGCACCCTGGACCTCTGTTTGAAACCCCACCTGAGAAGACCCCTGGGCCGCCTGGACCCGGAGATCCTCCGGATCCTTCGGCTGGGCGCCTATCAGATCCTCTTCCTGGACCGTGTGCCAGACCACGCCGTGGTGAACGAATCGGTGACCCTGGCCAAACGCCGGGGAAGGCCCGGAACCGGGGCGCTGGTGAACGGGTGCCTCCGGTCGTTGTGCCGGCGGAAGGAGGGCGGGGAGGGGCCGCCGCCCACCCACGGCCGGGCCCGCCCTGCCGCAAAACCAAAGGGAAGGGGAGGACCCGGGAAGGGCGGACCGGGTGGCCGTTTGGAAAAGGCCGGAGGAGAGGCCCTGGAGAAGCTGCTCCGCGAAGCAAGCGCCGATTTTCCGGACTGGCTCGTGTCTCTTTGGGAGAACGACCTGGGCCGGGACAACGCCCGCGAGCTGTTTCGACGGTCGAACCTGGTCCCGGACACGTTCCTCCGGGCCAACTCCTTGAAAGTCTCCGCGGAGGAACTTGTGGCCCGGCTCGGTGAAGACGGGGTCGCGGCCGAACCCGTAGCGGGCCTTCCCGGGGCCGTGATTGTTCGGGAGGGAGGGGACCTGCGCAGGTCCCGGGCATTCCGGGACGGATGGTTCGTTCAACAGGACGCTGCCTCCCAGGGGATCGTTCCCCTCCTGAACCCCCGGCCCGGGGAGCGGGTCCTGGATCTGTGTGCGGCACCGGGTATCAAGACCACCCAGGCCGGGGAACGGATGGACGGCCGGGGCATGATCGTGGCGGTGGACATCAACCGGGACCGGCTGCGGGACCTGGCCTCGCTCTGTTCCCGGATGGGGACGGCCATTGCGCGGCCCCTGTGCGCCAACCCGGGCAGGCCGGACGGGCTGCATCTCACCGGCCCTCCCTTTGACCGGATCCTGGTGGACGCCCCCTGCTCCGGGCTCGGCATCCTGCGCAGGAACCCGGAGCGGAAGTGGCGGCCGGCCCCGGACTTCGACGGTCTGGCCCGGCTGCAGCGGAACATGATGGCTCGGGCGGCCGGCCTGCTCCGGAAGGGGGGGGTGCTGGTATACAGCACCTGTACCGTGAACAAGACGGAAAACGAAGAGATCGTGGACACGTTCCTGGCCGAGAACGCCGATTTTGTCCTGGAGGACGCGGCCCCGTTTCTTCCGACCGCCTTCCGGGAGAGCCTTTCCCCAAAGGGGTGCTTCTGCTCATGGCTGGGGCCGGATGCTTCGGACCTGTTCTTCGCCGCCCGCCTGCGGAAGGGCTGATCATCGAGTCCCATCCAGATGCTTATTTGTCATCCCGGACTTGATCCGGGATCCACAGTTCAGAAGCACTTCTGGATGCCGGGCTTTGTCGGCATGACAGGGAAGGGGTCTTTTTCTGCGCCCTTTATGGAAAGGCTGACCAATATACAAAGAGGGCCCGATCGTGTAAGGTGGGCCGGGTCACGATTCCGGGAACCGGGAGGAAACGCCCATGAAAAAGAAGATCATCGCCCCCTCCATCCTGTCGGCGGATTTTGCCCGTCTGGGAGAGGAGGTACAAGAGGTCAAGGAAGCCGGCGCGGACTGGCTGCACGTGGATGTCATGGACGGCATGTACGTGCCCAACATCTCCATCGGACCCCCGGTGGTGAAGGCCCTGAACCGGGTGACCGACATGCCCCTGGATGTGCACCTCATGATCCAGGACCCGGACCGGTACCTGGACGACTTCATTAAGGCCGGGAGCCACTACATCATGGTGCACGCCGAGGCCGCGGTCCACCTGCAGCGGACCGTGAGCTACATCCGCCAGAACGGCTGCAAGGCCGGGGTGTCCCTGAACCCGGCCACGCCCCTTTCCCACCTGGAGTACGTCCTTCCGGACGTGGACATGGTGCTCATCATGACCGTGAACCCGGGCTTCGGCGGCCAGGGCTTCATCCCCCAGATGATGGACAAGATCAGCGACCTGCGCACCATCCTGGACACCTTCGACCGGGAGATCCTGCTGCAGGTGGACGGCGGGGTGAAGGTGGACAACATCGGGGAGATCGCCGAGGCCGGGGCCGACGTCTTCGTGGCCGGGAGTGCGGTCTTCGGCTCGAAAAATTATGCTGAAACGATCGCCGCCATGCGCAAAAACCTGGGAGATGCAACCCCATAACCATTGATTATTTCATCAATTCGATGTACTCTTAGAAGGTTCAAAACCTGTCCATGTCGGGGAGTGGCGCAGCCTGGCAGCGCGCATGCTTCGGGAGCATGAGGCCGAGGGTTCAAA
>CAYTRL010000586.1:0-2872 GCA_964439795.1 uncultured Thermodesulfobacteriota bacterium
GATATCCGAGTTGCTTGCGCCGATCGAAAATACCCACCGGCGTAAAGGCACTGACGCATCCATCGTACGGATACTGCGAGGAGAGGCTTCAAATACGTGACCGGATCGATGAAAACGTGTACTCAACAAGGGGAGTCATTTACCGTGTTGATTTCGGGAAGCCGGTCTACTCGTACGGAATCCGTTCGCACTTGAAGATCTGCTTCGTGATCCCCTCGATGGGGCCGTGCATGATCATCTCCCAGACCGTTTCACCGGCCGGCGTGACCTCCACCAGCCTTCCCCGGGTCACGTTCGTGACCAGGGTATTCCCGTTGGCAAGACGGTTGGCGTCTCCGCCCCAGAAATCAAACATGAGGAAGTCGGGTTCCGTCCAGGACCATATCTCCTCCACGGTTTCGGCCTCGGGATCCACCACGAGCTCCAGGGCGCGGCTCGTGGGGGGGGTGTGCTCGTTCCCGTTGTCGTACAGGATGAAGCGGTTGTGCTCGAACATGGCCACGTCATGCGCGTCGGTGAACAGGTAGCCGTCCGGGGGCGGCTCCCCCTGGATGGTCCCGTGCTCCCCGCAGGACCAGAGGATTTCACCGGAGTCCCGGTCGATCATCCAGAAGGTGAACAGACGCCGTGAGTTGAGCAGGACCGCGTCGTAGATCCCGCCGTTGTACTCGTAGTCCGGGTACATCCTGACGGTGTTGCAGTGACTCCAGTCCCGGGTCCAGATCCGGTCCGCGTCGTGGTGCTGGATGGGATCCACATGGTCCCGGAGGCGCCATTCCCACACGAGTTCTCCGGTGACCGCATCCACCTCCTGGATCACGTCGCCCAGCAGGGAAAACGGGGGTTTGTCCGGATCGTACACGACATCGAACCACTCGTCGTTCAGGAAGAGGATCGTTCCCCGGTGCGTCATGGAAACCGAGTGATGACCGCCGATGGGTTCGTCCTCCCACACGATATCCATCGTCTCCGGGTCCAGGATCTTCCGCTTTTCGTCGTGCATGAACAGGATGTTTCCGTCCACCAGTACGTCGAACCCCAGGTTCTGACCCCCGATGTAGTACCCGGGCTGGTTGAGGTCCCAGAGCACCTCCCCCTCCATGTTCACGGATACCAGCGTTCCGTTCATCAAGTCCTGGAATACGGTGACCCCGTTGTAGGCCAGGGAGGTATCGTACGTGACGACCTCGATGGAATACTCGGGACTACAGGCGGACAAAGCCAGACCCGAACAGGCACAGGCCAGGCAGAGGAGAAGGATCCTTTGGTTTCTGGGTAGTTTATTCCACTTTCTTTTGCCGCTGATCCGGATCTGGTCAAGCATTTCCCCCCCGGGCAAATGTTAGTTGACGGTTGGTTGACAGAATGTACGTATGGATTTCGGTGCCTGTCCAGGATTTTATTCGGGGTTTTCAAGGGCATGGCAACAAAGAAGCGCCATGGATCGAACCCCCTCCTTCTACGCATGCCGGATCGGGATCCATAGAGACAAAAGCGTACCGAGGCAGGGTATTTTTGTCAAGCAAACGCGGTTTGCTTGCGTTATGACAAGTTAAAACGATTATACATCATGTGTCACTGGATGTACCCCAGGCTCCGCA
The DNA here is from genome assembly GCA_964439795.1 of uncultured Thermodesulfobacteriota bacterium. Classification (GTDB taxonomy): domain Bacteria; phylum Desulfobacterota; class DSWW01; order DSWW01; family DSWW01; genus CAYTRL01. The sequence goes on from CAYTRL010000586.1 coordinate 1,602, forward strand.
GTTTTTCCAGGGCTTCCTGGTCTTTTTGGCCGGACATGGCTTCGGCACTCTCGCCGGGCTCGTATTCGGGGTTTTCCTTCATCCACGCCTCGATGGCCGTTCGCAGGGGGTGATCACCGGTACAGCCTTCCCCCCGGCAGAGGTTTTCCTCCTCGCCCGGGTCGGTGTCGATCCCGTAGAGTTCGTCGGACCCGTTGGAGGTGAGGATGTACTTGAGCATCTCGGTCCGCGCGGAGACCAGGTCTCTGTCCACCGTGGACACGTCGAAGTCCGGCACCTTGTACTTGAGGATTTTCAGGATCTCCTGGGGGCTCTTGTACTCGGAGAAGGCCACGTCCAGGCCCTGCCCGTCCTCCCGGATCATCGAGACGAGACTCGGGTTGGAGAACGAGGCTGGAAGGGTTTCCAGGGGCACGCCGAGGATCTCCGCCACGGTGGGATACAGGGCGTTCAACTGCACGGTGCCGTTCACCCTTTTTCCCGCGGGAAGGAGGGAGGGGAAGCGGATGACGAGCGGCACCTTGAGTACCGTGTCGTACACGGACAGCTGGTGGTCGGTCATGCGGTGCTCCCCCAGGTTCTCTCCATGGTCCGACAGAACGATCACGACGGCCCGGTCCAGGACTCCCGCCCTTTTCAGGGTGTCCAGGAGTTCGCCCAGGCGCATGTCCTGGTAGGCCAGCTCCCCGTCGTACATGGATCGAAGGTCGTCCAGCTCCAGTTCGGTGAGCTCCACGTCCCCGGTGAAGTACTTTACGTAGCGGTCGTCGTAGATGTTCACCTGTTCCGGGGGGTCGCCGTTCCGGTCCGGGTTCAGGAACCGGTCCCGGAATTCTTCGGGCGGCTGATACGGCCCGTGGGTTTCCATGTAGTTCACGAACAGGAAAAACGGTTTTTCCGCGTTGCCGGGCTCCTCCAGCCACTCCCCCACGATCTCGTTGATCTTCCGGGAGCCCTTGTCCGCGTGGCGGGCCCTCAGGCTGTTGAACAGTTTTACCAGGGAGAGCTGCTCCCGGCCGTGATGCCGCCAGACCTCGTCGAACCGGTCGAAACCCTGGTTCAGGCCGGTCACCTCGCCCACCATCGGGTTGGAGGAAAGACCGAAGGTGTAGTACCCGCCGGCGCGGAGGAACTCCGGGAGCGTGAGGAAGTCCCGGTCCAGCTGGAAGTGCTTGATGCTCGCACCGTGGGAGCGCGGATACATGCCCGTGAACATGGAGGCGTGGGATGGCAGTGTCCAGGGGCTGTCACTGAGCGCGTCCTGTAAATGC
>CAYTRL010000587.1:0-2867 GCA_964439795.1 uncultured Thermodesulfobacteriota bacterium
GCGTCAGGGAATAGGAAAGCGAAACGTCAAGACTGACGTTGGAAACCATACCACCAGTGTACTCCGAAACATCCCCCGACCAATCAATGTCCGCATCGTCGGGCGGGAGGGTCGTGATCAGAGAGGTGACGTAAACACACGGAGGCTCCGGGCAATCACCCAGGAGCTTGCTTGGTCCGACTGGAATCGGGAGATCATTGTTGAAGTGGCTGTCGATCGGACCGATCACCGTCTCCAGGTGAGCCGAACTGCCCCCCTTGATGGTCAGGTTCGCAGTGATCCAGAGTTCGAAGCACAGGCCGGCCGGGAGAACAAAGCCAAAACCCTCCCTTTCCAGAATGGGATTCATATCCTCGGCATCCAGCACCATCTTGCTGCTACCCCCGGCGAGGACCGTGAGGATATCGATGGCCACTTCCTCGCTGATCCCCAGCAGGTTGTTCATGCCGCGGTCGATACGATATGGATCTCCGCTGGCCAGATCCTCGAAGATCCCCACGTAGAAGTCGTGTATCGACCCGAAGAAATCGTAGGGAACCGGATTGGCGGGCAGGTGAGTGATCCTGTCCAGCGGTGTTTCGGGACTCGCTCCGGACCCGGGTTCATGAGTCTCCACCAGCGTCGAACCGCCCGCCAACCCCGCCGGCTCGGCCACCCGGGACCCATCCTCACAGCCAACCAGATTAAGGCCGCCCAGCACCATCACGAGAATCGCAACCGGCAGCCAGCCGTACAAAACACTTCGGCGTTTCATTTCTTACCTCCCCGGTACTTGACACCGTTTTGTTACATTTCCGACAGGAAAGCGGCCTACTTTCACCGTGTCATGTCCCTGAACAAGGAAGTAATGTTGGTTTCAAAAATTAAATTTTTTAACCGCGAGTGCCGAGTCACCCCGGAGCCGGAAACCCTGGAATCCCTTGACGATGGAGCGGGAGAATATTTCTGACCGATCAGGGAGCCGCCTGACGAAGGCGGGAATCCTCTTGAATCCGAGGCGGCCTGGTTGTTCCCCTACTTACGGACATCCTTACCGGAAAGCCGGCAACGCAAGGCCCTGCCCACTGCCAGGCGGGAAGGGCTTGCTGTGCTTGAAAGTAATATTACCGCGGATTGAGAGTTGGTTTAGTGATAGCGAGCCTTGATCACGCCCCAGCTGAGGTGGGCCGGCGGTGACGGCGGCACGCCGGCCGTTTCGAGACAGCCCTCGTGGAACTGGTCGAGAATCGACGGTTCCAGCGCCTGGCCGACATCGGGGACCGTGATCGGCAGGATGCGGTCGGTCCACTGGTCTGTCTCGAGGTCAAACCAGCGGAAGAGCAGCTGCCAGGGCCCGGGGGGAACGTCCTGGAGGGTCACCTTCAGGTTGAAGCAGCACTCGCAGTCGCAGGGGTACTGGCTGTGCTCCTCGACGAAGATGGTGGCGTCGCCCACGTGAATCTCGAAGGTGATCGGCTCGGGGCAGCAGTTGAGGAAGGCGGCCAGGTGCTCGATGTGGACGGTGCTGCCGTCCACGTCGGCCAACACCTCGTCGGCGTCCCAGCACCAGGCAGGCTGGCCGGAGGCCGAAACCGGCATCAAGACACACACCACGAGAAGAAGGACACGCATTTGACATCCTCCTTGCCAAGGGCTCAAGCTTTTCCTGAATGGATCTTATCAAAAAGAAAGGGGAAAGTGAAGACCGCGGCCAGGAAAATTTCCAACGCCCGGACGCCCGGGCCTCCCCTGGTCGCCGGGACCAGGGGAAACCCGGCCTGGAACCGCCTCGATCAGCCTCAGCAGGTATTCGTGACCGTCGTGCAGGTAACCGTTTCGGGGCAGGGCATGTGCGTGTAGCCCTGGCAAGTCACCTGGATACACTCGGTCGGGCGAGGAATTGGGTCGTGGCAATCTCCGGACTGCGGCGGCCGGGCGCCGGCGACCCATACCAGTTCGACATCGGTAAGCGTACGGATGGTCTCGCGGTTGATCTGCAGTTTCCGCATCGTTTTCCCCCTTCGGTGAAACGTACCAACTGAAATAAACGACCGGCATTCTCTCACCAGGTAGCCGGGCGGGAGCGCCGGGGCGACTCGGGCTGGATTCTACGGTGCCTTTTTCGTTGCTGGCAAGGAAAAGCAAACCCGGCCCAGGCCGGGATCAGGAGAAGACGTCACCCGCGGCGACCAGTTTCCGGAGAGTTGGCAGGTCCCGGTCCTTGGCCGAGAGAACGGGATTGGCCTCGGGCCACTCGACGCCGATCTCCGGGTCGTTCCAGAGCAAGCCGCGGTCATGTTCCGAGGAATAAACGCTGCTGGTCTTGTACGAGAAGTCTGCGCTCTCGCTCAGCACCACGAAGCCATGGGCGAACCCCGCCGGCAGGAACAGCATCTCCTGGCTGGCCGCGGACAGGACTCTCCCTTCCCACTTGCCGAACGAGGGGGAACTCCGGCGCAGGTCGACCGCCACATCGAACACCTCGCCCCGCGTCACCCAGACCAGCTTGTCCTGGGCGAAGGGCGGGATCTGGAAATGCAACCCTCTCAGGACTCCGCGGGCGGAGCGGGAAAAATTATCCTGCACGAAATCAACCTTCACTCCGTTTGCCCGGAATTCGTCCCGATTGTAACGCTCGAAAAACAATCCCCTTTCATCCTCGAACAGGCGAGGCTTGATCAGCAGAAAGCCTGCCAGTGACAGTTCCCGAAACTCCATGCCGGCCCTCCCGGCCAAGATGAGACCCTTCTTCCCGTCCGCCTGATTGCCAGTCTGCAACAGGAAGTCCGGCGGCGTCAAGGATCTCGGGCCGGGAAACCGCAAGCTAGACAGTATGGAACGGCTGGGTCCCTCGCGTATCGTGTGTTAGTCCACACGGACCAGGGACA
>CAYTRL010000588.1:0-2835 GCA_964439795.1 uncultured Thermodesulfobacteriota bacterium
AAGCACGCGGATCTGGGCCGATCGGGCGATCTGCCCACCGCGGCTGTCGCCCTGTTTCACGAGGTGTGGTTGCCAGTCGGTGCTTGCCTCAGCGAGGCCGCTGGGTCGGATGACGGCGTCGATGCCGCCGCCTGACAGGTCCCGGATCTTCCCGTCCTCGTCCGGTAGGCTGCCTCGGGAGAAGTCGTAGTCGCGGAGGAGACCTTCACGGACGACGCTCTGGGTCCAGCCATGGGTTGCGCACCCAATGAACAGGCCCAGGAAGAGCGTGACGGGCAACGTGCCGAAATGATCATGCGAACTCACGATGGTTCTCCTTTCCCAAACAGCACCTTTGGGAAACGGCTCGGGTCCTTCGTGAAGCCCATCCCGGGCGCCCATTCCAGCCATCCCCGTCTCCCCTCGCCATCATTGTCGTTCACGAGGATGTTCATTCTCGTCATTTCTCAACCCATAGACTCACCGGCTTCCATATCCCGCCGACCCGATTACCGTTGCCAACTCGTATGACCAGCAGGTGCTCGGTCCGGCTCGTGAGACTCCCCGTTACTTCCAGGAGAAACGGCTGATCCCAGGTCTGGTCCGGATGGGCAGTGTCGTACCACGCTACCAGTTTCCCATCCACGTATAGCCAGGCGGATTCGTCCACGGCGCCAAAGTGCAGAAACACCCGCTTGCCCTCAGGCCATTCCGGACACTTGTAGCGAAGTCGGTACCAGCCCTGGGGCAAGCCGGCATAGCCCTGGTCGTCCCAGAAGCTGCCGACGCGAATCCCGGCCTGGTCCCCGGTCGGATACCCCGGCTTGAAGTAACCCCGGTCAACACCGACTTTCCCCGGATCGTCTTTGAACAGCCAACCAGCCACCGGCAGATTGGCCATCAGTCTCAGCTTTGGGAGAAGGCTCTGGCAGTCCGTCCCATCCACGTAATGCGCTTCCGCTGGCGGCGTGGCCCCGAAGACGGACCGTTTGACGACCCCGGTATCGGCGGAGCCGGGCTCCGCGGGCAACCGGTTGTGCGGCCCGGCCGGGGACATGGTGGCGTCCAGCCGGGTCAGGTTCTTCCCCTCAGCGTCGATCGTGTAGAAGAAGAAGTAACCGCTCTCGTCCATGTCAGAGGAGAATGCCAGCCTGCTCCCGTCCGGAGACCAACTCACGTGGCTGAAGGTCTTCGGCAGCCATCGTCTGGAGGCACTGCCATTGTAGTACCACCCTCCTATCATCGCATGACGAGCCGCTCCGCCGGCCTGCCCGCCTGGACGGGGCTTGAGTGGCTCCTTTTCTACCAGGATGCGCAGGTCGGTGCCGTCGACGGCCACGGTGAATACGCCCGTCTGCCGGGACACCCACGGATTGGAGTAGCCGAACGCTCCGGCAATCCGCTGGCCGTCAGGAGAGAAACAGATTGAGGTCATGTCCTTGAACTGCGACCATTCCTTGGCCGCTTTCGTCAACCCCAGCGGATGCGCACTGGAGCCGGTGTCCGCGTCCATGACAACGACGTCGCGCATCCCCCCGTAGTGTCCCACAAACGCGGTGCAGGCGATGTTCCGTCCGTCCGGTGACCAGATGGGCTCGTAATCGTTGCCCGCCCGTCGGGTCAGACGTTTCTCCCCCGAACCGTCAGCATTGATCACGTAGATATCGAAGTCGCCCTCCCGATTGCTCTCAAAGGCGATCCGTTGGCCCTTGGGCGACCAGACTGGGGCCCGGTCAGTTCCGGGGCAGCGGGTCAAGCGCCGCTGCCCGGTGCCGTCGACGTTCATCACATAGATTTCCCAATCGGCGTCCCGGTCGGAAGCAAAGGCGATCCTCTCGCCGTCCGGAGACCATGTTGGAGACCGGTCACAGAAGCTGTTGCTGCTGATATTGCAGGGACGGGAACCGTCGCTATTCATCACGTAGATCTGGCCCTTCCCGTTCACATAACAGGAAAAGGCGATCCGCCGGCCATCGGGCGACCGTACCGGAGACCAGGAGTTGCCCTTGGTCCCGAACAACTCCTGGGCCTCCGATCCGCCGCCGGCCGCATCGAGATAATGAACCGAGGTGCCAATCACCGGGTTCGGGCTGACCGTTCCAGCGGGATATCCCAAGGGACCCGTCTTGAGATAGACCAGCGGGAAAGAGCCGCCTCCTGAAGAGCCGCCGGGCAAGGGCCCTGGGGAGGGTGCCCGGTCAGGATGCCCCTTCATGGTTCCGGCATAGAGGGTCCTGGTCGCAGGGACTCTCGGGCTATCGGGTGCTGGCGTAAGCAGCAACCAAGCCTCGGAGCGTTTCTCCATGGGAAGCAGAAGGCCTCGCATGAGATCCTGGTTGCTCCAAAGGACCTCCCCCTGAGCGGGCGTGTAGTGCAACTCCGTCAGGGGATCTTGCACGGTCCATCTGGAATCCGCGGGCAGTCGACCAAACCGTACCAGTGCCTCCGCCGGAAAATCGGTATTGACGTTGTTCAGGTGGACCAGGTGCCGGTCACCCAAGTGGTAGGAGCGATGGATGATGTTGCGGCCGAGCAGAGGATCTCCCGATTGCTCCACGACGCAGACGAATTGGTGGTCCGGCTGGCCTCGGAGCAGGAAGTCCCCCACCTTGTTCTCGGTCGCCCGGATCCGTTCCTCGGCGGCCCGATAGACCCGGTAGTCATTGGGTCCCCAGCAGTGCTCAAACCAGACCCAGTACCCGTCGAAGTTGATGGCAGCGTCGTAGATCCACTGGGTAGCGCTGACATCGATAAAGGGCATTTCTCCGAACAGACCGCCCGTGTAGCTGCCCAGTATGTGTTTCATGCCCGGCTGGCTGTAACCGGACCAATACGTTTCCCACCAGGGCGCGGTGT
>CAYTRL010000589.1:0-2832 GCA_964439795.1 uncultured Thermodesulfobacteriota bacterium
CTGCTCCAGGCTTTCCCCGATCTCTTTCAGTTCCCGGGCCACTTCCTCCGGGGAGGAACGAACCCGGTGAAGCACGGTCCCGGCCTCTTCCCTCCGGCCCTTCAGCATCAGCCAGCGGGGGCTCTTGGGAAGAAAAAAGATACCGAGAAACATGAAGGAAGCCGGCAGCACCAGGACCCCCAGCATCCATCTCCAGTGCTCGCCCTTGATCCCGCCGATCACGGCGTACGTGGAAAAGTAGGTGTTGCTCAGGAAGGCCATCACGATACCGATGGTGATCAGCAGCTGGTACATGGAGATCAGCGCCCCCCGGATGCGCGGGGGCGCGATCTCCGAGAGGTAAAGGGGCGCGGTAAAGGAGGCCATCCCCACCGCGATGCCCAGGAAGAACCGCACGCCGATAAGGACCCCGGCGCCGGGAGAGACCGCGGAACCGATGGAGCCCAGGGCAAAGATCACGGCCGAGATCAGCATCGTGTTCTTCCTGCCCAGCCGCAGCGTGAAGATCCCGCTCACCAGCGCCCCGAAAGTGGCCCCCCAGAGCAGGGAACTCACCACGGTCTCCTGGGAAAGGGTGCCGATCCCGAACTCCTTGCTGAGGAAGGGCAGGGCCCCGGAGATTACGCCGATGTCCAGGCCGAACAGAAGGCCGGCCAGCGCCGCCGTAAGCCCGATGATGTACACGATCGGCTTGTACCGAACCGGCTGCTCCGGCTTGTCGGTGACGGAACCGTTTTGCATGCCGTTCCTCCCGGCCGGCGCTTTACTGGAGGATGCAACGGGAACGGCTCACCCCCGCAAATCGGAGAGTGTGAAGACCGCTTCCACGTCCACGCTTGGCACCCGGGCCCGGATGTTCTCCCGGCCGCCCTCCTCCCGGTCCACCAGGACCAGGACGCGGACCACCTCCAGGCCAAAGGACTCCACCGCATCGATCGCCTGGACGGTGGACCCGCCCGTTGTGATCACGTCGTCGATGACCACGGCCCGCTGTCCCGGAGCCACCGCCCCCTCCACCCCCTGGGAGCGGGCCACGCCGTGCTCCTTGACCTTCTTCCGGACGCTGAAGGAGTGGACCGGCGCGCCCCGCTGAAAGCTGATCAGGGAGACCGCGTGCGCGATGGGGTCCGCGCCCATGGTCATGCCGCCGATGACCTGCACGTCCAGCTCCCGGATCCGTTCGAAGAGGATCTCCCCGATGAGGTTCATCCCCTCCGCGTGAAACGATACAGGCCTGCAGTTGACATAGTAAGGGCTCTTCCTGCCGGACGCCAGCGTGAACGGCTGCTCCGGGCGGCAGATGTACGATTTTTCCAGCAGGAGATCCCGAAGCCTCTCTCTACGATCGTTCATGTCTGCTCCCGATCTGTTCGTATTGCCGAGAATCCCTTTCTCAGCGGGGGTACCCGAAATCCGGGTGGGGCAATTATCCCACGCTCCCGTACATTGTCAAAACAACGTTGAACCGGTATCCAGCCCCGTGCGGGGCCCGGTCCTTGACACGCTCCCGGCACGCCTCTACACTCCTTTTTCTACATACTGAACACAGCTTTTTCGCTTTTTCATTACAGGGGAATACATGGAACATCCGCCGCCCCGGGACGCCCCCCCCATCAAGAAACCATCCGTTTTGAGCCAGGCCCTGCCCTACCTGTTCACCGCCGTCATCCTGATCTGGGTGTTCACCGGCCTTTCCAGCAACGTGGTGGACGAGCGGCATATCCTGAAGGAGGGCCACTGGAACGAGCTGGCCGGGGCCGGTGTCAAGATCGACACCATCGAGATCCGGAGCCACGACGGTACCGAGACCTACTGCGGATTCCCGGAGGGCGAATCCGCGGACCGCAACCTTTGTCCCGACGGAGCGGATTTCACATTCCGAAAACATCCGGACCGGGACACGGTGATGATCCGGCGCCTGGACCGCTCCCGCATCCCGGACGGGGGCGGTGTCTCGGTGAACTACGTGAAGCGGGTGAAGCTCTCCGAGATCTGGGCCATGGTGAAGGGAGCCAACCTGAGCCTGTTCCTCCCGGTCATGGTCCTGCACACGATCCTCTTCTTTTTCGGGGACGTGTTCAGCTTCGGGATGGCCTATCGATGGTTCAACGCGCCGGACCTGAAGATGCGGGAGATGATGGAGGTCCGGGGAGCGCCCTACGTGATCCAGGTGGGTCTGGCCCCCCTGGCCGAGGCGCTCTTCCCCCTGTACATGTGGCGGGTGAAGAAGGTCCCGGTCACCGAGACCGTGAGTTCCAACATCTGGACCTTCGTCATGGACTTGTCCGCCATCTTCAGCGTCATCACCCCCGCTGTGCTCTACAACATGTACGTCGAGAACCTCATACCGCACATCGGGATCGCCTGGCTGGCGGGATGCCTGTTGTTCTGGGCCCTGGTCACGGGCAACTTGCTCTTCTGGAAGACCCCGCCGGGCCGGCGGATGACCGCCCGCTTCCACGCGGACCGGGCCGCGCCCCGGGAAGCGGCCGGGATCAAGGGCTCCATCGGCGGGGCGGGCCGCCTGCTGCAAACCTTCGGTCTGGCCCGATGGCATCACATGGGCCGGTGCTACCTGGCCCGGGCGGTGGTGCTGGTTTCCACGCTCGTTTCCAACTACATCGCCATCCGTGCGCTGGGGATGGACCCTGCCCTGCCCATCGCCCTGATCGGCATCCCCATCATTGTGCTTTCGATCTTCCAGCCCATCGGGGTGGGCGGATACGGCGGGCCGCAGCTCATCGCCTGGTTCCTGTTCGTGAAGGTGGGTAACGTGGGCTCGCCGGACCAGGTGATCGCCTACTCCCTGCTGTGGTCCACCGCGTTCCTGGT
>CAYTRL010000590.1:0-2832 GCA_964439795.1 uncultured Thermodesulfobacteriota bacterium
CTTTCCCACAATGTGGGCACCTCATCCCGGTTCCTCCCGGATGGAACCATCCCGCGGCGCATCCGCCCGACACAAATGTTTTGAAAGAAATCTCTTGATTATAATAAGAAGTTCGGGTCCCGGTTTGTCAAGCGTTTCCCGCAACCGTTCGCCGCCGGCGCGGGAACCCCTGGGCCGTACGATCCGGATGGCCATGGTTTTTTCTCCCAAGGGTTCAGAACCTTTACAATATCGCTCAGTCTCAAATGGTGTTTGACAATCATTGCTTTTTTTTAAGATCATATAAGGTTCAACATAAGATGCTGCGTCGATGACCCATGCGGTTCGAAACGATCCATCCCCCGGCGCCTAGGGGAGGGGGCGGTGAAAAACACGCCGGGAAAACCCTGTTTGTTTTCACATCTCCGGCGTGTTTTCGGGTGCCAGGGTCGGCAGAAGAGTTCGCAGCGGCCCCGTGAACCATCTTCAGAGAAGGCAAAAAGGAGCAACAATGGATTACAGCGTCGCGGATTTGAAGCTTGCCAAGGCCGGCCAGGACCGTATCGACTGGGCCTTCGAAACCATGGATGTCCTCAAGAAGATACGCAAGCGTTTCACCAAGGAGAAACCCCTGGCGGGCTTCACGGTGTTTTCCTGCCTGCACATGACCACGGAAACCGCCAACCTGATCATCAATCTGAAGGCCGCCGGGGCCAGGATGATCGCGGCCGCTTCCAACCCGCTGAGCACCCAGGACGACGTGTGCGCGGCCCTGGTGAAATATCACAAGATTCCCGTATTCGCCAAATGCGGGGTGAAGAAAAAGGAGTTCTATCAATACATAAACACCGGAATGGCATACCAACCCCATCTGGTGCTGGATGACGGCGGTGACGTGGCCAGTCTCATTACCCGGCAGCCTGCCTCGAAGAACCCGAATATCATCGGGGCCACCGAGGAAACCACCACCGGGGTGGTCCGGCTCAACGCCATCGCCCGGCAGGGCAAGCTCCGTTTCCCGGTGGTGGCGGTCAACGAGTCCAAGACCAAACACATTTTCGACAATCCGTTCGGGGTGGGACAGAGCGCCCTGGACGGCATCACCCGGGCCACCAACCGCCTCTATGCGGGCAGTGTTTTTGTGGTGTGCGGCTACGGCTGGTGCGGTCGAGGACTGGCATCGCGGGCGGCCGGCATGGGCGCCCGGGTCATCGTAACGGAGGTCAACCCCCTGAAGGCCCTGGAAGCCGTCATGCAGGGTTTCCAGGTGATGCCGATCGCCAAGGCCGCCGCCATCGGCGATATCTTCTGCTCGGTCACGGGCGACATCAACGTCATCCATGAAGGGGCCATCAAGAAGATGAAGGACGGGGCCATACTCTCCCAGGCGGGCCACTTCAACGTGGAGGTGGAGATCCCCGCGCTGGAAAAGCTCAAGAAGAGCAAACGTGTGATCCGAAAAGGCGTCACCCAGTATGTCATGAAGAACGGCAGAAAACTCAACCTCCTGGCAGAGGGGCGTCTGGTCAACCTGGTCTGTGCCGAGGGACATCCCTCCAGTGTCATGGACATGAGTTTTGCCAACCAGTGCCTGGGTGCCGAGCATCTGGTCAAGAACCACAAAACCCTGGAACCCAAGGTTCACGTGCTCCCCGAGGAGATCGATTTTGAGATCGCCCGGCTCAAACTGGCGTCCATGGGCGTGGAATTCGACAAACTGAGCAACGAGCAGACAGAGTATCTGCAATCCTGGGAGTTCGGCACCTGATCCGGCGGGAATGAATTAGAGGCTGTTCCTCAGGCAGTTTCGTCCATTTGCGGCGCCTGCCGGACCGCCTCCACGATGCGCTCCACGTCCTCCTCGCTGAGCCCGTGATGGACCGGGACGCAGAGGACCTGCCGGGTAACGGCCTCGGTGGCGGGCAACTCCTGTTTCCCCAGCATCTCCTGGAACACGGGCTGGGCGTGCAGTCCCCGGGGGTACACCACGCCGTTGGCGATGCCGGCCGCGGTCAGCCGCCGGCTCAGCGTATCCCGTGAGATGCCGAACCGAGCCTCGTCCACCAGGATGCCGTACTGGTGGTAGGCGTGCAGGGCACCTTCCTCCAGGGCCTGGGTCCGGATCCCGTTCACCTGCCGGAAGCCGGCCGTGAGCGCCGCCGCGTTTCTTCGCCGGGCGTCCAGCATGCCGTCCAGGCGCCGGAGCTGCTTTCTCCCGATGGCCGCTTCCACGTCCGACATCCGGTAGTTGAGCCCCATCATGGTGTGAATATATTTTTCGGTCTCGCCGTGGGACCGCATGAAACGCATCCGGGTGTACAGGTCCCGGTCCTGCATGGTGGTGATCCCGCCCTCCCCGACGAACATGTTCTTGGAGGGGTAGAACGAGTAGCAGACAAAGTCCTCGAAGCTTCCCACATCCCGCCCGTCGTAGGCGGCCCCGTGCGCCTGGGCCGCATCCCAGACCACCCGGAGCCCGTGCTTCACCGCAAGCGAGCGCACCGCGGGGACAGGGCAGGGGTTCCCGTAAAGGTGAACCGGGGAGATCGCCCGGGTCTTTTTCGTGGTTTTCCGTTCCGCATCCTCCAGGTCGATGGTCAGGGTCTCCGGGTTCAGGTCGCAGAACACGGGCGTGCCCCCCGCGGCCACCACGGAGCTGGCCGTGGAAAAAAAGGTGAGCGAAGGCACCAGCACCTCGTCGCCCGGCGCTAGGAAGCTCATGTAGGCCAGGTGCAGGGCGGCCGTACCGGAAGAGCAGGTGACCGCGTATTTCGCCCCGGCTTTTGCCGCGAACTCTTCTTCCAAGGCGTCACACTCCGGTCCCTGGCGCAGGGCCCCGGACCGGAGCACCGC